>NZ_JBDPMI010000011.1:0-224528 GCF_039871555.1 Streptomyces sp. B5E4
TGAGGGGTTAAGGCCCCCTGTAGACGACGGGGTTGATAGGCCGGATCTGGAAGCCCTGTGAGGGGTGGAGGTGACCGGTACTAATAGGCCGAGGGCTTGTCCATAGCTGCTTGCGTCCACTGTGCGGTTCCCAGACAGCAAACCATTGCTGCTGGGTTAGCTGCAGTTTGTTCACTTAATTGAAGAGTGTGCTTGTTCGCTGACCCATTGAGGGTTTCGGTGGTCATAGCGTTGGGGAAACGCCCGGTCTCATTCCGAACCCGGAAGCTAAGCCCGTCCGCGCCGATGGTACTGCATGGGGGACCGTGTGGGAGAGTAGGTCACCGCCGAACAATTATTGAGGACCCATGGTCCCAGCGTGAGCGCTGGGACCATGGGTCCTTTTTTGTTTTCGTTCCGGTGAAACGCAGTAAGAGGAGCGTAGTGATGACCACCAACGGACCTGACCGGCGTGACGAGGACCGTGACGGCCGCGGTCGGCGTCGTGACGGTGACGGACGTGGTTTCGACCGGCGGGACGGAGACCGTCGCGGCGGTCCGCGTCGTACGGACGGGGACAGGCCGGCGCGTGGGCCCCGTCGTGATGACGACCGTCCGCGGCACGATTTCCGGCGTGACGACGATCGGCCGCGCGGTCCTCGTCGTGATGACGACCGTCCGCGGCACGATTTCCGGCGTGACGACGATCGCCCCCGTGGGCCCCGCCGTGACGATGACCGTCCCCGGCGTGACTTCCGGCGTGACGACGATCGGCCCCGCCGTGATTTCGGCCGTGGCGACGACGGTCCTCGGCGTGATTTCCGCCGTAACGACGATCGGCCGCGTCGTGATGACGACCGTCCGCGGCGTGATTTCGGCCGTGGCGACGACCGTCCGCGGGGGGATTTCCGGCGTGACGACGATCGGCCGCGCGGTCCTCGTCGTGATGACGACCGTCCGCGTCGTGACTTCCGGCGTGACGACGATCGCCCCCGTGGGCCCCGTCGTGATGATGATCGGCCGCGGGGTGATTTCCGCCGGGAGGACGACCGTCCGCGCGGTCCCCGTCGTGACGACGACCGCTCCCGTGGGCCTCGCCGCGATGATGATCGGCCGCGGGGTGATTTCCGCCGGGAGGACGACCGTCCGCGCGGTCCCCGTCGTGACGACGACCGCTCCCGTGGGCCTCGCCGCGATGACGATCGGCCGCGGCGTGACTTCCGGCGTGACGACGACCGTCCCCGTGGGCCTCGCCGCGATGATGACCGTCCGCGGCGTGACTTCCGGCGTGACGACGACCGTCCCCGTGGGCCTCGCCGCGATGATGACCGTCCGCGGCGTGACTTCCGCCGTGACGACGACCGTCCCCGTGGGCCCCGCCGTGACGCCTCCGGGCGTGGAGGGCGGTTCGAGCGGCGGGATGATCGGGCGCGGGGGCCGCGGCGTGAGGGGGAGCGGCCGCCTGTGCGGCGGCTGTCCATTCCCGACGACGTCACCGGGCTGGAGATCGACAAGGCGGTGCGGCAGGAATTGCTAAGCCTGCCCAAGACGCTTGCCGACGATGTCGCCAAGAACCTCGTCATGGTCGCCCGGCTGCTCGACGAGGACGCCCCCAGGGCCTACGAGCACGCCAAGGTGGCGCTGCGGCTCGCGTCCCGTGTCGGGGCCGTGCGGGAGGCCGCCGGCTTCGCCGCGTACCACACGGAGCGGTATCAGGAGGCGCTGGCCGAGTTCCGCGCCGCGCGGCGCATGAGCGGGCGGCCCGACCTCTGGCCCGTGATGGCCGACTGCGAGCGCGGCATGGGCCGGCCGGAGCGGGCGCTGGCGATGGCCGGTGAGCCGGAGGTGCAGCGGCTGGACAAGGCCGGGCAGGTGGAGATGCGGCTCGTCGCCGCCGGGGCTCGGCGTGACCTGGGGCAGCCCGATGCCGCCGTCGTCACCTTGCAGAGCCCGGAGCTGGCGTCGTCCGGTGTGCACCCGTGGACCGCGCGGCTGCGGTACGCCTACGCGGACGCGCTGCTGGAGGCCGGGCGGGACGAGGAGGCCCGGGAGTGGTTCGCGAAGGCCGTCGAGGCCGACCACGACGGACTGACGGACGCCTCCGACCGGCTGGCCGAGCTGGACGGCATCGAGTTCACCGACGCGCTCGATCCGGACGCGGAGGAGGAAGCCGAGGAGGAGCCGGAGGTCTCTGCCGACTCCGGTGTGAGCGACGCCGACTTCACCGACGTCACCGACGAGGACGATCCCGCGGCCGGTGACGAGGAGCGCCGCCCCTGACTCACCCCAGGTCAAGGGCCCGCAGCACCAGCCCGGTGGCCGGTTTCGGGCCGAAGGACGTGGACTTGCGCGGCATCGTCACCCCGTCCCGCGCGAGTTCGCGTACGACGTCCTCCGCCACCGGCTTCATCAGCACCGCCGTCCCGCCCAGGCGGACCGCCTGGGCGGTGGCGGCCGCCGCCTCGTGGACGTAGCCGATGTGCTCGGGACCGTCGGGGAGGCGCCAGACGTGCTCGATGAGCGTGGAGTGCAGCACCGTGGCGTCCAGGGTGCGCCACGCCGCCGGGCGGTCGGTGCGCACGGTACGGGCCAGCAGGGCCGGGGCCGGGCGGTCGACCAGGTGCAGGCCGTCCGTGCCCGCCAGGAGGAACGCGTTGCCCTCCGTCTCTTCGAGCGCCCTCAGCGCCGCGGGCAGCGGTACGTCGAGGGGCCGGACGCGGGCGTCGCCGCCGAGGAGGCGCAGGGCGTCGGCGGGCGGGAGGGTGCGCAGGACGCGGTGGATGCCGCGGACGACGAGCGGGTGGCGGGCCGTGTCGACGAGCAGGACCAGCCCGTAGTCCCACGGCCCGGTCTCGCCCGGCGACGACGCGGGCCGTTCGGCCCGTAGCCGCAGATACGTCGCCCAGCGGTGGTGGCCGTCCGCGATGAGTGCCTGCCGCCGGGCGAGGTCCGCGCGTACGGCCGCGATCTCCGCCGCGTCCGTCACCGCCCACAGCCGGTGTGCGAAGCCGTCGTCCGTCGTCGTGGCCAGCAGGGGGGTGAGCGCCGTGGTGCGGGCGATGACGCCCGCCGTGCCGGTGGCCCCGCCGTCGCTGCGGTACGACAGCAGCAGCGGCTCGGGATTGGCGGCGGTCTCGCGCATCAGGCCGGCGCGGTCGGCGACGATCTCCTCCATCACGCCTTCGTGCGGCAGCACCACGCCGTCCGCCGGCTCGCTGAGCGCCAGCAGCCCGACGACGCCGCGTTGCAGCAGGTCGCCCCTGCGCTGCTCGTAAACGTAGAGCGCGGGCTGCGGGTCCGGGACGAGCACGCCCTCCGCGCGCCACCGGCGCAGCGTGTCGGCGGCGAGGCGGTGGCGGGCGGCGGGGTCGCCGGCCTGAGGGAGGATGAGGCGGACGATGTTGTACGGGTCGGCGGTCTCCAGGTGGTGCAGCCCGTCGGGCCGGACGACGACGTCGTACGGCGGGGAGGTGACGGCGGCGAGGCTGCGCACCCGGGACGGCGCGTAGCGCAGCCCGCGAAAGGGGCGGAGGTCGAGACCGGGTGAACGCTGCATGGACCGGATCGTATGCGCCGTGGCCCGTGCGCGATGATCGAGGCGTAGATATCGCCCTTCCGAGGAGCCGCCGCCGTGATCAGCCAGCCCGTCAGGACCCGCACCGACGCCTGTGCGGAGCCGCTGTGCACGGCGTACGACACGGCGTTGCTTGACCTCGACGGCGTCGTCTACATCGGCGGCGTGCCCGTCGAGCACGCCGCTGACGCGCTGGGCGGCGCGCGGGCGCGGGGCATGCGGCTGGCGTACGTGACGAACAACGCCTCCCGGCCCCCGGCCGTCGTCGCGGGGCAGTTGACCGCGATGGGCGTGCCCGCGGAGCCGGCGGACGTGATCACCTCGGCGCAGGCCGTGGCGCGGCTGGTGGCCGAGGAGGTGCCGCCGGGGGCGCGCGTGCTGGCGGTCGGCGGCGAGGGGCTGTACGGGCCGCTGCGGGAGCGCGGGCTGCTCGTCGTGGAGTCGGCGGACGACGATCCGGCGGCCGTGGTGCAGGGGCACGGCGGGCCGGGTATGCCGTGGGGGCGGCTGATGGAGGCGGCTTTCGCGGTGCAGCGCGGCGTGCCGTGGTTCGCGTCGAACGCCGACCTGACGATTCCGACCCCCCGCGGCATGGCCCCGGGCAACGGGGCGGCGCTGGCGGTGGTGCGGCTGGTCACCGGCGCCGAGCCGCGGGTGGCGGGCAAGCCGCTGCCGCCGATGCACCGGGAGACGATCATCAGGACGGGCGCCCGGCGGCCGTTGGTGGTCGGCGACCGGCTCGACACCGACATCGAGGGCGCGTACAACGGCGGCGTCGACGCGCTGCTGGTGCTGACCGGCGTGACCCGCGCCGCGGATCTGCTCGCGGCCGAGCCGCGGCACCGGCCGGCGTATGTGGCGGCGGATCTGCGCGGGCTGTCGGTCGCGCAGCCGGAGGTGGCGGTGGCGGGCGACGGCGGGGGTTCCGTCGCGCGGTGCGGCGGTTGGAGCGCGTCCGTGCGCGGTACGGAGCCGGAGCTGCGGCTGGACGGCGAGGGTCAACCGCTGGACGGGCTGCGGGCGTTGTGCGCGGCGGCGTGGACGTACGCGGGGGAGGGCTCCTGCGGCCTCGACGCGGGGAAGGCGCTGGCCCGCCTCGGTCTGTGAGGGTCCGCCCTCTCCACCGTTTGATAAGGGTAGGCTAACCTAACTGTGTGTTGGTCGACGCCGCTCCCTGTACGGACACCGAACGCAAGGACGCTCCGCCGCGCCGCCGCCGGTTCTCCCCGCGCGCCGCCGGACTGCTCGCCTCCTGCGCCGCGCTGCTGCTCGTCTGCGTGGCCAGCCTCGCCATCGGCGCCAAGCCCGTCCCGCTGGACCAGGTCTGGCACGGCCTCTTCGGCTACGACGGCAGCGACACCGACGTCGTCATCCGCGACATGCGCGTCCCGCGCACCGTCCTCGGCCTCCTCGCCGGCGCCGCCCTCGGCCTCTCCGGCGCCGTCATGCAGGCCCTCACCCGCAACCCCCTCGCCGAACCCGGGCTGCTCGGCATCAACGCCGGCGCCTCCGCCGCCGTCGTCAGCGCCATCAGCTTCTTCGGTGTCTCCTCCGTCGCCGGCTACGTCTGGTTCGCGTTCGCCGGCGCCGCCGCCGTCTCCGTCGGTGTCTACGCCCTGGGCGGCAGCCGCAGCGCCACGCCGGTACGCCTCGCGCTCGCCGGCACCGCCGCCACCGCCGCGCTCTTCGGCTACGTACGCGCCGTCGAGCTGACGGACACCGCGGCGCTGGACAAGATGCGCTTTTGGACCACCGGTTCGCTCGCCTCCGCCGACATGACGACCATCCGCCAGGTGCTGCCGTTCCTGGCCACGGGCATCGTCCTCGCGCTGCTGCTGGCCCGCCCGCTGAACGCCCTGGCCATGGGCGACGACACCGCCCGCGCCCTCGGCGCGCACCTCGCCCGCACCCGGCTGCTCGCCATGCTCGCCGTCACGCTGCTGTGCGGCGCCGCGACCGCCGCCTGCGGGCCCCTCATCTTCGTCGGCCTGATGATCCCGCACATGGTGCGCGCCGTGACCGGGCCCGACATGCGCTGGATCCTGCCGTACGCGGCCGTGCTCGCGCCCGTGCTGCTGCTCGGCGCCGACGTGCTCGGCCGGGTGCTGGCCCGGCCCGCGGAGGTGCAGGTCGGGATCGTCACGGTGATCCTCGGCGGGCCGGTCTTCATCCATCTCGTACGACGCCGGAGGATGGCGCAGTTGTGAGCACGCTCAACGTACGCGGCACGAAGGGCGATCTGTCGGTACGCGTCGACCTGCGCGCCCTGCTCGTCTGCCTGCTGCTGGCCGCCGCCGCGCTGGCCGCCGCGGTGGTCCTCGTCGGCACCGGCGACTTCCCCCTCTCCTTCGCGGACGTGGTGCGCACGCTGTTCGGCGGCGGCGCGCCCGGGGAGGAGTTCGTCGTCCGCGAACTGCGGCTGCCGCGGGTGCTGGTGGGGCTGCTCGTCGGCGCGGCGCTGGGGCTGGCGGGGGCGGTGTTCCAGGCCGTCTCCCGCAACCCGCTGGGCAGTCCGGACGTGCTCGGCGTCTCGCACGGCTCCGCGGTGGGCGCGCTGGTGGTCATCGTGCTGTTCAAGGGCGGCTCGGAGGCGGTCGCGCTCGGTGCCGTCGTCGGCGGGGTCGCCACCGGGGCGGCGATCTACCTGCTCGCCTGGCAGCGGGGCGTGGCCGGCTACCGGCTCGTCCTCGTCGGCATCGGCGCCGCCGCCCTCCTCGCCGGCGTCATCAACTACCTGCTCACCAAGGCCGACCTGGTCGACGCCGCCCGCGCCACCCTGTGGATCACCGGCTCGCTCGGCGGGCGCGACTGGACGCACGTGTGGCCGCTGGTCGCGGTCTGCGCGGTGCTGGTGCCGCTCGTGCTGGCCTGCGGCCGGCCGCTGCGGATGATGGAGATGGGCGACGACACCGCGTACGCGCTGGGCGTCCCCGTCGAGCGGGTACGGCTCGTGGCGCTGCTGGCCGCCGTGCTGCTCACCGCCGCCGCCACCGCCGCCGCGGGGCCCGTCGCCTTCGTCGCCCTCACCGCGCCCCAGCTCGCCCGCCGGCTGACCCGTGCGCCCGGCCCCAACCTGGCGCCGGCCGCCCTCATGGGCGCCACGCTGCTGATCGTCGCCGACTGGGCGGCACAGCGCGCCTTCGGCGCCGACCAGGTGCCCGTCGGCGTCGTCACCGGCGTGCTCGGCGGCGTCTACCTCCTCTGGCTGCTCGCCGCGGAACGACGAGCGGGCCGGATATGACCGACCGTACGCCGGACAGGAGCCCCGCAGTGAGCCGTCTCGCCGCCGAGAACGTCACCCTCGCCTACGACAGCCGGGTCGTCGCCGAGCACCTGTCGGTGGCCGTGCCCGACTCCTCGTTCACCGTCGTCGTCGGGCCCAACGCCTGCGGCAAGTCGACATTGCTGCGGGCGCTGGCGCGGATGCTGAAGCCGGGCACCGGCGCGGTGCTGCTCGACGGCGAGGCGATCGGCACGCTGCCGGCACGCAAGGTGGCGCGGACGCTCGGGCTGCTGCCGCAGTCGTCCGTGGCGCCCGACGGCATCACGGTCGGCGACCTCGTGGCCCGCGGGCGCTACCCGCACCAGGGGCTGCTGCGGCAGTGGTCGCGGGAGGACGAGCGGGTCGTCCAGGAGTCGATGGCCGCCACCGGGGTCGGGGAGCTGGCGGATCGCTATGTCGACGAACTGTCCGGCGGGCAGCGGCAGCGCGTGTGGATCGCGATGGCGCTGGCGCAGCAGACGCCGCTGCTGCTGCTCGATGAGCCGACGACGTACCTCGACATCCAGCACCAGATCGACGTCCTCGACCTGTGCGCCGAACTCCACGAGACGCAGGGACGCACGCTGGTCGCCGTGCTGCACGACCTCAACCACGCCGCGCGCTACGCCACGCACCTGATCGCCATGCGCGACGGGCAGGTCGTCGCGGAGGGGCCGCCGGCCGGCATCGTGGACGCGGACCTGGTCGAGCGCGTCTTCGGGCTCAAGTGCCAGGTGATCGACGACCCGGAGACGGGCAC
The DNA here is from genome assembly GCF_039871555.1 of Streptomyces sp. B5E4. Lineage (NCBI taxonomy): Bacteria > Bacillati > Actinomycetota > Actinomycetes > Kitasatosporales > Streptomycetaceae > Streptomyces > Streptomyces sp. B5E4. The sequence goes on from NZ_JBDPMI010000011.1 coordinate 7,576, forward strand.
GCCGCTGGTCGTTCCGGCGGCGCGCAAGGCGCGGGCGGGAGCGGCCGGCTGGGTCTGACCGGGGTCCTGACGGTGGTTCGGGGTACGGTCTGTGGCATGAGCGAGCCGACGCCGATGCCCGCAGCGGAGCCCGAGACCGCGACCGCCCCGCCGTACGGGCGGCAGCCGGCGCCGCGGTGGCCGGGGCCCGGCGCGGACGGCGCGACGGAGCCGGGCGGCGGGGACGCGGCGGAAGCCGTCGGCGGGGCCGCGGCGCCCGCGCTGACCGAAGCCGGACCGGTGCGGGAGGGGTGGCCGGAACCGGAGCCCGAGCCGGTCGAGCCCGAGCCTGAACCCGCCTCTGAACCCGAGCCGGTCGAGGCCGGGCCCGTGCCGCTCGGCGTCGGGCGCACGCCCACCGGCAACGCCGACGTGGACGCCGCACTCGACCGCCTCGCCGACGCCGACGAACTGCCGACCGGCAGCCACCTGGAGATCTACGAGGACGCCCACGGCCGGATGCGCGAGGCCCTGGAGGAACTGGACCGCACCCAGGGTCCGCCACCGCCCGCGCAGCCGCCCGCCGGCCCCGCGCCGTACGGCCAGGGGTACGCCCGGCCCGGCCCGCCCGTGCCTCCGCCGGCCCACGGGCACACCCCGCCCCGCCCCGGGGCCCACCCCGCTCCGTACCGGCCGGGGAACCCGTGAGCGGTGCCAGGCGGCGCCGGCTCGACGCCGAGCTGGTGAGCCGCGAGCTGGCCCGCTCGCGTGAGCACGCCGGGCGTCTCATCGCCGCGGGACGGGTCACCGTCGGCGGCCTGGTCGCCAGCAAGCCCGCGACCCAGGTCGAGACGTCCGCCGCGGTCGTCGTCGTCCCCGACGACGCCGACCCCGACTACGTCTCCCGCGGCGGCCACAAGCTCGCCGGCGCCCTCGCGGCGTTCGAGCCCCTCGGGCTGCGCGTCGCCGGCCGGCGCGCCCTGGACGCCGGCGCCTCCACCGGCGGCTTCACCGACGTGCTGCTGCGCGCCGGCGCCGCGCACGTCGTCGCCGTGGACGTCGGCTACGGGCAGCTCGCGTGGAAGCTGCAGAGCGACGAGCGGGTCACCGTCCGGGACCGTACGAACGTCCGCGAGCTGGCCCTCGACCACCTCGGCGGCGAGCCCGCCGAACTCGTCGTCGGCGACCTGTCGTTCATCCCGCTCGGGCTCGTGCTGCCCGCGCTGGTGCGCTGCGCCACGGCCGACGCGGACCTCGTGCTCATGGTCAAACCGCAGTTCGAGGTCGGCAAGGAACGCCTGGGCAGCGGCGGCGTGGTGCGCAGCGCGGAGCTGCGCGCCGAGGCCGTGCGCGGCGTCGCCGGGCAGGGGGCGGCGCTCGGACTGGGGGTGCTCGGCGTGACGGCCAGCCCGTTGCCCGGGCCGAAGGGAAACGTCGAGTATTTTCTGTGGCTGCGCGCCGGGGCGCCCGCGCTGGACCCGGCGGACGTGGCACGTGCCGTGGCGGAGGGGCCCCGATGACAGACCGCACCGTGTTCCTGCTCGCCCATACCGGCCGGCCTGCGGCGATCCGCAGCGCCGAGCTGGTCGTGCGCGGCCTGCTGCGCTGCGGCGTCGGCGTGCGCGTGCTCGCCGACGAGGCCGCCGACCTCCCGCTGCCGCCGGAGACGGAGCTGGTGGAGGCCGGCGCGGGGGTGATGGACGACTGCGAGCTGCTGATCGTGCTGGGCGGCGACGGCACGCTGCTGCGCGGCGCCGCCTTCGCCCGCAAGTCCGGCGTGCCGATGCTCGGCGTCAACCTCGGCCGCGTCGGCTTCCTCGCCGAGGCCGAGCGGGACGACCTCGACAAGGTCGTGGACCGCGTGGTGACCAAGGAGTACGAGGTGGAGGAGCGGATGACGCTCGACGTCCTCGTACGCAACGAGGGCAGGACCGTGCACGCCGACTGGGCGCTCAACGAGGCGTCCGTCGAGAAGGCCGCCCGCGAGCGGATGCTCGAAGTCGTCACCGAGGTCGACGGCCGGCCCGTCTCCCGCTTCGGCTGCGACGGCGTCGTCTGCGCGACGCCGACGGGATCGACCGCGTACGCCTTCTCGGCCGGCGGGCCCGTGGTCTGGCCCGAGGTGGAGGCGCTGCTGATGGTCCCCATCAGCGCGCACGCGCTGTTCGCCAAGCCGCTCGTGACGTCCCCGGACTCCATCCTGGCGGTGGAGGTGCAGCCGACGAACCAGCACGGCGTGCTGTGGTGCGACGGCCGCCGCACGGTCGGCCTGCCGTCCGGGGCGCGCGTCGAGGTGCGCCGCGGCGCGGTGCCGGTGCGGCTGGCGCGGCTGCACCACGCCTCGTTCACGGACCGGCTGGTGGCCAAGTTCGCGCTGCCGGTGGCGGGCTGGCGCGGGGCGCCGAACTGACGCGCGGCCCGTCCCACGCAGGGTCCTTCCGCCCGCCGCGGCGGCACCGCGGTACGGCCCGTCCCGTCGTCGTGGCGGGCGCCGATCAAGACGCCCCTCGCAACGCGGTGCCGGAACCTCGTATGGTCGTACCGTGTTGGAGGAGATGCGGATCAAGTCCCTGGGCGTCATCGACGACGCGGTCGTCGAGCTGTCGCCCGGCTTCACGGCCGTGACGGGCGAGACCGGCGCCGGTAAGACCATGGTCGTCACCAGCCTCGGGCTGCTGCTCGGCGGGCGGGCGGACGCCGCGCTCGTACGCATCGGCGCCAAGTCCGCCGTCGTGGAGGGCCGGGTCGCCGTGGGCGACGGCTCCCCCGCGGCGGTACGGGCCGAGGACGCCGGTGCCGAGCTGGACGACGGCGCCCTGCTCATCAGCCGTACGGTCTCGGCCGAAGGCCGCTCACGGGCGCACCTGGGCGGCCGCGGGGTCCCCGTGGGGCTCCTCGGCGAGCTGGCCGAGGACCTCGTCGCCGTGCACGGGCAGACCGACCAGCAGGGGCTGCTGAAGCCCGCGCGGCAGCGGCAGGCCCTCGACCGCTACGCGGGCGACGCGGTCGCCGCGCCGCTGGCCAAGTACTCGGGGGCGTACCGCAGGCTGCGGGCCGTCAGCGCCGAGCTGGACGAGATCACCACCCGCGCGCGTGAGCGGTTGCAGGAGGCGGATCTGCTGCGCTTCGGGCTCGACGAGGTCGCCGCCGCGGAGCCGCGGGCCGGCGAGGACGTCGAGCTGGCCGCCGAGGCCGAACGGCTGGGCCACGCGGAGGCGCTGACCGCCGCCTCCGCCGCCGCACACGCCGCGCTCGCGGGCGACCCGGCGGAGCCCGAGGCCGTCGACGCCGGCACGCTCGTCGCGGGCGCACAGCGCGCCCTGGCGGCTGTACGGGCCCACGACCCGGCGCTCGCGGGGCTCGCCGACCGGCTCACCGAGGTCGGTATCCTCCTCGGCGACGTCGCGCAGGAGCTGGCCGCGTACGGCGACGGCATCGACGCCGACCCGCTGCGCCTCGCCGCGGTGGAGGAACGCCGCTCGGTGCTCACCCACCTCACCCGCAAGTACGGCCACGAGCCCGCCGCGGGCGAGAGGGCGGGCGGCGACGGCAGCGTCTCCGCCGTCCTGGCCTGGGCCGAGGCGGGCGCCGGCCGGCTCGCCGAACTCGACGGCGACGACGAGCGCATCGAGGAGCTGACCGCCGAGCGCGACGCGCTGCGCGGCGAGCTGGCGCAGTTGGCGGAGGCGCTGACCGAGGCGCGCGGCGACGCGGCGGAACGCTTCGGCGCCGCGGTCACCGACGAGCTGACCGAGCTGGCGATGCCGCACGCGCGGGTGACGGTCGACCTGCGCCGTACCGAGGTCGCCGCGGACGCCGACGGGCTGGAGATCGACGGCAAGAACGTCGCGTACGGCCCCACGGGCGTCGACGAGGCCGAGTTGCTGCTCGCCCCGCACCCCGGCGCCCCGCCGCGGCCGATCGCCAAGGGCGCCTCGGGCGGCGAGCTGTCGCGCGTGATGCTGGCGGTCGAGGTGGTCTTCGCCGGCTCCGACCCCGTGCCGACGTACCTCTTCGACGAGGTCGACGCGGGCGTCGGCGGCAAGGCGGCCGTCGAGGTGGGCCGCCGGCTCGCGCGGCTGGCGCGCGGCGCACAGGTCGTCGTGGTGACCCATCTGCCGCAGGTCGCGGCCTTCGCCGACCGGCAGTTGCTGGTGGAGAAGACCAGTGACGGCTCGGTCACCCGCAGCGGTGTCACCGTTCTGGACGGTGAGGCGCGGGTGCGGGAGCTGTCGCGGATGCTGGCGGGCCAGGAGGACTCCGAGACGGCCCGCGCGCACGCGGAGGAGCTGCTCGCGGCGGCCCGCGCCGGGGCGGAGTAGCGCGGGACGGTGTGCACCGGGCGGTGTGAGCCCGGCGGTGTGACCTGGGGCTACGCGCGGGGCGTGGGGCCGCGTGCGGGCCGAACGGGTGCCGTGGGGCAACCCGGCCCGTGCCGGATACGTCTGTCGAGGTGGTTGGGCGGAATGCACCGTGCTGTCCGCCCCCTTCGCGGCCGTACCGGCGCGCGACGGGCGTGCGGGGCATCGCCCGGAAGGGTGGTGCATGTCTGACCTGTACGCCCGTACAGAGCGGTTGACGGCCCCGAGCCGGGTCCGGCCGCTCCTTGGGAGTGGCATCCTGGGCAGGCCCTGCGACGCCACGGACAGGAGTTCCGGCCCAGTGAGCAGCACCCCCACACCGCCCCACGGCCCCACCGCGCTGCACGCCGTGCAGCTCGTCGGCCGCGGTGAAGGCGGCAGCGGTGTGCATGTGCGCTCGCTGGCGGCAGGGTTGGTGGCCCGGGGCATCCGGGTCACCGTGGTCGCGACCCCCGCCACCGCCGAGCGCTACGGCTTCGCCGCCGCCGGCGCCCTCGTCGCGCGGCTGCCCGAGCGCGGCGGGCTGGCCACCGCGCCGCTGTGCACGGCGACCGCGCTGCGCGCGGCCTGCGCGGGAGCGGACCTCGTCCACGCGCACGGCCTGCAGTGCGGGCTGATGGCGTGCTCGACGATCCTCGGCCAGCGCAGGCCGCTGGTCGTCACCTGGCACACCAGGAGCCACCCGGACGGGGTACGGGGCCGGATGATGCCGCTCCTCGAACGACGGGTGTCCCGCTCCGCCCGCGTCGTCCTCGGCGCCACCACCGACCTCGTCGACGGCGCCCGCCGCCGCGGCGCCCGCGACGCGCGGCTCGCGCCCATCGCCGTCCCCGCACCCCGGCAGCCGCACCCCGGCGGCGACGGCGCCGCGCTGCGCAGGCAGCAGGTGCGTGCCGAACTCGGCGCCCCGGACCGGCCCCTGGTGCTCACCGCCGCCCCGCTCGACGCGTACGCCACCCACGAACCGCTGCTGGAGGCCGCCCGCATGTGGCTGGCGCTGCCGGAGCAGCCGCTGCTCGCCGTCGCCGGCGAGGGCCCGGCACGCGGGAGGCTGCAGCGCCGTATCGACGCCGAGAAGCTGCCCGTACGGCTCCTGGGCCGCCGCGACGACCTGCCCCGGCTGCTGGCCGCCGCGGACGTCGCGGTGCTCTCCAGCCCGTGGGAGGCGCGCCCGGTGCTGGCCCAGGAGGCGCTGCACGCGGGCGCCCCGCTGGTGGCCACGGCGGTCGGCGGCGTCCCCGAACTCGTCGGCGACGCGGCGGAACTGGTGCCGTACGGGGACGCCCGCGCGCTCGCCGACGCGGTGGCGGCCCTGCTCCACGATCCGGCCCACCGCGCGGCGCTGTCCGCCGCGGGCCGCGCCCAGGCCGGCACCTGGCCGACGGAGGACGACACCGTCACCCAGGTCCTGTCGGTCTACGACGAGTTGATGACGTACGGCGACGTCTGACAACCCTGCGAGGCCCCTGCCCGGAACCGCCGGAAGCGCGTCGGGGCACTCCGTACCGCCGCCGCGCTTCCGTACGCCCTGCCGCGCGCTACCCGTACGCTCCCGACGCGCTCAGCCGCAGCGCCGTGTCGATCAGCGGCACGTGGCTGAACGCCTGCGGGAAGTTGCCCACTTGGCGCTGCAGCCGCGGGTCCCACTCCTCCGCGAGCAGCCCCAGGTCGTTCCGCAGTGCCAGCAGCTTCTCGAACAACTGCCGCGCCTCCTGCACCCGGCCGATCATCGCCAGGTCGTCCGCCATCCAGAACGAGCAGGCCAGGAACGCCCCCTCGTCGCCGGGCAGCCCGTCGCTGCCCGTCTCGTCGCCCGCGGTCGGGTAGCGGCGGATGAAGCCGTCGGGGGTGCCCAGCTCGCGCTGGATGGCCTCGATGGTGCCGATGACGCGCTTGTCGTCCGGCGGCAGAAAGCCGACCTGCGGGATCAGCAGCAGCGAGGCGTCCAGCTCCTGCGAGCCGTAGGACTGCGTGAAGGTGTTGCGCTGCCGGTCGTAGCCCTTCTCGCACACGTCCCGGTGGATGTCGTCGCGCAGCCGCTGCCAGCGCTCCAGCGGGCCGTCCGCCTCGCCGGACTCGATGAGCTTGATCGTGCGGTCGACGGCCACCCAGGTCATCACCTTGGAGTGGACGAAGTGCCGCCGCGGGCCGCGCACCTCCCAGAGCCCCTCGTCGGGGCGGTCCCAGTTCTCCTCGACCCAGCGGATCATCTTGAGCTGCAGCAGCGAGGCGTAGTCGTTGCGGGCGAGGCCCGTCATGTGCGCGAGGTGCAGCGCCTCGACCACCTCGCCGTAGACGTCGAGCTGCAACTGCCCCGCCGCGCCGTTGCCGGCGCGCACCGGGCGGGAGCCCTCGTACCCCGGCAGCCAGTCCAGCTCCGACTCGCCCAGCTCGCGCTCACCGGCGATGCCGTACATGATCTGCAGGTTCTCCGGGTCGCCCGCGACGGCGCGCAGCAGCCACTCGCGCCAGGCGCGCGCCTCCTCGTGGTACCCGGTGCGCAGCAGGGACGACAGCGTGATGGCGGCGTCGCGCAGCCAGGTGAAGCGGTAGTCCCAGTTGCGCACGCCGCCGACGTCCTCGGGCAGCGAGGTGGTGGGCGCGGCGACGATGCCGCCGGTCGGCTCGTACGTCAGGGCCTTGAGCGTGATCAGCGAGCGGATCACGGCGTGCCGGTACGGGCCGTGGTACGTACAGTGCTCGGTCCACTCCTGCCAGAAGTCCTCGGTGGTGGTGAGCGCCGTCTCGGGGTCGGCGGGCTGCGGCGGCTCGCGGTGCGAGGGCTGCCAGCTGATCGTGAACGCCAGCCGGTCGCCGGGGCCGACGGTGAAGTCGGAGTACGTCGTGAGGTCCCGGCCGTACGTCGGCACCGGGGCGTCGAGCCACACCGAGTCCGGCCCGGCGACGCCGACGGTGCGGCCGTCCTCGGTCTGGTGGACCCACGGCACGATCCGGCCGTAGGAGAAGCGCATGCGCAGCGCGGAGCGCATCGGCACCCGGCCGGTGACGCCCTCCACGATACGGATGAGCTGCGGCGAGGCGCTGTCGCGCGGGGGCATGAAGTCGATCAGCCGGACCGTGCCGCGCGGGGTGTCCCACTCGGACTCCAGCACCAGCGAGTCGCCCCGGTAGCGCCGCCGGGTGGCGGGCGGCGGGGAGGACTCCGGGGCGTACGCGGGACCGAGGCGCCAGAAGCCGTGCTCCTCGGTCCCCAGTAGCGCGGCGAACACCGCATGGGAGTCGAACCGGGGCAGGCAGAGCCAGTCGGCCGTGCCGTCGCGACGGACGAGCGCTGCCGTCTGCATGTCGCCCAGAAGTGCGTAGTCCTCGATCCGCCCGGCCACGTGCCTCTCCAGCTAGAAGTGCGTTCCGCAGAGGATAAAGCCTTCGCGTGCGCGCGTGCGCCACGGTCGCGGATTCCCTCCCGGTCTGATCGGGTCGGGCAGCGGGACAGGGGGTGGCCGCGGGCGGTGACCAGGGGATCACTGATACCCTGGTAGCCCGTGGAGCGGAGGGCCGACCGGGCATGTGGCGGCGGCGCTCGCCGAGCGACCCACCTCGATCTGGGGCACCCCGCCACGCACCTCGTCAGCGACCACGGGAGCCCCTCTTGGCCATGCCATCCACGACGTCAAAGCACATCTTCGTCACGGGAGGCGTCGCCTCCTCGCTCGGCAAGGGGCTCACCGCCTCCAGCCTCGGCGCGCTGCTCAAGGCCCGCGGGCTGCGGGTCACGATGCAGAAGCTCGACCCGTATCTGAACGTCGACCCCGGCACCATGAACCCCTTCCAGCACGGCGAGGTCTTCGTCACCAACGACGGCGCCGAGACCGACCTCGACATCGGGCACTACGAGCGCTTCCTCGACGTGGACCTCGACGGCTCGGCGAACGTCACCACCGGCCAGGTCTACTCCACGGTGATCGCCAAGGAGCGCCGCGGCGAGTACCTGGGGGACACGGTGCAGGTGATCCCGCACATCACCAACGAGATCAAGTCCCGGATCCGGCGGATGTCCTCCGACGACGTGGACGTGGTGATCACGGAAGTCGGCGGCACCGTCGGCGACATCGAGTCGCTGCCGTTCCTGGAGGCCGTCCGCCAGGTGCGGCACGAGGTCGGCCGGGACAACGTGTTCGTCGTCCACATCTCGCTGCTGCCCTACATCGGCCCGTCCGGCGAGCTGAAGACCAAGCCGACGCAGCACTCGGTCGCCGCGCTGCGCAGCATCGGCATCCAGCCCGACGCGATCGTGCTGCGCGCGGACCGCGAGGTGCCGGCGGCGATCAAGCGGAAGATCTCGCTCATGTGTGACGTCGACGAGGCCGCCGTCGTCGCCGCCATCGACGCCAAGTCGATCTACGACATCCCCAAGGTGCTGCACGCGGAGGGCCTGGACGCCTACGTCGTCCGCAAGCTGGACCTGCCGTTCCGGGACGTGGACTGGACCGAGTGGGACGACCTGCTGCGGCGCGTGCACGAGCCGGCGCACGAGGTGACGATCGCGCTCGTCGGCAAGTACATCGACCTGCCCGACGCCTATCTGTCGGTCACCGAGGCGATCCGCGCCGGCGGCTTCGCCAACAACGCCCGCGCCAAGATCAAATGGGTCACGTCCGACGACTGCCGCACGCCGCAGGGCGCCCGCAAGCACCTCGGGGACGTGGACGGCATCGTCGTCCCCGGCGGCTTCGGCGAGCGCGGCGTCGAGGGCAAGATCGGCGCGATCACCTACGCCCGGGAGAACCGGGTGCCGCTGCTCGGCATCTGTCTCGGCCTGCACTGCATCGTCATCGAGGCGGCGCGGAACCTCGCGGGCATCACGGGCGCGAACTCCACGGAGTTCGACCAGGCCGCCGCCGACCCGGTGATCTCCACCATGGAGGAGCAGCTCGACATCGTCGCGGGCGAGGGCGACATGGGCGGCACGATGCGCCTGGGCCTCTACCCGGCCAAGCTGGCGGAGGGCTCGGTGGTACGGGAGGCGTACGCGGACCAGCCGTACGTCGAGGAGCGCCACCGGCACCGTTACGAGGTCAACAACTCCTACCGCAGCGAGCTGGAGAAGAAGGCCGGCCTCTCGTTCTCCGGCACCTCCCCGGACAACAAGCTCGTGGAGTACGTCGAGTATCCGCGCGAGGTCCACCCGTACCTGGTCTCCACCCAGGCCCACCCCGAGCTGCGCTCGCGGCCCACCCGGCCGCACCCGCTGTTCGCCGGGCTCGTGAAGGCATCCGTCGCCAGACAGGAAGGGGCCGGACAGGAAGGGGCCGGAGAGGAAGGGGCCGGACAGGAGGCGGCGAAGCAGCCGGGAGCACAGCAGCAGGGCGGCGTGCAGCAGCAAGCCGGCCCGCAGGGCTCGCACGCCGGTGCGCAGAAGCCGGTGACCGCCGTGCGCGAGGGGGGCAAGTGATGGCGGAGCAGTTGAAGGACACGGCGGCCGAGTGGGAGGTCGTCGCCTCCGAGATGCCGTTCAAGGGCGCCAAGACCGCCGTGCGCACGGACGACGTGGTGATGCCCGACGGCACCGTGGCCCGCCGCGACTACCAGGTCCACCCCGGCTCGGTCGCCATCCTCGCCCTCGACGACGACGACCGCGTGCTGGTGCTCAACCAGTACCGCCACCCCGTACGGCACAAGCTCTGGGAGATCCCCGCGGGGCTCCTGGACGTGCCCGGCGAGAACCCGCTGAGCGCGGCCCGGCGCGAGCTGTACGAGGAGGCGCACCTCCGGGCCGACGACTGGCGCGTGCTCGTCGACGTCTACACCACGCCGGGCGGCTGCGACGAGGCCGTGCGCGTCTTCCTCGCCCGCGGCGTGACCGAGGCCGAGGGCGAGCGCTACGCCGCCCACGGCGAGGAGCTGGACCTCGCGCTCGACCGCGTGCCGGTGGCCGACCTGGTGCGCGGCGCCCTCGCCGGGGAACTGCACAACAACTGCCTGATGCTGGGCGTGCTGGCTCTCCAGGCGGCGCGCGCGGACGGCGGTCTCGACGCGCTGCGTCCGGCGGAAGCCCCCTGGCCGGCCCGCCCGTTCACGCCCTGAGCGGTGCCGGTGGGGGCCGCCGGGCGGTTGATCCGATGCGGTGATTTTCGTTCCGGCGTTCGGCCATGTGCCGTCACGTGACCCGACCTTCACGCTGGGTGAATTACGCTCACCGGCGTGACGGAACAGGCCGCCCCCCACCGGTTCGTCGGCAGGACCCGCGAGCTAGACGCCCTGCGCGCCGACATCGCCCGCGCCGGGCTCGACACCCTCGCGGGCCGCCCCGCCCCGCGCGGCCGGGTGCTGCTCATCGCCGGGCGGCCGGGCTCCGGACGCAGCGCGCTCGCCGCCGAGCTGGCCCGCGGGGTCGCGGACGACTACCCCGGCGGCGTGCACACCGCACGGCTCTCCGGACCCGGCGGCGAGGCCATCCCGCTGGAGCGGGCCGTACGCGACCTCCTCGACGCCCTCGGCGTCCCGCCGGTCGCGGGGGCGGGCCCGGACCACCTCGCCGGGGAGCTGCGCGCCGCGCTGGCCGAGCGTTCGGCGCTGCTCGTCCTCGACGACGTCACCGACCCCGAGCAGCTTCTCGAACTGGTCCCGGAGTCCCGTGACTGCCTCGTCGTCGCCGTCGCCGAGGGCCCGCTGAAGGGCGTGCCGGACGTCCGGCCGTGCACCCTGGGCGGGCTGGAGCCCGCGGCGGCGCTGGCGCTGATCGCCTCGTACGCGGGGGAGACGCGCATCGCCTGTGACCCCGAGGCCACGCATGTGCTGGCCGAGGAGTGCGCCGGCCACCCCGCGGCGCTGGTGCTCGCCGGCGGCTGGCTCGCCGGGCACCCGCAGGCGTGCGTCGCCGACGCGGTACGGGAGGTGCGCCGCAAGGGCGACAGCACCGAGGGATCCGCCGGGCGGCCGTCCGCGCCGAAGGCGCTGGCGCGGGCGTTCCGGCTCGTATACGAATCGCTGCCGCGGTCGGTCGCGGAACTGCTGCGGCTGCTGCCGCTGGCGCCCGCCGGCGTCGTCGACGCCCACTCCGCTTCGGCGCTCGCCGGCTGCACCGTCGCCGCGGCCCGCACCGCGCTCGCGGACTGCGCGGGCCAGGGCCTGCTGCGCGAGGTGCCCCGGCCGGACGAGGCGAGCCTCCCGCAGTACGAGGTGCCCGGCTGTCTGCAGCCGCTGCTGCTCGGGCTGCTGGAGGCGGGCGTGGGCCGGGAGGAGATGCGGCTCGCCCGCGCCCGGATGCTGGAGCGGTACGTCCGCCTGCTGCAGTCGTGCCGCGCCGTCACGGAACCGCCCGGCGCCGCGGTGCACACCCGGCTCGCGGGGCTGCCGCGGGCGCTGCGCTTCGCGTCGCCCGAGGCCGCCGCCGCGTGGCTGCGCACCCGGCTGCCGTCGCTGCTGGCGGCGGCCCGGATCGCGGTCGCCGACGGGGAGCTGGACACGCTGGCGCGACGGCTGGTCGCCGCGCTGTCGCGGGCCCTGGGAGCGCACCGGGACGAGGCGGAGGCCGCCCCCGAGCAGTACCGGCTGCACGAGCTGGTGCTGGGCGTCGCCGAGCGGCGCGGACTGGTGCGGGAGAAGGCGGCGGCGCTGCTCAACCTCGGCGACCTGGACCTGCGCGCGGAGCGGCCCTGGGAGGCGCTGGGGCGGTACCAGGGGGCGCTGGCGGCGGCGCGCGAGGTGCGGGATCCGCAGCCGGTGGGACGGGCGCTGGAGTCGGTCGGCGCGGCGTACCAGGAGCTACGGGACTGGGGCCGGGCGGCGGACTGGTTCGGGCGGGCGCTGGCAATGCGGCAGACGCGCGGCGAACTGGCCGACGAGGCGCGGCTGCGGGCGCGGCTGGGTGCGGTGCACACGTACGCCGGGGCCTGGGGCTGGGCGCTGCGCGAGTGGCGCGCGGCGGCGGCGGCCCACCGCAGGCTCGGGGACGTCGGCGGGCACGCGCGGGCGCTGGGGGAGGTGGCGCGGGTGCAGCAGTACGCGGGGCGTCCGCGGGAGGCCATCAGGACGTGCACGCGCGCGATGGACGCAGCGCGGCTCTCGCGCGACACCGCGCTGCGGGCGGCGGTGCAGCTGCGGCTGGCGGACCTCGTCGACGGCGTGGGCGACCCGGAGGCGGCGGAGCTGCACCGGGCGGCGGCGGGGCGGCTGGCGGAGCAGGTCCCGGAGGCGGCCGCGATGCCGGCCGCCGTGGCCGTAGCGGAGCCGGAAGCGGAACGTACGGACACCCCGGGGCCCGCGGCCGCGGCCGGCCCCGCCGCGAAGCCCGCACCGGAGCCCGCCGCGGGGCCGGGGGGATCGGACGGTGCCGCTCCGGGAGACGGAGAAGGTACCCCCGGGGCCGGCCCCGGGACCGTTCCGGAGGACCCCGCGGAACCGGTGCTGCAGCCCGTGGAGGCCGCCGCGGAGACCGTCCCCGAGAAGGGCGGGAAGGCCGCCGCCGAGGAGAGCCCGAAGGCGGGACAGGCGCCCCGACAGGCCGCCGCGGACCTGTGAATCCATCGACACATCGCAGAAATCTGCCTGTTTCAAAGGCTGGACTCAGAGGATTCCTTCATTAAGAATGGCCAAGCCGCGGCGGGCACCCCGACCGGGGCCTGACGAGTTCCCCTCACCCCAAGGACCGTGATCCATCGTGAAGGTCGGCATTCCACGCGAGGTCAAGAACAACGAGTTCCGGGTGGCCATCACGCCCGCCGGAGTGCACGAGCTGGTCCGCCACCGCCACGACGTCGTCGTGGAGCAGGGCGCGGGCCTCGGCTCGTCCATCCCCGACGAGGAGTACGTCGCCGCCGGGGCGGAGATCCTGCCCACGGCCGACGACGTGTGGGCCGCGGCGGACCTGGTGCTGAAGGTCAAGGAGCCGATCGCGGAGGAGTACCACCGCCTCCGCAAGGGCCAGGTGCTCTTCACCTACCTCCACCTCGCGGCCTCCCGCCCGTGCACCGACGCGCTGCTGGAGTCCGGCACCACCGCCATCGCGTACGAGACGGTGGAGGCCGCCGACCGGCAACTGCCGCTGCTCGCCCCGATGTCGGAGGTGGCCGGCCGGCTCGCGCCCCAGGTCGGGGCGTACCACCTGATGCGCTCGCAGGGCGGCCGCGGCGTGCTGCCGGGCGGCGTGCCCGGCGTGGTGCCGGGGCAGGCCGTCGTGGTCGGCGGCGGCGTCTCCGGCTGGAACGCCACGCAGATCGCCGTGGGCATGGGCTTCCATGTCACGCTGCTCGACACCGACGTCCGCAAGCTGCGCGAGGCGGACAAGGTCTTCGGCACGAAGGTGCGCACCCTCGCCTCCAACGCCTACGCCCTCGGGCAGGCCGTCGTGGAGGCCGACCTGGTGATCGGCGCGGTGCTCATCCCGGGCGCGAAGGCGCCCAAGCTCGTCGACAACGACCTGGTGTCGCGGATGAAGCCGGGAAGTGTCCTTGTCGACATCGCGATCGATCAGGGCGGCTGCTTCGCGGATTCCCGTCCGACCACGCACGCGGAGCCGACCTTCCAGGTGCACGACTCGGTCTTCTACTGCGTCGCCAACATGCCCGGCGCGGTGCCCAACACGTCGACGTACGCGCTGACCAACGCCACCCTGCCGTACATCGTCAAGCTCGCGAATCTCGGCTGGCGGGCCGCGCTGCGCGGCGATCCGGCGCTCGCGCTCGGCCTCAACACCCACGAAGGCCAGGTCGTTTACGGTCCCGTGGCGGAAGCGCACGGTCTTCCGGCGGCCGAACTCGCGCGCGTACTTGGCTGATTTCGCGCGGGTGGGCGGCGTATCGACCACATCGGCGACACCGTCAACTCCGGTTCACCGGCCGAACCTTGTCACCAGCGGTTCGGCCGGCCGCCGTGCCGCCGCAAAGGGCGCCCGAAGTGGTGTTCCACACCTGACACATCGTGCTCTGTCTGCGGGATTGTGTTGCTGCGGGACCCCGACACGCCATAGAGTCGCCAATCGTCGGCATGGTGCCACGCTGACCAATCGAGAAGTGCCCTGGTCACCAAGGAGGTAGGACGACTTGTGAATGAGTCGACATTTGCTCCCGGGGGTGGTCGTCCAGGCACGCCTGCGCGGGGCCACGGTCCCTCGGGGGTGGAGGCGCCTGTCGGCTCCGTCGCCGTCCACACCTTCTCGGCACACGCACACCAGGGCGGAAACGTATACCAGAGCATGGACGGTCATCACGTGAACGCCATGACCGGCAGCCACAGCGGCGGCGAGGACACCACACGTCTCGCCGCATCCGCCACCTCCGACTTCGAGGACCTGTCAGAAGGTCACTTCTACGATCCGGACGCGGACTACGAGCCGGATCCCGAGTACGCCGCGACGCTCGCCCCGGACGCCGCCCGGCAGCGCCGGGAGCGCATCGGTCCCACGGGCCGCCCGCTGCCGTACTTCCCCATCCCGGGCCCGGTCACCGACCACGGCCCGGCGAAGGTCATCGCCATGTGCAACCAGAAGGGCGGCGTCGGCAAGACCACGTCGGCCATCAACCTGGGCGCGGCGCTGGCCGAGTACGGCCGCCGCGTGCTGCTCGTGGACTTCGACCCGCAGGGCGCGCTCTCCGTCGGCCTCGGGGTCAACCCGATGGAGCTGGACCTCACGGTCTACAACCTGCTCATGGAGCGGGGCATGTCGGCCGACGAGGTGCTGCTCAAGACGGCCGTGCCCAACATGGACCTGCTGCCCAGCAACATCGATCTCTCCGCCGCCGAGGTGCAGTTGGTGAGCGAGGTGGCGCGGGAGCAGACGCTGCAGCGCGCGCTGAAGCCGCTGCTGCCCGAGTACGACTACGTCGTCATCGACTGCCAGCCGTCGCTGGGTCTGCTCACGGTCAACGCACTGACCGCGGCGCACAAGGTGATCGTGCCGCTGGAGTGCGAGTTCTTCGCGCTGCGCGGCGTCGCGCTGCTCACCGAGACGATCGAGAAGGTCCAGGAGCGGCTCAACCCCGACCTGGAGCTGGACGGCATCCTCGCCACGATGTACGACTCGCGGACGGTGCACAGCCGTGAGGTGCTGGCGCGCGTCGTCGAGGCCTTCGACGACCACGTCTACCACACGGTCATCGGGCGCACCGTCCGGTTCCCCGAGACCACCGTCGCCGGCGAGCCCATCACCTCGTACGCCTCCAACTCCGTGGGCGCGGCCGCCTACCGTCAGCTCGCCAGGGAGGTGCTCGCCCGGTGCCACGCCGAGTGAGCCTGCCCGGGGCCGACGAGCTTTTCCGCACCACCGGGGGGACCGCGCTCCAGTCGTCCACACCGCAGTCGGACCGGCAGCGGGCCAACGGCGAGGCGCCCGGCGGCGGTCCGCGCGTGCCCGCGCAGAGCCGCGAGGGCGACGCGGAGGCCGCGACGGCAGAGCAGGAGGCGGAGCCCGGCGCGGACGCCGAGGAGGCGGGCGCGGCGGACGCGGGCGGCTCCGGCGGTACGGGCGAGGACGCACGGGCCCGCACGGGCACCGGCGGCCAGGCCGGCCCGGCTGCTCCGGGCGGCCCGCGCACCCCGGCCGCCCCCACGGCCCGGCGGGACCCCGAGGCGACGGAGCACGGCGGCCGGGAGGCCGGCGCCGAGGCGACCCCCGGCGGGCGGGCCCGGCAGGGCGAGCGGGAGCCGGCGGCCCCGGCGCGGAAGTCCGCACGGCAGAGCGGCGGTTCGGCCGCGGCGGCCCAGCCCCGGCGCGGCCGGGGCCGCGGCGCGGCGCGCCGGCCCAGCGGCCGGGAGCGGCACGACGAGAAGATCACGGTCTACGTCTCCGCCGAGGAGCTGATGGACCTGGAGCACGCCCGGCTCGTGCTCCGCGGCGACCACGGCCTGGCGGTGGACCGCGGCCGGATCGTCCGCGAGGCCGTCGCGGTGGTGCTGGCCGACCTGGAGTCCCGCGGGGACGCGAGCATCCTCGTACGCCGCCTGCGCGGCCGCTGACCCCCGCGCCCGTACGTCCCGGCCGCGCCGGCCCGAAGGCGCGCGGCGGACGATCCGGGCGCCGCCCCGCCGTTCACGGCAACCCGGCGGGCACCGCTCCGAGCGATACGCTGCGAGCGATGGACGACAGGCACGACGACCCGCAGCGCCCCGCGCGTACCGCCCGGCGCTCCCTCGGTCGCGGCCCCGGGGGCGCCGCGACGCCCACCAAGCCCGCTCCGCGGCCCGTGGAACCGGATCCGGTGCACGAGCCGTACCCCGAACCGATGCCCCTGCCGCAGCCGGACCCGGTGCCCGTGCCGGGGCCGCCGGTGCCGATCCCGGGCCCCGCCCCGCGGCCCGACGAGCCGAGCCCCACGCCGGGCTCGCCCGACCCAGAACCCGAGCCGGAGACCGAGCCGGCACCGGCAGGACCCGGCGGCGCGGACCCCGCCGAGGAACCGGACCCCGGACCCGACGGCGGGCCCGAGTCCGACCGCGAGCCCCGACCCGACCGCGGGCCCGAGTCCGACCGCGGGCCCCGACCCGACCGCGGGCCCGATCCCGCCCCGGGCTCCGGCCCCGTCCCCGGCCCGGGCGGCACCCCGGGGCCCGCCCCCGTCGCCGGCCCGGACAGCGCCCAGGAGTCCGCCTCCGGGACCGGCGACGGCGATCCCGGCGACGGTGCCTTCCGGGTCCGGCTCGCCAACTTCGAGGGGCCCTTCGACCTCCTCCTCCAGCTCATCTCCAAGCACAAGCTGGACGTCACCGAGGTCTCCCTGCACCGCGTCACCGACGACTTCATGGCCCACATCCGCGCCATGGGCCCCGACTGGGACCTCGACCAGACCACCGAGTTCCTGGTCGTCGCCGCCACCCTCCTCGACCTCAAGGCCGCCCGGCTGCTGCCGGCCGCCGAGGTCGAGGACGAGGAGGACCTCGCGCTGCTGGAGGCCCGCGACCTGCTCTTCGCGCGGCTGCTGCAGTACCGCGCGTACAAGGAGATAGCGGGCATCTTCCTCCGCCGGCTGGAGGAGGAGTCGCGGCTCCACCCCCGTACCGTCGGGCTGGAACCGCACCACGCGGAGCTGCTGCCCGAGGTGGTCATCAGCATCGGCCCGGAGGGCTTCGCCCGGCTCGCGGTCAAGGCGATGCAGCCCAAGCCCGTGCCCCAGGTCTACGTCGACCACATCCACGCCCCGCTCGTCAGCGTCCAGGAACAGGCCCAGATCGTCGTCTCCCGGCTGCGCGAGCACGGCTCGGTCGGCTTCCAGGAGCTGATCGCCGACGCCCCCGACCCGCTGACCGTCGTCGCCCGGTTCCTGGCGCTGCTGGAGCTGTACCGGGAGCGGGCCGTGGCCCTCGACCAGGAGGGCGCGCTGGAGCCGCTGACGGTCCGGTGGACGGGGCGGGAGGATGTGGTGCCGGTGGTCACCGACGAGTTCGACACGGCGCCCGGAGACGCGGACACGGGCGCCGGGAACGAAGGCGAAGGCGAGGACGAGCGATGAGCGACGCGGTGGCTGACGTACCGAAGGTGCCGGACGAGGCGGACGGGCCGGACGTGGCCGAGGGGGCAGAGGCGACCGGCCGGCCGGTGGAGGAGACGGAGTCGAGCCCCACCGCCGGACTCCCGCTGCGTCCCGCCCTCGAAGCCGTCCTCATGGTCGTCGACGAGCCGGTCACCGCCGAGCACCTGGCCAAGGTCCTCGACCGCCGCCCCCGCGAGATCGCCGACGCCCTGCGTGAGCTGTCCGACGAGTACACCGTCCAGGGCCGCGGCTTCGACCTGCGCCACGTCGCCGGCGGCTGGCGCTTCTACACCCGCGCCGCCTACGCGCCCGCCGTCGAAGGCTTCGTCCTCGACGGCCAGCAGTCCCGCCTCACCCAGGCCGCGCTGGAGACCCTCGCGGTCGTCGCGTACCGCCAGCCGGTCTCCCGTTCCCGCGTCTCCGCCGTCCGCGGGGTCAACTGCGACGGCGTCATGCGCACGCTGCTCCAGCGCGGGCTTATCGCGGAGGCGGGCACGGAGGACGGAACAGGTGCGATCCTGTATAGGACGACGAACTACTTCCTGGAGCGGATGGGCCTGCGTGGCCTGGACGAGCTCCCCGAGCTGGCCCCGTTCCTCCCGGATGCGGACGCGGTGGAGGGCGAGTCCCAGGAGGGCGTCCCGTCGTTCGACGTGGATGACGAGACCTGACCAACCAACGGACTGACGGTAGATGCGAAGCAGCGGCAGGAACAGCAGGAAGCCTTCGGGCTCCGACTCCCGGGGGGCGGGCGGCAAACGCGATGCGCAACAGCGCCGCCAGGGCCGTCCCCGCTCCGAGGAGCGGGGCCGTCCCCGCCCCGAGGAGCGGCGGTACGAGAAGTCCGGCGCCCCCCAGGGCGAGCGCCCGGGCGGCCCGGGGAAGGGGGGCCGGGGGCGCGGCGGTGCTCCCGCCGGGCCCGCGCGCTCCCGCGAGTACGACGCGCAGTTGGAGGAGCGGGCCAGGGCCCGGCACACCAAGCCGCCGCGCGCGCTGCCGAAGACGTTCGGCGAGCCCGAGGGCGAGCGGCTGCAGAAGGTGCTGGCGCGGGCCGGCATGGGGTCGCGGCGCGCCTGCGAGGAGCTGATCGACCAGGCGCGGGTCGAGGTCAACGGGCGCATCGTCACCGAGCAGGGGCTGCGCGTCGACCCGGAGAAGGACGAGATCAAGGTCGACGGGCTGACCGTGGCCACGCAGTCGTATCTCTTCTTCGCCCTCAACAAGCCCGTCGGCGTGGTCTCCTCGATGGACGACCCGGAGGGCCGGCAGAACCTCGGCGACTACGTGGACAACCGCGAGACGCGGCTCTTCCACGTCGGCCGCCTGGACACCGAGACCGAGGGCATCATCCTGCTCACCAACCACGGCGAGCTGGCCCACCGCCTCACCCACCCCCGCTACGGCGTGAAGAAGACCTACCTCGCCGCGATCCAGGGCCCGCTCCCGCGTGACCTGGGCAAGCGGCTGAGGAACGGCATCCAGCTCGACGACGGCTACGCCAAGGCGGACGACTTCCGGGTGGTGGAGAACACCGGGAAGAACTACCTCGTCGAGGTCGTGCTGCACGAGGGCCGCAAGCACATCGTGCGGCGGATGCTCGCCGAGGCAGGTTTCCCCGTCGACAAGCTGGTACGGACCCGGTTCGGCCCGATCGCGCTGGGCGACCAGAAGTCGGGCTGGCTGCGCCGGCTGACCAACACCGAGGTCGGGATGCTGATGAAGGAGGTCGGGCTCTGACGGCCGGGGGCGGCAGGCCCGTAGGCGCATAGCAGGCGCGGGCCCCCGGCGCCCGTACGACCGCGGCGCTGCACCCGGCGGCCTCCCCGCGCTCCCCGGGGCGGCCGCCGCGTATCCTTGCGCCGTGCGTACCGCCCTCGTCATCGGCACCGGCCTCATCGGCACCTCCGCCGCCCTGGCGCTGACCCGCAGAGGTGTCACGGTCCATCTCCAGGACGAGGACGCCGACCAGGCCCGTACCGCCGCCTCCCTCGGGGCCGGCACCGACCGGCCGCCCCCGGGGCCCGTCGACCTCGCCGTCGTCGCGGTGCCGCCCGCGCTCACCGGCCGCACCCTCGCCGACGCCCAGCGCCGCGGCGCGGCCCGCGGCTACCTCGACGTGGCCAGCGTCAAGGGCGGTCCCCGCCGCACCCTGGAGGAGCTGGGCGGCGACCTCACGAGCTACATCGGCAGCCATCCCATGGCCGGCCGCGAGCGCTCCGGACCGCTGGCCGCCTCCGCGGAGCTCTTCGAGGGCCGCCCCTGGGTGCTGAGCCCGGCGGAGACCACCGACACCGAGGTGCTGAACCTGGCGCTGGAGCTGGTCGCGCTCTGCCGCGCCGTGCCCGTGGTGATGGACGCCGACGCCCACGACCGCGCGGTCGCCCTCGTCTCGCACACCCCGCAGCTCGTCTCCAGCATGGTCGCGGCCCGGCTCCGGGACGCCGAGGAGGCCGCGGTCCGGCTGTGCGGGCAGGGCATCAGGGACGTCACGCGCATCGCGGCCTCCGACCCCGCGATGTGGATCGACATCCTCTCCGCCAACCCGGGCCCGGTCGCCGAGGTGCTGGCCGAGGTCGCCGCCGACCTCGACGAGACGGTACGGGCGCTGCGCGCGCTCCAGGCCGCCGACGAGGCCAAGCGCCGCACCGGCGCGGCCGGCATCGAGGACGTGCTGCGCCGCGGCAGCGCCGGCCGCGAGCGGGTGCCCGGCAAGCACGGCGCCGCCCCCGCGGACTACGAGACCGTCACCGTGCTCATCGGCGACCGCCCCGGCGAGCTGGCCCGGATCTTCGCCGACGCGGGCGCGGCCGGGGTCAACATCGAGGACGTACGCATCGAGCACGCCACGGGCCAGCAGGCGGGGCGGGTGCAGCTCATGGTCGAGCCGCCGGCCGCGCACGCGCTCACCGCCGCGCTGCGGGAGCGCGGGTGGCCGCTGAGGCAGTGACCAAGGCCCGTGCAGGTAGCAGTAACCTGGTGCCGCACACATTCGGCTCAGCCTCGTCGTAGACCTCAGGAAGGGTGTCGTTCGCCCCGTGGACAGCGCTGCCAGGGCCCAGCGGGCCCCCGTGATCGTCGCCATCGACGGCCCCGCCGGCACCGGCAAGTCGAGCACCTCCCGGGCCGTCGCCGCCCGGCTCGGGCTGCGCTACCTCGACACCGGCGCCCAGTACCGGGCCGCCGCCTGGTGGATGCTGGGCAACGGCGTGGACGTGGCCGACGCCGCGGCGGTCGCCGCCGCCGCGGAGAAGCCGCAGATCGTCTCCGGCACCGACCCGGTGGAGCCCACGATAACCGTGGACGGCGCGGACGCCGCGGGCCCGATCCGTACCCAGGAGGTCACCGCCGCGGTCAGCGCCGTCAGCGCGGTCCCTGAGGTACGGGCGCGGATCACCGCGCTGCAGCGGTCGATCGCGGCCGAGTCCGCGAAGAGCGGCGGGATCGTGGTCGAGGGCCGCGACATCGGCACGACGGTGCTGCCGGACGCGGACGTGAAGATCTTCCTCACCGCGTCGGAAGAGGTACGGGCCGCGCGCCGCAGCGGCGAGCTGAAGGGCAAGGAGGCCCGCGACCTGGCCGCCACCAAGGCGTCGCTGGCCCGGCGGGACGCCGCGGACTCCGGCCGCAAGGTCTCGCCGCTCGCCAAGGCCGCGGACGCCATCGAGGTGGACACGACGGAACTGACCCTGGAGCAGGTCATCCAGTGCGTCGTGACCCTCGTCGAAGAGAAGCAGCAGGGTCGGTGACCCAACCGGCCGGCGCGGTGCCGGAGACACGGGGTGCGCTCGTCGGGCGGCGGATGTCCGCGCCCGTCATGCACGGCTACTTCAAGCCGCGGATACTGGGCGCCTGGCGGATGCCCGCGAGCGGGCCCGTGATCCTGGCCGGGAACCACTCCCACAACGTCGACGGCCCGCTGCTCATGGGCACCTCGCCGCGGCCGGTGCACTTCCTGATCAAGCAGGAGGCGTTCGTCGGGATCGTAGGCTGGTACCTGCGCACCATCGGCCAGGTGGCCATCGACCGCACCACTGTCGACCGGGGCGCGATCACCCGCGCGCTGGGCGTGCTGGACGAGGGCGGGGTGCTCGGGATCTTCCCGGAGGGCAGCAGGGGAGAGGGCGACTTCTCCTCGATCCGGGCGGGCCTCGCGTACTTCGCGGTGCGCTCCGGCGCCCCGGTGGTGCCGGTCGCGGTGCTGGGCACGGCGGAGCGGCGCAGTCGCGTGGTCAGGGCGCTGCCGCCGGTGCGCTCCCACGTCGACATCGTCTTCGGCGAGCCCTTCCAGGCGGGGTCGCCGGACGGGCGGCGTACCCGCAAGGCGATGGACGAGGCGACGCTGCGCATCCAGGACCGGCTGACCGCGCACCTGGCCGCCGCCAGGCGCGACACCGGCCGCTAGACCAGACTTGAAGGCCGCTGCCCGGCCGACCGGGCCGTACGCGGCCGAGAACGCAAGGACGAGGAACGTGATGAGCGAGACCGGCATCTCCCCGGAGCAGGGCCCGGACGACGGGGCCCACGGCGACGAGCACGGGGAGCTGGGCGACGCCGAGTACGCCGAGTTCATGGAGCTGGCCGCCGAGGAGGGCTTCGACCTCGACGAGGTCGAGGGCGACCTCGCGCGGGCCGGGCACGGCCCGCTGCCGGTGGTGGCCGTCGTGGGCCGGCCGAACGTCGGCAAGTCGACTCTGGTGAACCGCATCATCGGCCGCCGCGAGGCCGTCGTGGAGGACCGGCCGGGCGTCACCCGCGACCGGGTGTCGTACGAGGCCGACTGGGCCGGCCGCCGCTTCAAGGTGGTCGACACCGGCGGCTGGGAGCAGGACGTGCTCGGCATCCACGCCTCCGTGGCGGCGCAGGCCGAGTACGCGGTGGAGGCCGCGGACGCCGTGGTCTTCGTCGTGGACACCCAGACGGGCGCCACGGACACCGACGAGGCCGTCGTGAAGATGCTGCGCCGGGCCGGCAAGCCGGTGGTGCTCTGCGCCAACAAGGTCGACGGGCAGTCGGGCGAGGCGGAGGCGACGTACCTGTGGTCGCTCGGCCTCGGCGAGCCCCACCCGGTCTCCGCCCTGCACGGCCGCGGCACCGGCGACATGCTCGACGCGGTACTGGAGGTGCTGCCGGACGCACCCGGCCAGGTGTTCGGCGGCGGGCTCGGGGGGCCGCGCCGGGTGGCGCTCATCGGGCGGCCGAACGTCGGCAAGTCGTCGATGCTCAACAAGCTCGCCAAGGAGGACCGCGTCGTCGTGGACGACGTGGCGGGCACCACCCGCGACCCGGTGGACGAGCTGATCGAACTGGGCGGGAAGACCTGGCGCTTCGTCGACACCGCCGGCATCCGGCGGCGCGTCCACCTCCAGGAGGGCGCCGACTACTACGCCTCGCTGCGCACCGCCGCCGCGCTGGAGAAGGCGGAGGTCGCGGTCGTCCTCGTGGACGCCGGCGAGACGCTGACCGTGCAGGACACCCGGATCATCTCCATGGCCGTCGAAGCCGGGCGGGCGCTGGTCATCGCGTACAACAAGTGGGACCTGCTGGACGAGGAGCGCCGCTTCTATCTGGAGCGTGAGATCGAGCGCGACCTCGTGCAGGTGCAGTGGGCGCCGCGGGTCAACGTCTCGGCCCGTACCGGACGGCACATGGAGAAGCTGGTGCCGGCGCTGGAGACGGCGCTGGCGGGCTGGGAGGCCCGGGTGCCGACCGGCAGACTCAACGCCTTCCTCGGCGAACTGGTGGCCGGACAGCCGCACCCGGTCCGCGGCGGCAAGCAGCCGCGGATCCTCTTCGGCACCCAGGCGGGCACCCGGCCGCCGCGGTTCGTCCTCTTCGCCTCGGGGTTCATCGAGGCGAACTACCGGCGCTTCATCGAGCGGCGGCTGCGCGAGGAGTTCGGCTTCGAGGGCAGCCCGATCCGGATCTCGGTACGGGTGCGGGAGAAGCGGGGCCGCAAGAAGTAGCGGCCCCGGCTCCCGAGGGGTGCGCGTGCCGCGTACGCGCCGAGCGGGTACGCGGCACGGGACGGCCGGCCCGCCGGGCTAGTCGTCGGCCGCGCGGTGGCGGTGCACGTGCAGGTGTGTCCGCAGCCGCCCGGAGGACGGCAGTGACGGGCGGGAGTTCATGATCGCGTCGAAGCGGAGCTGCTCCTCGCCGGAGCGGTCCCCGGGCAGCGCCCGGAAGAGCCGGCGGTACTCGGCGAACAGAGCGTCGTAGATCGGCGTCCCCGAGGGGCGGGCCGCCGCGTGGGGCTCGTGGGCGGGGCGCATGCCGGGAATCGCGTGGTATCGGTGCACACTCGTGCAACGAAGGCGCGGCACGGAGGGATGCGGGTACACGTTGCTCCGATCAGGTACCGGTGCTCCGATCAGGTTTCGGATCAGGTCCCGGTGAGGGGCATCGCCGCGCCGACGAGCAGCCCGCGCCCGGCCGCCTGCGCCAGCGCCTCGCCGAGCAGGTCCTCGCGCGGCTGCCGCCCGATCGCGCCGGCGGGCGCCGCGTACACCAGCACCTCCTGCTCCGCCGCCGCGGCGGCCCGCCAGCCGTCCGAGACGTGCAGCGGCTGGTGCGCCTGCCACCAGGCGGTCGGGGGCTGCCCCGCGGTGCCGGGCTGCATCACGGCGTGCAGCTGGCCGGCGACGAGCAGCACGGACCAACCGGTCACCGGCGCCGGGGGCTTGATCATGTCCATCACGGGCAGGAAGCCGCTCTCGATGAGCAGCGGCAGGAAGTCGTCGCCGGGGCCCTCGGAGCCGGGCCGGACGACGGGCGCGGTGGGCTCGACGACCAGCGCGGGCCGGGCGTCGTCGCCGCACATCACCAGCCCGCAGGTGACGCCGAGCACGGCCTGCGCCTCGGCGTGGTCGCCGCCGGCCGCCGCTGCGGCGGGGGCCGCGGGGGACGCGAGTCCGGCGGGGGAGCCGACGGCGCCGGCGGGAACGGGGACCGGGGGCGCCTGGGAGGCCGCGGGCGCGAGGCCGGCCGGGGCGTGCGCCTCCACGGGGGCGGGCGCGGGGGCGTGCGCCTGCGCCGGTCCCTCGTCCGCGGTGATCGAGCGTACGGCGCCCTGCAGTTGGTCCTCGGAGACCGGGACGACCTGCGAGGGGATGCAGGTGGCGTGGGCGAAGGCGAGCACCGCGGTCTCCTCGCCCACGAAGAGCACGGTGCTCGTCTGCTCCCGCGCGGAGTCGCCGGGGGTGCGGCAGGAGGTGCAGTCGTACGTGCCGGGGGCGGACTCGCCGGCGACGAGCCGGTCCGCCTCCTCGTCGCCGATCTCGGCGCGTACGGCGTCGCTCACTTCGAGCATGCGGGGCACGAGTCGCTCCTCGGTGTCGTGGTGCGTGTTCATCTGGGCACAACGGGCGACCTGTGTGCGGAGTCACGCCCCGGGCGGCGATTGCCGGAACGGGGTGCACGGACCGTAGGGAGTTGACCGGAAATTCTCACTGTGGGTCAACTGATGTGCGAATCACGCCTGTTGGTGCCGTGAGGCGAGCCACAGCACGACCGAAGATTTGCCAGACAAAGCCGGATTTGACCGACGCGGCGACCTGTCCGGTATTGATCGATACCCGCGGTAACCGGCAACTGGCCTCGAATGACGGGGTCTTGGTTGATTCCGCCCGACAAGCCTGCCTAGATTCGGCCGCCGCGTGCACCGAGCACCGACCGGGCAGGGGACCCGGGTCCACCGAGAGGAACGTATGCCTTTCCCGAAGGGCGACATACGCGCCACCCGCAGTGACCGTACGACCAGTGAGGCAGGCACGACCATCAGTACCAGCAGCACACGCAGGACACGCCGGAACGCCGCCGTCGTCACCGGAGCCGCCGCGCTCCTCACCCCCCTCGCGCTCCTCGCCGCCGCCGCGCCGGCGGGCGCCGCGGACAGCGGGGTCTGGGACCGCATCGCGCAGTGCGAGAGCGGCGGCGACTGGGCGATCAACACCGGCAACGGGTACTACGGCGGGCTGCAGTTCGCCGCGTCCACCTGGGAGGCGTACGGCGGCACCGCCTACGCGGCCACCGCGGACCGGGCCGGCCGGGAGCAGCAGATCGCGGTCGCCACGAAGGTGCAGGCCGCGCAGGGGTGGGGCGCCTGGCCGCACTGCTCCGTGCAGGCCGGCGCGTCGGGCGGGGCACCCGCGGTGAACGCCCCGGCGACCGGGTCGGAGGAGCCCGCCGAGCAGCCGCGTACGCAGCCGCGGGCGGACCGCGACGAGGGGCGGCGGCAGCCGGTGAAGCGCGGCGACGGCAACTACACCGTCAGGTCCGGCGACACGCTCAGCCGTATCGCCGACGCGCACGGCGCGCCGTGGCGCGAGATCTACGAGGCCAACCGCGACGTCATCGGCGGCGACCCGGACGTGATCCTGCCGGGCCAGCGGCTGCACGTCTGACGGACCCTCGTCAGCGGGCGGCCGTGTGCCACGGCGCCCCGGCTTCGGCGGGCTCGCCGCTGAACACCACGTTGCCGCGACGGAGTTCGTGCACCACCGTCGCCGCGGCCGCAAGGCCGGGCGGCAGGCTCTGCTCCGCGACGACGACGGTGGCGGCGAGCCCGCCGAGCAGTTCGTACGTACGGGCCGCCACCGCGTCCGACATCCCCTGGCCCGGCTCGTCGAGCAGGACGAGCCGGGCGGAAGACAGCAGCCCGCGGGAGACGGCCAGCATCCGCTGCTCGCCGCCCGAGAGGGTGTCCGCGCGGTGGGACAGCAGGCGCGTCAGCTCCGGGTACGCGGCGAGGGCGGGGCCGGTGTCACCGTCGCGGGCGGCGAGCCGCAGGTTCTCCGCGACGGTCAGCGAGCCGAAGACGGCGCGCACCTCGGGGATCAGCGCAAGCCCGCGGCGGGCGCGGGCGTACGCGGGCATCCGTGTGACGTCCGCGCCGCGCCACACCACGCTGCCCGCGGCCAGCGGCACGGTCCCGGCGAGGGCGCGCAGCGCGGTCGTCCGGCCGGAGCCGTTGCGGCCGAGCAGCACGGTGAGCCGGCCGGCGGGCACGGGGAGGTCGACGCCGTGGAGGGCCTCCAGCGGGCCGTAGCGGACGCGGGCGCGGTGCAGGGCGATCTCGACGGTCACGGGGCCTCCGCGGGTGCGTTTGCGAAGCCGGAGCCGGAGCCGGAGCCGGGGCCGGTCGCCGCGAGAACGTCGGCGGCGGTGCCGGAGGCGACGATGCGGCCGGCGGCCATCGCGTAGACGGTGTCGGCGAGTTCGCCGACGAGCGCGAGATCGTGCTCGACGACGAGCAGGGCCGTGCCGTCGGCGGCGAGTGCGTGCAGGATACGTACGAGCGCGGCGGTCTCGGCGAGGTCGAGACCGGCGGCGGGCTCGTCGAGCAGCAGCACGCGGGGGCCGCCGGCGAGGGCGCGGCCGATCTCGACGCGGCGGAGGGTGCCGGTGGGCAGGTCCGTGGCGGGCGTGTCGCGCAGCGGCCCGTCGAGGCCGAGGAGCCGCAGCACGCGGTCGGTGGCGGCGGGGTCGCGGACGCGGGCCTGCTCGGCGCCGACGGCGACGTTCTCGGCGACGGTGAGGGAGGGGAAGACCGCGGGCTGCTGGAAGGTCCGCGCGAGCCCGAGCCGCGACCGCACATGCGCGCTGCGCCGCGTCACGTCCCGTCCCCGCAGGACGACCTGCCCGGCCCGGGGCCGCAGGGTTCCGGCAAGACAGTGGAACAGGGTCGACTTCCCGGCTCCGTTGGGCCCGACAAGCGCGGTGACCCGCCCGGCCACGACCCGCAGATCGACCCCGGAGAGCACGGAGAAGTCCCCGTACGAAACGAAGACCCCCCGCGCCACGAGCACGTCGCCCCCGGAGGCGGGCGAACCGGATGCGACGGCGGGGCGCCGGTCGAGCGGCCGACGGCCGTGCCGGCGGCGCCGGCGAAGGGTGAGCCCCCGGCCCTCCGCACCTGCCGGCTCGCGGTCGGCGGCGGGCCGGGGCGCGCGGTGCGGCGGTTGCGGGGCTTCGAACGCACGGGGCCCGGGGACGCCTGCACGGCCTTGCTCTGCGCCCGCGGGCCGACGCGCCCTCGCCACGCCGGACTCGGCGCCGCCGTACGGCAGTCGGGCTCCGCCCGCCCCGGGCCCGGGTGCACGGGCGCCGTCCGCGCCGGGCCGGGTGCCGTCGGCCGCGGGCCGCGGGGCTTCGCCCGCGGCGGGCTCGGGTGTGTGGCGCTCGTCCGGGAACCGGGCCCGCCCCGCCGGTGCCGGGCGCTCCGCGCCGGCGTCGGCCGTCCCACGCGCCGGAGGTGGCTCCGCCTCAGTGGCCTTCGCCGATGGTGTCCGCCGTTCCGCCGGAGACCCGTCCGGGCCGGTGTCGCCCGCGCCGGGCGCCGGAGGCGCCGGGGCCGGGGCTCCGCCCGCGGCTCTTGCCGGGCGCGACTCGGAGTTCGTGGTGTCGCCTCTGTGTGCCCGTGGTGGCCCGGCAGCCGCCGGACTCGCCGGTGCCCTGCCCGCGAACCCCGCCGGAGGCGGTGCCGGGCCGGACGGCCTGGTGCGAAGGCGCTGCCCCAGCGGGGTCAGCCGCGGGGGCCGCAGGCGGCGGGTGGCCGCTGTACGGAGGGCCTCGTAGAGGCCGCCCGGGAAGCGGCCCAGGAGGACCGCCAGGATGCCGATGACCGCTGCCGCCATTCCGCCGCGGGTGCCCGCGTCGAGGCCGACCAGCAGGGCCGACGCCAGGAGGGCGCCCAGCATGCTGTCCGCGCCCACCACGACCACCGCCGCGAACCACAGCAGGCCCCGTACCGGGTCGAAGGCGTGGGGGTCGAACGCGCGGGCGCCCATGGCCAGCATGCCGCCGCCCAGGGCGGCCAGCGCGGCGCCCGCGGCGAAGGCGGTGACCTTCAGGGCCGGTACCGGGACGCCCGCCGCCGCGGCGCCGGACTCGTGGTCCCGTAGCGCCGCCAGCGCGCGGCCCCGGCGGCCGCGGCGCAGGGCCCGGGCCGCCGTCACCGCGACGGCGAGGAGCAGGAGTTCGAGTACGTAGAACGCCCGGTCCCCGGTGAAGCCCGCGGGACGGCCCAGCGTCAGGCCCGACGTCGCGTACGGCTGGGCGAAGACGAAGCGGCTCACCGCCACCCCCACCGCCAGCGTGACCAGCGCCGGCGCCAGGCCCTGCCGCCGGATCGCCGGATACCCGGTGAGCAGCCCCACCGGCGCCACCAGCAGCACCGCGACGCCGAGTGCCACCAGCTCCGGCAGCTCGGGCAGCCCCGGGAACCGCCCCGCCGCCAGCAGCGCGGTGAACAGGGCCCCCAGCCCCGCGTACGCCGCCTGCCCCAGCGAGACCTGGCCCCCTCGCCCCGTGACGACCACCAGCGACAGCAGCACCACCGCCAGCGCCGGCACCTGGACCGACGTGGTCAGGTCGGCGCCCGCGAAGCCCAGCGGCAGCAGGAACAGCACCCCGGCGACCAGCCATGTCCGCCCGTCGCCCGCCGAGTCCAGCGTCTCGGCCGGCACCCGCAGGAAGCCGCCGCCCGAGTCCGCCCGCAGCCGCGGCAGCGCCAAAGCCGCCGCCAGCAGCAGCACCGCGAAGAGGTTCGCACCCAGCGCCTGCAGCACCTCCTCGCCCCAGCCGCCCGGATGGAGCCGGGTGAGCTGCGCCTGCCCCACGCCGACGGCCAGCGCCACCGCCACGACCGCCGGCAGGCTCCGCAGCCCGGCCGCGACCGCCACCCCGATGACGGCCATCACCAGCAGCGGCAGCCCGTAGGGGTCCAGCCGGTACTCCGGCGCCAGCAGCACCCCGGTGACACCCGCCGTGAACGTGCCGAACGCCCAGCCGACGTCCGCGACCCGGTCGGCGTCGATGCCGCTGAGCGTGGCGAGCCGCCGGTTGTCGACCACCGCGCGCAGCTCCCGTCCGAACCGGGTCCACCGTGTGACCGCCGCGACCGCGGCCGCCAGCGCCACCGCCGTACCGAGCTGCACCCACGGGTCGGACGGCAGCAGTTCGGGCGCGTCCGTGCGCGCACCCGTCCCCCACAGGAGCCCCGCCGCGCCCATCAGCAGCACGAACACCCCGAGCGACGCCACCAGCGCCTGCGCGCCGCCCGCGCCCGCCCCGCCCGCCCCGCCCGACTGCAGCACCGACAGCGGCCGGAAGACGAACCGCCCCATGAGCAGCCCGATGCCGGGGGCGACGACGAGCAGGCTGACGGCCGCCGCCGCCCACAACGGCCAGTTCCAGCCGACGGCGAGCTGGCGCATGACGTACGCGGTGACCATCGCGACCGCGCCGTGCGCCAGGTTGAGCACGCCGGTGGCGCGGTAGGTGACGACGAGGCCGATGCCGGAGAGCGCCGCGGCGCTGCCCACGGCGAGCCCGGCCAGCGTCAGTTCGTACGTGAGCGACACCTCACGCCTCCGGCGCGGCGGCCGCTCCGGGGTCCGGCTCGCAGACCGGGCACGGCGTCAACGCCCGCCCCTCACCGCCGGCCGCCGCGGGTGCCAGGACCGGTACGGCTCCGGGTTTGCCGTCGACGAGGGGGCAGCCGGGCCGGTGGTAGAGCGTCCCGCCGGGCACCGTCAGGCACGGGCCGGCCCCGCCGGACTCCTCCACAGCCGGCCCGGGTGCCGCGGAAGGGGCCGCGGCCTCCCCGTCCGCCGCCACCAGCAGCCCGTACAACTCCTCGACCCGGGCCGCCGCGAGACCCTGGTCGCCGCGTGAGAGCAGCACCGCCCCGGCGACGATGAGCGCCGCCCCCGGGATCGTGCACGACGCCAGATACGGGATCTGCCGCTCGGCGAACCGCTCGCCCGACACCCCGTACCAGCCGGCGGCGCACAGCACGGCCCCCGCGGCGAGCGCGGCCCAACCGCCCCACTGCAGGGCCACGGCCTTCAGCGAGTGCCCGCGCGCCGGGCCGGTTTGCCGCATTCTGCCCCCTGTGCATCGCCGCCGCTTGCGATGCACTATGCCGTGTGGGGTTCTCCTGCGCAGTAGAGCGGACGGAACGGCGGGACAGTCGACGGATGACGACGTTCAGGGGTGAGGACGGATGAGCCGAGGAGCACGCGCGCGCAGCGCCGCGTGGCTGGCCGCGGCGGTACTGCTCACGGGGCTGGGCGCGGCCGGCTGCGGGGACGACGGCGGGGGCGCGGACACACCGGACAAGGCGCCGAGCGCGCAGGCGTCGGAGAGCAGCCCCGCCGCGGAGGCGGGCGAGGACGCGGACGACGGCGCGGGCGGTGCGGAACCGGCCGATCCCGCGGCGGCGGAGAAGGAGATCGAGGAGAACTGGACGACGTTCTTCTCGCCGGACTCCGACGCCGACGCGAAGCTGGCGGTGCTGGAGGACGGCGAGGCGATGCGGCCGCTGATGACGGCGTTCTCCGACGACAAGCGGTGGAAGCAGGTCGGTGCGGAGGTCACGGCGGTGGAGTTCGACTCCGCGGAGGAGGCGGAGGTGACGTACGACATCGCGCTCAAGGGCGAGACGGTGGTGCCCGGCGCCACGGGCGTCTCGGTGCTGCAGGACGGCTCGTGGAAGGTGTCGAAGCGGGCGATCTGCACCCTTGTCGAGATGAGCGGATCTCCGGGACCCGGGTGCTGAGGTGGCCAGGCCGGGGGGTGCCGCGCTGGCCGTGGCCGCGCTGGTGCTGCTGACCGCGGCCTGCGGCAGCCGGGTGCCCGAGAACGAGTTCACGGAGCGGCCCGCGGGTCGGGGCGGGGGCGCCCCGCCGTCGGGCGAGGCGCGCGGGGAGCCGGTCAGGGTCGGCGTCATCGCCAGTGAGACGAGCCCGGTGGGGGACGCGTTCAGCGGGCCGCAGGACGGCGCGCGGGCGTACGTCGAGGCGCTGAACGCGCGCGGCGGCGTGGGCGGCCGCCCGGTCGAGGTCGTCACCTGCGACGACGGCGGCAGCGGCCTGGGCAACAGCGACTGCGTGCGCGAACTGGTGCTGAAGGAGAAGGTGTTCGCGCTCGTCGCCACCACCTCGCTGAACTACGCCGGCGCCCCGCAGGTCAGCGACGCGGGCGTGCCGGACATCGGCGGCCAGCCGATCGGGGCCGCGTACGAGACGTATCCGCACCTGTACGGCGTCTACGGCAGCCGCGCTCCGCGCACCGGCGGCAAGCCCGGCTGGGACGGCGACCTGTACGGCGGCACCGAGGTCTACCGCTACTTCAAGCGGGAGCACGGCGCCCGCACCGCCGCGGTCGTGTCGTACAACCAGGCCGCCTCGGCCGCGTACGCCCGCAGCGTGACCGGCGGGCTGGAGGCCGAGGGCTACGACGTCGTCACCCAGCAGGTCGACTTCTCGCTGCCGAACTTCGACGCGGTCGCCGCCGACCTGCGCGCCCGCGGTGTCGACCTGGTCTTCGACGCCGTCGACACCGGCGGCAACGCCAAGCTGTGCCGCGCGCTCGACGAGGCCGGCGTGGAGCTGACCGCGAAGGTCACCAACGTGCAGAACTGGAACTCAAGCGTCCAGGAGGACTACGCGGACGCCGAGCGCTGCCGCAACTCTCTCTGGGTCACCGGCTCCAGCCGCAACTACGAGGACACGGACGACCCCGCGGTCAAGGCGTTCCGCGACGGCATGGACCGCTACGCCGACACCGACACCCGCTCCCAGTGGCAACTGGAGGGCTGGGCCGCCGCGATGTGGTTCGCGGACGCGGCGACGTCGTGCGGCGCCGACCTGACGCGCGCGTGCGTCGAGGACTTCATGACACGCGCCGATCCGTACGACGCCGACGGGCTGCTGCTGCCGGCCCGCTTCGAGCAGGTGCCGGAGCCGCCGGAGACCCGGCCGACGTGCGTGTCGGCCGCCCGCTGGCAGGACGACGCGAACGACGGCGCCGGCGGCTGGGTCAGCCAGGGTGAGATGACGGAGAACTGCTTCACGGTGCCGCAGCTCCCGTATCGGCCCTGACCCTGCCCCGGCCCGCTCTGCCCTGCGCTGACCTGCCGTGATGCCGGGTGGCGCCGGCTGTGCGACGCTGATGCGGGGGACTGCCCGCACCCGTCCCGAGGTACACCATGCGGATCTCCTTCCTGATCAGCAACGCGTACGCCGTCGGGGGCACCGTCCGTACCACCTTCACCCTCGCGCGCACCCTGGCCGAGCACCACGACGTGGAGATCGTCTCGGTCTTCCGCCACAAGGACGAGCCGGTCTTCGACGCCGGGCCGCACGTGCCCGTACGCGCCCTCGTCGACGAGCGCCCCGACAGCCCCGGCTACGCAGGCGACCATCCCGACTACGCCCGCCCCGCGCGCCACTACCCGCGCGCGGACGGCCGCTACCACCAGTACAGCGCGCTCACCGACGACCTCCTGGCCGGGCACCTGCGGAAGCTCGACGCCGACGCGGTCATCGGCACCCGCCCCGGGCTCAACGTCGTCGTCGCCCGGCACACCCGCCGCGGGGTGCTGCGCGTCGGCCAGGAGCACCTGACGTTCACCACCCACCGCCGGGAACTGCGGGTGGCACTGAGCGCCGCGTACCCGCGGCTGCACGCCGTCGTCACCATGACGGAGGCCGACGCCCGCGCGTACCGCGAGCACCTGCGGCTGCCGGGCGTGGTGGTGACCGCCATCCCCAACGGCGTCCCGGCGCCGGCCGTGGCGCCGTCCGACAACACCGCCCGGTGCGTCATGGCCGCCGGCCGGCTGGCGCCCCTCAAGCACTTCAACCACCTCGTCAAGGCGTTCGCCCGGGTCGTCAAGGCGCGCCCCGACTGGCAGTTGCGCATCTACGGCAACGGCCCCCGCCACGACGCGCTGCGCGCCCAGATCGACCGGCTCGGCCTCTACAACCACGTCCTCCTCATGGGTACCGTGCACCCGCTGGAACCGGAGTGGCCGAAGAGTTCGATCGCCGCGCACACCTCGACGCTGGAGTCGTTCGGGCTGACCATCGCCGAGGCCATGCGCGGAGGCCTGCCGGTCGTCGCGGCGGACTGTCCGCTCGGCCCGCGGGAGATCATCCAGGACGGCGAGGACGGCCTGCTCGTGCCGCCGGGCGAGCCGGCGGCCGTGGCCCGCGGGCTGCTGCGGCTCATCGGCGACGAGGACCTGCGTCAGGAGATGGGCACCGCGGCGCTGGCGAACGCCGCGCGCTTCGATCCGGCGCGCGCCGCCGAGCGCTATGACGCTCTCTTCGCCCGGCTGCACGCCCGCCGCCCGACGCTGCCGCTGGCCGGCACGGTGCTGGGCGGGCTGTACGCCCACCGCACCCGGGAGGGCGCGGAGGCGGCCTGAGGGCCGTTCGCGGAGCCCGCGGGATCGAGGACCGTACCTGACCGCAGGCCGTGCCAGACTCGGGCCCATGCTGGACACCTCCGCGCGGCTGCTGAAACTGCTCTCCCTGCTCCAGGCGCACCGCGAGTGGTCCGGTGCGGAACTCGCCGACCGGCTCGGCATCAGCGCCCGTACCGTACGGCGCGACGTCGACCGGCTCCGCGAGCTGGGCTACCCCGTGCACTCCGCCACCGGCACCGCCGGCGGCTACCAGCTCGGTGCCGGCGCGCAGATGCCGCCGCTGCTGCTCGACGACGACGAGGCCGTCGCGGTCGCCGTCGGACTGCGGCGGAGCGCCGGCGGCGGCATCGAGGGCATCGAGGAGACCTCGGTGCGGGCACTGGCCAAGCTGGAGCAGGTGCTGCCGCACCGGCTGCGGCGCCGGGTCGGCGCACTCACCTCGTACACCGTCCCGATGATGGGCGGCGGCACAGGACCGGCCGTCGACCCCGGGGTGCTCACGGAGCTGGCCCACGCCTGCCGGGACAGCGAGCGGCTGCGCTTCGACTACGCGGGCGCCGACGGCTCCGTCACCCGCAGGACCGCCGACCCGCACCGGCTGGTCTGCTCCCGCCACCGCTGGTATGTGGTCGCCTGGGACGTCGAGCGCGACGACTGGCGTACGTTCCGCGCCGACCGCCTCACGCCCCGGCCGCCGCACGGCCCGCGCGTCCCGCCCCGCGACCCGCCGGCCGAGGATCTGGCGGCGTACGTCTCGCGCGGCGTCTCCGTCTACGCGTACCCGACGCGCGGCACCGTGCGCCTGAAGGTGCCGCACGAGGAGGCCGCGACCCGCATCTCGCCGTCCGCCGGCGTGCTGGAGCCCGACGGGGACGACACCTGCCTGCTGCACACCGGCTCGTACGGCATGCAGGCCATGGTCGTCCACCTGCTCATGACCGGCTACGACTTCGAGGTCGTCGACCCGCCGGAGCTGACCGGGCACATCAGGGAGCTGGCCGACCGGCTCGGCCGCGCCCTCGCCTGACCCGCGCCGGCCCGCTCCTCACTTCGTGTCCGGGTCGGCCACGTCCCGTTCGCCGCCCGGCCCGCGCTGCTCGTGCGATACGGCGTAGGGGTGGTGCAGGTCGAAGGCGGGGGACTCGGAGCGGATCCGCGGCAGGGTGGTGAAGTTGTGCCGCGGCGGCGGGCAGGACGTGGCCCACTCAAGAGAGCGGCCGAAACCCCACGGGTCGTCCACGTCGACCTTCTTGCCCTCCTTCGCCGTGTGCCACAGGTTGTACAGGAACGGGAGCGTGGAGGCGCCGAGCAGGAAGGCGCCGATGGTGGAGATCGTGTTGAGCGTGGTGAAGCCGTCGGCGTCGAGGTAGTCCGCGTACCGCCGCGGCATGCCCTCCACGCCCAGCCAGTGGTGCACGAGGAACGTGGCGTGGAAGCCGACGAACAGGGTCCAGAAGTGGATCTTTCCCAGCCGCTCGTCCAGCATCTTTCCGGTGAACTTCGGCCACCAGAAGTAGAAGCCCGCGAAGGTCGCGAACACCACCGTCCCGAAGACCACGTAGTGGAAGTGGCCGACGACGAAGTACGTGTCCGTGACGTGGAAGTCCAGCGGCGGCGAGGCCAGCAGCACGCCCGTCAGCCCGCCGAAGAGGAAGCTGACCAGGAACCCGATCGACCAGAGCATCGGCGTCTCGAACGACAGCGAGCCGTTGGCCATCGTGCCGATCCAGTTGAAGAACTTCACCCCCGTGGGCACCGCGATCAGGAACGACGCGGCGGAGAAGTACGGCAGCAGCACCGCCCCGGTGGCGAACATGTGGTGCGCCCAGACCATGATCGACAGACCCGTGATGGCGATGGTGGCGGCGACCAGCATCACGTAGCCGAAGATCGGCTTGCGGGAGAAGACCGGGATGATCTCGCTGATGATGCCGAAGAACGGCAGCGCGATGATGTAGACCTCCGGGTGGCCGAAGAACCAGAACAGGTGCTGCCACAGCAGCGCCCCGCCCACGGCCCCCTCGAAGACGACCGAGCCGAAGCGCCGGTCCGACTCCAGCACCAGCAGCGCCGCCGCCAGCACCGGGAACGCCATCAGGACGAGGATCGAGGTGAACAGGGTGTTCCAGGTGAAGATCGGCATCCGGAACATCGTCATGCCGGGCGCGCGCATCGCCACGATCGTGGTGAGGAAGTTGACCGCGCCCAGGATCGTGCCGAAGCCCGCCAGCGCCAGCCCCATGATCCACAGGTCCGCGCCCACACCGGGGGAGTGCACCGGGCCGTTCAGCGGCGCGTACGCGAACCAGCCGAAGTCCGCGGGACCGCTCGGCGTCAGATAGCTGCTCAGCACGATCAGCCCGCCGAAGAGGAACAGCCAGTACGACAGCATGTTCAGCCGCGGGAACGCCACGTCGGGCGCGCCGATCTGCAGCGGCATGATCTCGTTGGCGAACCCGGCGAACGTCGGTGTGGCGAAGAGCAGCAGCATGATCGTGCCGTGGATCGTGAACGACTGGTTGAACTGCTCGTGGCTGAGGATCTGCATGCCGGGCCGGGCCAGCTCCGCCCGCATCACCATCGCGAGCAGTCCGGCGAAGAGGAAGAAGGCGAACGCGGTGATCAGGTAGAGATGCCCGATCTTCTTGTGGTCCGTGGTGGTCAGCCAGTCCACGACCACCGAGCCGTGCCGTCGGGCCCGCGGGCGAGCGGGTGCCGGCGCCGGTGCCTCTGTCGTCCCCATCGCCTCTGCACCTTCCGCTCGTAGGTCCCGTGTGACGACGCGCGCGTCCACGGCACGACGGTGCCACCGGTGTACGGATCCGGCGCGCTACGCGCGTTCGCCCGGTGTGTCGCGGAGAGCTGCCCCGAGGGTTTATGCGGAACTGACACCCGGTGTGCGCCGGCAGGGTGAAATTCGATGAATTCCAGGGGGCCCGGCGGGTAAACGGCAGGTGTGATTACCGGCGCTGACAGCAATTCCCGATAGCCCGTCAGGAGGTGCCTCTCGGACGCCTGTACGGGCCCTCTTGCGGGCCCCACGGCGGCCCGCGGGCGCTGTGACAGAAGTGTGACCCGCGGTGAACAGGCCCGGGACATCCCCGTGGTCCGCCGCCCTACCGCGGCCGTGACCAGGGGCATAGCGTGGGCGCCATGGCGACTCCACCGAACCTGCCGACACCGTCCCCGAACCCCGACGACGACCCCGAGAGCTATGTCGGCCTGGCCGCCGCAGACGCCGAGGAGCGGGCCAGGGACCGGGGCTGGACCACGGTCCGTTCGCTGCCCCCGGGGGCGATCATCACCATGGAGTTCATGGGCGGACGGCTCAACTTCACGGTCCAGGACGGCCGGGTCACGCGCTCCTGGGTCGGCTAGGAGTGCGGGTCAGCCGCCCGCGCGGGCCTGCGGCCGGCCGCCGGGGCGGTCCGACTGCGGCGGGCGGCGGTGGCCGGCCGGGGTGACGGGGGGGCGCTCGTGCCGCGTGGTGTGCGGGCGTGGCGCCAGGTGCGGCCAGGTCTCGGGACGGGCGGCGGTGCCGGAGCCCGAGCTGACGCGGGCCACCCCGCGGGCGCTCTGCGCGCCGGCGGCGGTGGGGCGCTGCGAGACGATCGACACGCGTGTGGCCAGCGGCGACAGCGAGGCCGGTGCGGGCGGTCCGGCGGCCGGGGAGCCGCGCAGCCGGTCGCGCAGGTGCAGCAGCCACGCCTCCGCGCGGGCCACGCCGGGCTCGAACCAGGGCAGGGCCAGCAGCACGAGCAGGCCGGCGACCCAGCCGAGGAGCACGTCGCTGAGCCAGTGCGTACCGAGGTAGACGGTCGTGCCTCCGACGCCCAGTGCCACCGTCGCGCAGACCACCGAGGCGGTCCTGCGGGCCCCCGGCGTCGTCGCCAGATAGGCCACGACGCCCCAGGTCACGACGGCGTTCGCGGTGTGACCCGAAGGGAATATATCGCCGCCTGCCCACATCTCGTTCGAGCCGATCTGGGTGGCGTAGTGCGGGCCGAGCCGGCCCATGCCGATCTTCGCCGCGCCGACCGTGACGTTCAGCAGGAGCAGCGAGCCGGCCAGCATGAACAGCGGGCGCAGGGTGTGCTGCCGCCAGGCGCGCCACCCGAGCCAGGCCAGCACGGCGACGGCGGTGGGGGCGCGCTGTCCGAGGACCACGAAGTAGTCCAGGAAGGCGTGGAACTCCGGCCACTGCTTGTACGGCCGGAGGAGCATCAGCTGCCAGTCGAGGTGCACCAGCCACGACGTGGTCACGACGGCGGCGACGATCGCCGCGTAGACGGCCAGCGACGACCAGAACAGCCACAGCCGGGTCCGGGTCATACGCGGCTGCCAGCCGCCGTGTGTGGTCGGACGCTCCGCTCCCTGCGGACGTCTCTCTTCGGTTCGCACGGAATCGACGCTACATCGCCGACTGCCATGGATTGACCAATCGGCCGGATCTGTAATGCCTATGTGATGTGGACCGTGTCGTCAACGGCGCTTACCCCACTGCCATTTCAGGACTCATACCTTCCGCTTTCCGGGAATATCTGAGTGCGGCCAATCGGTCAATTGTTTTTCGCGCTCCTCCGTTTATCGGAGATTCGCCGAGCCGTTGCGGACCGTTCGCCTGGCGATCCGGTCGCGGGTGTGTGACGGACGTCACGCATCGTGCGCAATGCCCTCAACCAGTGACTTCCCGGACCGGGGGCGGGCAATCATGGCACGTCCGCGGACCCGTTCCGACACGAGGGGGACAGCGAGCGACGGGAGGCACGGGCCGGGCCGCGCCGCAACCCGTGGCGCCGTCACCTCAACGGGTAGTGCCGCCAGCTGCATCCGGAGGACTCGCGTACGCTGTCGACTCGCGCGAGTCCGGGAGGTGCGTAGATGTCAGGGACGGCCACGGCCACGAGCCCGCCGCGGGACGTTCCCGGCGCCCACGGCGGCGGTGCCGGACGCTGGACCGTGCTGGCCGTCCTCTGCTCCAGTCTGCTGCTCGTCGCCCTCGACGCGACCGTCCTGCACGTCGCCGTCCCCGCGCTCACCGAAGACCTCAAGCCCGGCGCCGTCGACCTGCTGTGGATCGTCGACGCCTACCCCCTCGTCGCCGCCTCCCTGCTGATCCTCTTCGGCACCCTCGGCGACCGCGTCGGCCGCCGCCGCGTGCTGCTCCTCGGCTACGCGATCTTCGGCCTGGCCTCCGCGCTCGCCGCCGCGGCGAGCGACCCGCACGTGCTGATCGCCGCCCGCGCCCTGCTCGGCGTCGGCGGCGCCATGATCATGCCGGCCACCCTGTCGATCCTGCGCCAGGTCTTCCCCGACCGCCGCGAGCGCGCCGCGGCCATCGGGCTGTGGAGCGCCACCGCCGCCGTGGGCGCGGCCATCGGGCCGCTGCTCGGCGGCTTTCTGCTGGAGCACTTCTGGTGGGGCTCGGTCTTCCTGATCAACATCCCGCTGATGGTGATCGCCGTGCCCGTGGGCCGCTGGCTGCTGCCGGAGTCCACCGCCGACCGGGCCGGCCCCTGGGACGTCCTCGGCGCGCTGATCGCCGCCCTCGGCCTCTTCGGCGCCGTCCTCGGGCTCAAGCAGGCCGGTGCGGGCGACGGGCTGCTGCACCCGGCCGTCGTCGCGCCGCTGCTCCTCGGCGGCGCCCTGCTGGTCCTCTTCGTCCGCAGGCAGCGCCGCCGCACGCACCCCCTCGTCGACTTCGACGTCATCTCCTGCCGGTCCTTCGGCACCGCCGTCGGCTGCATCGTGCTCGCGCTGCTCGCCCTGGTGGGGCTGCAGCTCGTCGCCGTGCAGTACATGCAGCTCGTCCTCGGTCTCAGCCCGCTGGAGACCGGGCTGCGGCTGATCCCGCTGACCGTCGCCGCCGTGGCCGCGGGCCTGGCGGGCTCCCGGATGGT
This sequence comes from Streptomyces sp. B5E4, assembly GCF_039871555.1. NCBI lineage: Bacteria > Bacillati > Actinomycetota > Actinomycetes > Kitasatosporales > Streptomycetaceae > Streptomyces > Streptomyces sp. B5E4. The sequence continues at coordinate 47,453 of NZ_JBDPMI010000011.1, forward strand.
CGCCAGGCTCGGCCCGCGCGCCATGGTCGCCCTCGGCTTCCTGCTCACCGCCGTCGCCGTCACCGGGCTGATCAGCCTGGGCGAGGAGGACCGGCCGCTGGTGCTCTGCGCGGGCTTCGTACTGCTGGGGTACGGGCTGGAGACGACGATCTTCGGCGCGTACGAGTCGATGCTCAGCGAGACCTCCGCGGAGCAGGCCGGCGGGGTCGCGGCCATCGGCGAGACCGCGTACCAGCTCGGCGCGGGCATCGGCATAGCGCTGCTCGGCAGCGTCATGAACGCCGTCTACCGGCCCGCCCTCGGCACCGTGCCCGGTGTGCCGTCGAGCGCGACCGACGCGGCGGGCAACTCGCTCGGTGAGGCGTACGAGACCGCGGGCGAGCTGGGCGGCGCCGCGGGGGCCACGCTGCGGGACGCCGCGCGGGACGCCTTCGTGCAGGGCATGCACGTCACGCTGGCGGTCAGCGCCGGGCTGCTGCTGCTCGGTGCGCTCACGGCGCTGCGGCTGCCGCGGTCGATGGAGTGCGGTGAGCCCGGCGAGGCGGGCGGCGGCCCCGTGGCGCCGCTCGGGGTGCGGCGCGAGCGGGGTGCGGCGGACGGCGGCGGCCTGGCGCGGGAGCGGAGTGCGGGGGCCGGGCGCGTACGGCGTGTGCAAGACGTCACGCCGCGCGCGAAGAGGCTGGACGACGCCGAATACGCGCAAGTAGCGTCTGGCCGTGACCCCGAAGGCCCGCCGGAGGACGACACCCATGCCCGCAAGCACTACGCCGCCGTTCAACCCCGGCGATCCCCTGGGAGTTGACGACCTCCTCGCCCCCGAGGACATCGCCGTCCGCGACACCGTGCGCGGCTGGGCCGCCGACCGCGTGCTCCCGCACATCGCCGACTGGTACGAGCGCGGCGAGCTGCCCGGCATCCGCGAACTGGCCCGCGAGCTGGGTGCGATGGGCGCCCTGGGCATGTCCCTCACCGGCTACGGGTGCGCCGGCGCGTCCGCCGTGCAGTACGGGCTGGCCTGCCTGGAGCTGGAGGCCGCCGACTCCGGCATCCGCTCGCTGGTCTCCGTGCAGGGTTCGCTCGCGATGTACGCCATCCGGCGGTTCGGCTCCGAGGAGCAGAAGCAGGGGTGGCTGCCGCGGATGGCCACCGGCGAGGTCATCGGCTGCTTCGGCCTGACCGAGCCGGACCACGGCTCCGACCCGGCCGGGATGCGCACGTACGCGAAGCGGGACGGCTCGGACTGGGTGCTGACCGGCCGCAAGATGTGGATCACCAACGGCTCGGTGGCCGGCGTCGCCGTCGTGTGGGCCCGTACCGACGAGGGCGTCCGCGGCTTCGTCGTGCCGACGGACGCCCCCGGCTTCAGCGCGCCCGAGATCCGGCACAAGTGGTCGCTGCGCGCCTCGGTCACTTCCGAGTTGGTCCTCGACGAGGTGCGGCTGCCCGCCGACGCGGTGCTGCCGGAGGCCACCGGGCTGCGCGGCCCGCTGAGCTGTCTGACGCACGCCCGCTACGGAATCGTCTGGGGCGCCATGGGCGCGGCCCGCTCCTCCTTCGACGCGGCGCTCGCATACGCCCGTACCCGCGAGCAGTTCGGCAAGCCCATCGGCGGCTTCCAGCTCACCCAGGCCAAGCTCGCCGACATGGCCGTCGAACTGCACAAGGGCGTGCTGCTCGCGCACCACCTGGGGACGCGGATGGACGCCGGCACGCTGCGTCCGGAACAGGTCAGCTTCGGCAAGCTCAACAACGTCCGCGAGGCGATCGAGATCTGCCGGACGGCCCGCACGATCCTCGGGGCGAACGGCATCTCGCTGGAGTACCCGGTGATGCGGCACGCCACGAACCTGGAGTCGGTGCTGACGTACGAGGGCACGGTGGAGATGCACCAGCTCGTGCTGGGCAAGGCGCTGACGGGGCTGGACGCGTTCCGGGGCTGAGCCGTACGGCCCAGCCCCGGTGTGCACGCTGTTCTGCGGTCCCCGCCTCAGCTCTGGTTGAAGAACCCGCCCTGCGTGGAGCGGGGCACCTCGCCCGGCACGATCGCGTACTCCGCGGGGGTCAGCAGGAACACCCGTGTCGCCACGCGCTCGATGGAGCCGCGCAGCCCGAAGGTCAGCCCCGCCGCGAAGTCGACGACGCGCTTGGCGTCGGCGGCCTCCAGCATCGTGAGGTTCACGATGACGGGGACGCCCTCGCGGAAGAGCTCGCCGATTCCGCGCGCGTCGCGGAACCCGTCCGGCGACACGGTGGCGATACGGCGCCCGTTCTCCTGGGCGACCTGGGACGCCACGCGCACGCGCGGGTCCGTCGTCCAGGCGGCGTCCGGCTGGGGGGTGTCCGCGCTGTCGTCTTCGTACCCGTCGTAGTAGCGCTCGTCTTCGTTGTCGTCGACGAGGCCGAGCCAGGCACTAGCCCTGCGTACCGATCCCATGACGCCTCCTCTCTCTCCCGCGGCGTGGGCTGTCCCCGGAGTCCGGGGATGTCTGTCCGCTCACCTATGGTCATCCATGATGCGGATGATGTGCCAATCAGATAGAGGGCACGGGCCGGGTTCGTGACAGTACTGGCACAGAAACGGCTGTCGGTTCGTCAGAGTTCCCCCAGCGCAGGGGGTCTGACGGGGTGACAGGAGATTTCCGCGGGGCCGGACGGGTGTTTCGGCCGCCGCTCGGGTGGTTCCCGTGCTGTTGGAGTGGTCGGCGGCCGGGCCGGGCCGGTCGGCCGGGGGCGAGGGCGTGATTACGCCAACATGTGCCAGTGCCTACTTGTGCACACCTGTCATCGTCTGAATACTCTCAGCAGCGCTTGTCAGGGGCACGACGAAAATAAGAGGGCCGCACCCCCACGGCCGGGCGTACCGAAGCCGGCCGGGCGAGCCCTTCCGTGTTTTCTCCGCCCCGTGGCTGCGCCTCACGGACCTGCCCGCCGGCGGGTCCCCGAGCACACTCGGAGGATTGAGTGAGGATCAAGCGCACACCCCCACTGAGCGGCACCAAGAAGCGACTGCGGCTGGTCGCCGCGCTGACCGCCGCCCTGGCCGGCGCCGCGCTCGCGGTACCGGCGTCGGGCGCCGCCCAGCAGCCCGAGGGCTTCAGTGCCGCGACCCTGGCCAGAGCCGACGACGCGGTGCTCGCCGCCGATGTCGGCGGCACCGCGTGGGGCGTCGACAAGAAGACCGGCACCCTCGTCGTCAGCATCGACGAGACGGTGACCAACGCCGAGGTGGCCCGCATCAAGCGGACCGCCGGAGCCGACGCCGACGCCCTGCGGATCGAGCGCATGAAGGGCAAGCTGCAGCGCTACATCAACGGCGGCCAGGCCATCTACGCCTCCGGCTGGCGCTGCTCGCTCGGCTTCAACGTCCGCAGCGGCAGCACGTACTACTTCGTCACCGCCGGCCACTGCACCGACGGCGCGGGCACCTGGTGGAGCAACTCCGCCCGCACCACCACCATCGGCCCGACCGCCGGGTCGAGCTTCCCGACGAACGACTACGGGCTGGTCCGGTACAGCAACACGGCGCAGACCCACCCCGGCACCGTGAACCTGTACAACGGCACCAGCCGGGACATCACCGGCGCCGCCAATGCGACCGTCGGCCAGTCCGTGCAGCGCAGCGGCTCCACCACCGGCCTCCACGGCGGCAGCGTCACGGCGCTGAACCAGACCGTGAACTACGGCGGCGGCGACATCGTCTACGGCATGGTCCGCACCAACGTGTGCGCCGAGCCCGGCGACTCCGGCGGCCCGCTGTTCTCCGGTACGACGGCCCTCGGCCTGACCTCCGGCGGCAGCGGCAACTGCTCCTCCGGCGGCACGACGTTCTTCCAGCCGGTCGTGGAGGCGCTGAACGCCTACGGGGTGAGCGTCTACTGACCCTGACGCACGGGGCCTGAGCGCCCCGGCCGCCGCCCCCGCCCGGACCCCCACCGGGCGGGGGCGGTGCGGGTTTCCGGGCCGGCGGCACCCTCGGCCCCGGCCTCCCGCCCGGGGGGCATCCGGAGGGGGCCTCCGAAAACTGTCCCGGAAGCGGAGGCAGGGCTACCGTTGAGGCGGAACGGCCGATCGCACGCGACGCAGGGAGCCGTGATGGTCGAGGCGCTGATCGCAGTAGTAGTGACCATCGCCTGTCTCGGGGTCATCTTCGTGATGGCCGGAGCGCGGGTGGTCAAGCAGTACGAGCGCGGGCTGGTCTTCCGGCTCGGCAGGCTCAGGCCCGGTATCCGCGGCCCCGGCTTCGCGATGATCGTCCCCTTCGTGGACCGGATGCGCAAGGTCAACATGCAGATCGTGACCCTGCCCATCCCCGCCCAGGAGGGCATCACCCGCGACAACGTGACGGTCCGCGTCGACGCCGTCGTCTACTTCAAGGTCGTCGCCCCGGCGGACGCCGTCATCCAGGTCGAGGACTACCGCTTCGCGGTCTCCCAGATGGCCCAGACCTCGCTGCGGTCCATCATCGGCAAGAGCGAGCTGGACGACCTGCTCTCCAACCGCGAGAAGCTCAACCAGGGGCTGGAGCTGATGATCGACAGCCCGGCGGTGGAGTGGGGCGTCACCATCGACCGCGTCGAGATCAAGGACGTGTCGCTGCCCGAGACGATGAAGCGCTCGATGGCCCGGCAGGCGGAGGCGGCGCGCGACCGGCGCGCGCGGGTCATCAACGCCGACGCGGAACTGCAGGCGTCCCGGAAGCTAGCGCAGGCGGCGGAGCAGATGTCCGACCATCCCTCGGCGCTGCAGTTGCGGCTGCTGCAGACGGTGGGGGCGGTGGCGGCGGAGAAGAACTCGACGCTGGTGCTGCCGTTCCCGGTGGAGCTGCTGCGGTTCCTGGAGCGGGCGCAGTCGGGCATGGCCCCCCGGGGGCAGCAGGCGCCGCCCGGCGGCCCCGCCTCCGAGGCGCCGCCGGCGGCGGTGGACGGCGCGGGGGCCGGGGAAGCGGGCGAGGGAGAGGACGTGCCGGCGCCGGTGGACCCGATCGACCCGCTGGGCGCGGTGGAGCAGATGGAGCTGGGAGATCCGGTGGCTTCGCCGGACCGGCCGGAGGCGGTGGACCCGGGCGACACCGCGTCGCCCGAGGAACTGGAGCCGCCGCGGCCGGACCGGCCGGACCCGGAGAGCTGACGGGCGCGGTTGCGCCGCGTACGGGCCCGGGGGCCGGTATGCCCGGGACCGCAGGCAGGCGCGGGGCCGGGTGGCCTCCGGAGCGGACTGCGGGCGCGTACCGGAGGCCCGGGGCGCGGGTCAGGCGCTGAAGGCCGCGAGGGCGTCCTCCGCGGAGTTGCGCGCCCATACATACTCGTCCGCCCACGCCGCCGCGTCCGCGTAACCCGACTCGGCCGCGATCCGGGCGCAGGCCGCCTCGTAGTCGTACGCCGTCCGCCGCAGCGCCGCGCCGCCCGCGCCGAGCAGCGCCCAGTGGGCGCCGGGGCGCCCGTAGGGCATGCCGACGCTGCCCGGGTTGAGCACGAGGCGGCCGTGCGTGAGCCGGGCGAACGGCATGTGCGTGTGCCCGAGCACCACGGTCTCCGCCTCCGCGCCGAGGCCGCCCAGCACCTCCGCCCAGCGCCCGGCCGCCGAGTCGACGAGCACCCGCTCGTCGTCGGCGCGCGGGGTGGCGTGGCAGAAATACACCTGCCCGAGGCCGCCGACCGGCAGCGTCACGCTCGCCGGCAGCCCCGCCAGCAGTTCGACCTGCTCCGGGCGCAACCGCTCCGCCGCCCACGGCGCGATCGGGTCGTGGATCCCGGCGCGGGCGCCGCGACGGTACTCGACCAGTTCCCGGTCGGCGTTGCCCCCCACCCACACGGCCCGCTCGCCGAGCGCGGTCAGGGCGTCGAGGGTGCGGTCGGGGAGCGGGCCGGCGGCGAGGTCGCCGGTCAGCACGACGGTGTCGGCGGCGCGTACGTCGGGCTCGGCGAGCACGGCTTCGAGGGCCGGCAGCACGCCGTGGATGTCGGAGAGTACGGCGACGGTCTCGGGCATGCGACCAGGGTGCCCGGCGGTACGCCGGGGTGCGCGGGGATTCGCTGAGAGCAGGGCGGCGCGCCGGCCGGGGGGAGGGGCGCCCGCGCGGCGGGTGTCAGCGCGCGACGCGGGCCTCCTGCCAGGCGCGGGCCAGGATCTCGTCCGCCGTCTCCGCCGGCGTCTGGTGCGAGGTGTCCAGCCACAGCCCGAGGCGCGGGGTCTCGTTGCGCAGTACGTCGTCCAGCTCCCGTACGCCCCACGCGGGCCCGTACGCCGTCTTCGCCCGTCCCGCCTCGCGGGCCGCCACCGCAGCCGGGTGCGGCGCCAGGACGACGACGAGCAGCGGGTCCGTACGGAACAGGGCCGCGGTCCGCGGCAGCTCGGCGCCGAGCACCACGTCCTGGGCCACCGCCGTGAACCCCGCCGCGGCGTAGGTGTCCGCGGTACGGGCCATCAGCCCGTACCGCAGCCGCAACTGCCGCAGCGCCTCCGGCGACGCCTGGGGCGTCACCTCGGCGCGGCCGCCGACGACCATGCGGCGGAAGACGTCGCCGCGTACGTGCGCCGAGCGCGGCAGCCGTTCGGCGATGAGCTGGGCGACGGTGGACTTGCCCGCGGCCTGGATGCCGGTCAGCAGCAGGACAGCCGGGGTGTCGGGGAAAATGATCGCTCCTCGGAATGCGGCCGGGACGTCCGGCGTTGACGCTCGCGTTAACGTCGCGAGTATCCGTACCACAGCAGGGAGATGGCCCATGGCGGCTGCTGCCGGTGAAAACCCCAAGGTCGACTTCTACTTCGACCCCGCCTGTCCGTTCGCGTGGATCACCTCGCGCTGGATCCTCGAAGTCGAGCGGCAGCGGGACATCGACCTGCGCTTTCGCGTGATGAGCCTTGCGGTGCTCAACGAGGACCGCGACCTGCCGGAGTGGTACCGGTCGCTGATGGGCAAGGCGTGGGGCCCGGTGCGGGTCTGCATCGCCGCCGCGCAGCAGCACGGCGAGGGCGTCCTGCGCGACCTGTACACCGCGCTCGGCACCCGCATCCACAACGGGGGCGAGGAGGACTACGAGACCGTCGTCAAGGGCGCCCTGGCCGAGGTGGGCCTGCCGGCCGAGCTGGCCGCGGCGGCGGACAGCGACGAGTACGACAAGGCGCTGCGCACGAGCCACCACGAGGGCATGGACCCGGTCGGCGAGGATGTCGGCACGCCGACGATCCACATCGACGGCGTGGCGTTCTTCGGGCCCGTGATGAACGCCATCCCGCGGGGCGAGGAGGCCGTGCGGATCTTCGACGGGGCGGTGGCGATGGCGTCGTACCCGCACTTCTTCGAGCTGAAGCGGACGCGCAAGGGTGACCTGAGCTTCGACTGAGCGTTCTGCGGCGGAGCGTTCCGCCACGGAACGAGACGAGCCGGTAAGGACCGGGCGCCCCTGGCGCCCGGTCCTTACGCGTGTGCCGACGTACCGGCCCCCGTCGCCGGCCGGCGGCGCCGTGTCCAGAGCCAGGCCGCCGCCGTCACCGACAGCGGCCACAGCAGGTACGGCCCCGAGGCCACCAGCAGCGCCGCGACCGCGACCAGCGCCGGCACCGCCGCCTTCCGCCCCGCGCTCCCGCGCGGCAGCAGCCGGAACGCGGCGGCCACGCCCACCGCGTACACCGTGGTGAACGAGCCCGTGGTCAGCAGCACCAGCGGCTTCGTGCCGGTGTCCGTCAGCGTCACCGCGGCCAGCGCCGCGAACCCCAGCGCCGAGATCACTACCAGGCTGCGCCGCGGCACCTCCCCGGTCTCGCTGCCCCGCGCCAGCCTCGCGGGCAGCGCGCCGTCGCGGCCGAGGGCGGCGCCGAGCTTGGCGGCGCCGGCGTAGTAGACGTTCATGACGCCGAGGGTGAGGAGCAGCGCGGCGCCCGCGGCCAGGTGGCGGGCGGGGCCGCCCAGCCCCCGGGCCATGAGGTCGCCGAGGGGCGCGTCGGAGTCCGCAGCGGCCGGGCCGAGCACCGCGACGACGGCGAAGGCGACGGACAGGTACAGCACGCCGACCAGCGCGACGGCCGCGCCCGTCGCGCGCGGCAGGTCGCGGGCCGGCCGGCGGAACTCGCCCGCCAGGTGCGTGATCGCCTCCCAGCCCGCGAAGCTCCAGACCAGGAGCGCGGCGGCCGGTGCGACGGCGGTCCAGCCGTGCGGTGCGAAGGGCCGCAGATGGTCCGCACGGGCGTGGGGGAGCGACAGCAGCACCGCGGTCAGCAGGAGGACGACGAGCAGCACCGCGAGCGCCAGTTGCAGCCGGCCGGTCACCTTCAGCCCCGCGGCGTTGGCGGCCGTGACGGCCGCCATCAGCCCGGCGGCGGTGGCGGTGGCCGTCGCCGTGCCGCCGCCCACGGCGGCGGAGACGTATGCGCCGCCGAAGAGCGCGGCGGCCGCGGCGCCCGGCGGGATCGCGAGGAAGAAGCACCAGCCCACGACGGTCGCGGCGCGCTCGCCGAAGGCGAGCCGGGCGTACGTCGAGACGCCGCCGGAGTCCGGGTGGCGGGCGCCGAGGGCGGCGAAGGTGGCGGCCAGCGGCACGGAGACCAGGACGAGCGCGGCCCACGCGACGAGGGAGGCGGGGCCCGCGGTGTCGGCGGCGAGCGCGGGCAGGGTGATGACGCCGGTGCCGAGGACGGCGCCGACGTACATCGCGGTGCCCTGCGCGGCGGTGAGGCCGCCGGGGGCGCGGTCCGGAGATGCGGGTTCCGGGCCGCGGCCGGGCGTGCGTCCCGGGGTACGCCCCGGGCGTCCCGGGGCCGCGGCATGCGGCGGCTCGGCGCCGGCCGCCGGGGCGGCGCCGCTGGTCGTGTCGGGCATGACGGGAGCCTCGCCCGCCCGCACCCCGCCCGGCCATGGGCAGAAATGCCTCCCTGCGCTAAATTCCTGCCATGCCCGCACCGCCGCCGAAGCCCCCGGCGCCCCGCCACGTCGTCGGGGTCGCCGTCACGGACGGCGCCCCCGCCTACGAACTCGCCGTTCCCTGCGAGGTCTTCGGCCTCGACCGCAGCGACCTCGCCGACCCCTGGTACGACCTGCGCCTGTGCGCCGCCCAGCCGGGACCGCTGAGCACCGCACCGGGGCTGCTCCTGCAGAGCCCGTACGGCCTCGCCGACCTGGCGGAAGCCGACACCGTGCTCATCCCCGGCCTGACCCGCAGCCTTCAGCTCGACCCGCCGCCCGGCCTCGTCGCCGCGGTGCGCAGGGCGTACGAGGCGGGCAAGCGGATCGTCACGCTGTGCGCGGGCGCGTACGTACCGGCGGCGGCCGGCGCGCTGGACGGGCGCCGCGCGACGACGCACTGGATGAACGCCGCCGACTTCGGCCACCGCTTCCCCGGCGTCCGCGTCGAACCCGACGCCCTGTACTGCGAGGACGGCCCGGTCTTCACCTCCGCCGGCACCGGCGCCGCGGTCGACCTCTGCCTCCACCTCGTCCGCCGCGACCACGGCGCCGCCGTCGCCAACGAGGTCGCCCGGCGCATGGTCGTACCCCCGCACCGCGAGGGCGGCCAGGCCCAGTACGCCAAGCTCCCGCCGGCCCCGGCCCGCCCCGCGGCCCCCGACCACGGGCTGGCACCCGTGCTCGACTGGGCCCGCGCCCGGCTCCACGAGCCGCTGACGGTGGCCGGGCTCGCCCGCGTCGCGCACCTCGCCGAGCGGACCTTCGCCCGCCGGTTCCGCGACACCCTCGGCGTCACACCGCTGCAGTGGCTGCTGCAGGAGCGGGTGCGGCTGGCGCAGGAACTGCTGGAGACCACGGACGTGCCGGTGGAGGCGGTGGCGCGGCGCGCGGGGCTGGGGAGCGCGGCGAACCTGCGGCACCAGTTCGCGCGGCGGACGGGGGTGTCGCCGCGGACGTACCGGCACGTGTTCCGCGACCGGGCCCGCTGACGGGCGCGCGCCCGTCAGCGCCCTGGCGGGAGCGCACCGCCGGACGTGCGGCGCCCGCGGCCCGTCAGAGAGCCCCGGTCACCGCCAGGTGCGTACGGCTGTGGCGGGGCGACTCCGCCTCGTCCAGCAGGGCGACCGCGAAGTCCTCGTACGAGATGCGCGCCCCCGGGTCGCCGTGAGGACGGACGCGGTAGCCGTGGTCCGTACGGCCGGCGTCGTGGTCGAAGTCGCCCGCCGGGCTGACGTAGAGCCAGTCCAGGTCCGGCGGCGCCGCGCGGAGGAGGTCCAGGCCCGCCGCGTGCGCCTCGCAGAAGGAACGGAACTCCGCCGGGAACGCCGGATCGTCGAGCATCCGGCGGCCCGTCGCGTCCAGCAGCAGCGACGCCAGCCCGACCAGCACCAGCCGCGGCACCTCGGCCCGGCCGAGACCGGCCACCAGCGCCTTCGCCGAGCCGCGGAAGAAGGCGTCGGGGTCCGTGCCCTCCCCGTACACCGCCGCCGCGGCGATCGCCGCCGTGCAGCCGGCCGCCGTGGCGGCCACCGCCTCCACGTCCGCCGCGTCGCCGGCCACCAGCCGTACGCCCTCGCCCGCGACACCCGCGTGCTTCACCGGATCCCGCACCACGGCCACCACCTCGTGCCCGCGCCGCCGCGCCTCCGCCACCGCCCGGCGCCCCGCCCTGCCGCCCGCCCCGTACACCACGATCCTGCCCATCCGCCGCCTCCCGCTGCTTGGCCGTCGTCGTCCGCCGCACGCTAACCGGGCCCGCGGTTTCCTCCGGGATACCGGGACCGCCGCCTACGCTGGCGGGATGAGCGAGCCGCTGCGCCCCGACATGTTCGACGAGCTGTGCCCGTCGTCGGTACTGCCGTTCCGCTTCGGCGACAAGTGGGCCGGTCTGATCCTCGCGTGCCTGGAGGACGGGCCCCGCCGCTACTCCGAACTCCGCGTCCCGCTGCGGCGGGTGACGCCCAAGGTGATGACACGCTCGCTGCGGACCCTGGAGCGCGACGGGCTCGTGGCCCGGACGGTGGACGAGGGACCGCCGCAGCGGGTCGAGTACGCGCTGACGCCGCTGGGGCGGAGCATGCTGGAGCCGCTGCGGGCGGCGTGCGCGTGGGCGGCGGAGCACTGGGACGAACTGCTGGACGCCAGGGAGGCGTACGAGCGGCGTGCGGGGGCCGCGGGGGGCTGAGCCCGGGGCGGGGGCGGTCCTGTACGTCTTCGGCGTACGCCCTAGCTGCCGTGCCCCGGCTCCCGACCGCCCAGCGGGAAGCGCAGCCACTCCCGCCACCGCCGCCCGTCGTACGCCACCAGGTCCACCGCCCCTATCCGCGCCGCGACCGGCAGCCGGGGCGCGAGATCCGCCTCGATCGCCGCGTGCACCGCCTCGCCGCCGCCGTTGGCGACGGTCAGGTGCGGGTCGAGGTCGCCGAAGAGGCCGCCGTACGGCGGCTGTCCCGGCCACTCCTCGACGACCGCCTTCGTCAGCGCACGCAGCGGGTCGTCCGGCTCCGGCACGAGGTACAGCACCCCGGGGAAGCGGGCGCAGCGCGCGAACGTCACCGCGAACGCCTCGTGCGCGGCGAACAGCCGCCGCAGCGTGGTGCGTACGGGAGCGTCGACGCGGTCGCGGTGAAGGAACGGGTAGAGGACGGTGACGTGGGCGGTGCCGCCGTGGGCGGCGGCGGTGTCGTAGCGGGCGCGCCAGTCCCGTACGACGGGATCCACCTCGGGCAGCGACACGCTGAGCGCGGTCGTGCCGGGCGCGGTGGGCCAGCCCTCGGCTGCGGATTCGGTGCGCGCGCGTGGCATGGGGGGATCGTACGGCGGGGGCGCCGGGGGCGGTTCCGGTCCCCGGGCGGTGCGTGAAAAACGTCTGTCCGGCGTCTTCGCGCACCGCGTACCGTAGCGATCATGACTACGGACCACGAGCTGCACCGGCGGCGCGCCTCCTCCTTCGGCGGCCAGGCCGCGGCCTACGCCGAGTTCCGCCCCGACTACCCCGCGGCCGCGGTTCGATGGGCGCTGGCACCGGTCGCGGACCGCGAAGGACTGCACGTCCTCGACCTCGCGGCCGGCACCGGCAAGCTGACCGCCGCGCTGGTCGCGGAGGGAGTGGCGACCACGGCCGTCGAGCCGGACGCGGCGATGCGGGCGGAGTTGCAGCGCGCGCTGCCGGACGTGGCGGCGCACGAGGGGACGGCGGAACGGATCCCGCTGCCGGCCGGCTCGGTGGACGCGGTGCTGGTGGGGCAGGCGTTCCACTGGTTCGACCCGGAAGTGGCGCTGCCGGAGATCGCCCGGGTGCTGCGGCCGGGCGGGGTGGTCGCCGGGCTGTGGAACCAGGGCGACCGCGAGACGGACTGGATCATCGGCCTCGACGAGGTCACGCGCGGCGAAGCGTGCTTCGCCGACCTGTCCGACGAGGTGGAGGTGCCGGCCCACGAGCGGTACGAGCCGGTCCAGCGGCAGCGGTTCCCCAACCGGCTGCGGTACACGCGCGACTCACTGACGGCGATGGTCGCCACCCACTCGCGCCTGCTGCTGCTCCCGGAGGACGAGCGGGCGCAGTTGCTCGCGCGGGTGCGGGGCTACCTGGCGGCGCGACCGGAGACGCAGCGCGCGGAGTTCGAGGTGCCGCTGGTCACGCTGGTCGACCGGGCGGTGCTGCGGGGCTGAGCGGGGGCGGTGACACCGCCCGTACCCGTCATACCTGAGAGCTACGCGGCAGGTGGGCTCTCCGGCGGGACGCCGACGAGGGCCGCCGGTTCCTAGCTTTCTCACCGGATCACATCACCGGTGAGAGGACTCGCTATGGCACGGCCCCGACCCTGCGAACCGGACGTGCGCGGCGGGGAGTCGAGGCGGCGGGCGGCGGTCCGCGGGGGCCGCCTGCGGCGGGGGCTGCTCGCCGGGGCGGTTGCCGCCTCCGTGGCGTTGCCCGTGGCCGCCGCGGCGCGGCCCGCCGCCGTGCCGGCGCCGGTGCCGGACGTGCCCTTCGACGTGGGTGCCGCGACCCCCGCGGCCCTCGCGCAGCGCTACGCCGCCAACCGCGACGGCATCCGGGCCGCCGCGCGGATGGCCGCCGCCCACGGCGACCGGCGCCGAGCCGACTCGCTGCGCGCCATGGCGGCCCCCGGGCGGCGGTTCGTCTCGTTCGACGGCCGCGACGGCGGGCGCAGCGCCGAGGTGTTCGGCGACCTGGCGCACGCCGGGCGGATCGCCGTCCTCGTACCGGGTTCCGACACGGGCCTCGACGCGTACGGGCGCCTCCGCGCCGGCGCCGAGGCGCTGCGCCGCGAACTGCGCGCGGACCCGCCCGGCGACGGGCCGGGTGCCGTCGTCGCCTGGCTCGGCTACGCGACGCCGAGCACGGTCAGCCCCGAGTCGCTGACCGCCGACCGCGCCGAGGCCGCCGCGCCCCGGCTCCGCGACTTCGTCCGCTCGCTGACCGCCGCCCGCCCGGGCGCCCGGATAGCGCTGCTCTGCCACTCGTACGGCTCGGTGGTCTGCGGCCGCGCCGCGGCGGGGCTGCGGGCCGCGGACATCGTGCTGTACGCCAGCCCGGGGGTCGGCGCGGACAGCGCCGCAGACCTGCGCGCGTCCGGCACGGTGTGGGCGGGCCGGGGCGCGGACGACTGGGTGGGCGAGGTGCCGCACGTACGGATCCCGCTGCTCGTGACGACACTCGGCTTCGGCCGGGACCCGGCCTCCCCGGCCTTCGGCGCCTGCCCCTTCACCGCGGGAGCGGGCGGCCACAGCGACTACCTGGTCCCCGGCTCCGTACCGCTGCGGAGCATGGCCGGGATCGTGAAGGGGGAGGCCGCCTGCGCGCGTCCGGGCACCGCCGGCGCAGGGCCTGCGGCCGTGCCGCGCCCGCGCACGCACCTGGGGGGAGACGCCAGGTGCGCCGGGCCGTGCGCGGCGGCGCCCGCGGGCACCCCGCCCTCGTACGCGTACGGCTCCGTCCGGCACCGGCCTGCGGCCGCCCGCGCGCAAACACCGCGCTCGCCCGCCTCGTACGCCCAGGCCCCCGCTCTCCCGCGCCCCCAGCACTCCGGCCGCACCCATGCGTGACGTCCTCCTGCGCATCGACGCCGCCACCCCGGCCACCCGTGACCGCGGGATCGACGCGCTCCGGGCCCTCGCCGTCCTCGGGGTCGTACTCGGGCACTGGCTGGTCACCGCCCTCGTCGTCGACAGCGGCACCGTGCGCGCCGCCAGCCCGCTGCACTACATGCCCGCACTGGCACCCGTCTCGTGGGTCCTGCAGACCCTGGCCGTCTTCTTCTTCGTCGGCGGCTACGTCGCCGCCCGCGGCCACGCCTCCGCCCGCGCCGCCCGCACCCCCTACGCCCGCCGGCTCCGCGCCCGGCTCGACCGGCTCTTCCGGCCCGTCGCCGCCGTGCTCGCGGTGTGGGCGGTGGTCCTCGGCCTGATGCTGGCGTCGGGCGTCGGGTACGCGACCGTCCGGGCCCTCGGCAAGCTGGCGCTGTCGCCGCTGTGGTTCCTGCTGGTGTTCGCCGTGCTGACCGCCGCGACCCCCCTGGCCGTCCGGCTGCACCCGCTGTGGCCGCTGGCCGTGGTCGGCTGCGTGGATCTGTGGCGGCTGCGGTGCGACGGGCCCGCCGCGCTGGGGTGGGTGAACGTCGCCGCCGGGTGGCTCGTCCCGTACGCCCTGGGCGCGCGCGGCGCCCGCCACGGACTGCCGGGGCGGCGTACGGCCTGCGTCCTCCTGGGCGGCGGTGCCGCGGCGACGGCGGGGCTGGTGCTGGCCGCCGGCTACCCCGCCGCCATGGTCGGGGTGCCCGGTGCCGCGGTCTCCAACCTCGATCCGCCGACCCTCGCCGCCGTGACCTTCGGCCTCGCCCAGTGCGGTGCCGCGCTGCTGCTGCTCGGGCCGCTGCGCCGGGTGCTGCGGCGGCCGGCCACGTGGGCGGCGGTGGCGCTGCTCAACCTCTCGGCGATGACGGTCTTCCTCTGGCACCAGACGGCGATGATGGCGGTCTCGGCGCTCGGCCTGCTCGCGGGCGGCGCGCTGCCGGGGCTGCACACGGTGCCCGACGGGGGCGGCTGGGTGGCGGCCCGGCTGCCGTGGCTGCCGGTGTTCGCGGCGGTGCTGCTGGTGTGCCGGGCCGCTTTCCACCCGTACGAGAGGGGTCGGACCCGCCATGCGAGGTACCTAGGGTGGGGCGAGTGAAGGAGGGGACGATGGCAGAGCGAGCGGCCGCGTGGCTTCGTACGGCCCTGCGGGTGCTGCGCGCGGACCTGTGGACGACGGCCGTCAGCCCGCCGCCGCGTACGGCGCCGGCCACCGCCACCGAGCGCTCCCGGCTGCGTGAGTGGCTGCCTGCGCTGGTCGTGCCGGTCGTGCTGGGGCTGGCGGCGCTGCAGATCGCCGCCACCAACCAGTACGCCTTCGGCTACGGCATGGGCATGCGCGTCGCCGCCCTGCTCACCGCGCTGCAGACGGCGGCCTTCCTGATCGCGCTGGTCCGGCCGGTGCTCGCGTGGTGGATCATGACGGTGGCCATGGTGGTGGTCGCGCGGTACGCGATCGTCTCCTCCGGCTCCGATGCGGGCGCGATGTTCCCGTGGACCGGCACCGGGCTCGTGCTCCAGGCCACGGTGCTGTTCGCGGTGGCGCTGCGGTGCCGGCCGCGGGTCGCGGCCGAGACGCTGGTGATCAGCGTGGCGGTGGGCCTCGGTTACGGCTTCCTCGGCGACACGGAGGGCGTGCCGTTCGCCGTCCTGGTCCTCGCCCTCCCCGTCGGCGTCGGCGTCGCGCTGCGCGGGCGCCGGGTGGCCCGTACCGAACTGGCGGCGCAGGAGGAGCTGACCGCGGAGGAGCGGGCCCGGCGCGTGCTGCTCCAGGAGCGCACCAGGATCGCGCGGGAACTGCACGACGTGGTCGCGCACCACATGTCGGTGATCTCCATCCAGGCGCAGGTCGCGCCGCACCTGGTGCGGGACCCGCCGGCGGAGCTGAAGGAGAACCTCGCGGGGATCCGCGCGAGCGCCGTCGAGGCGCTGACCGAGCTGCGCCGGGTGCTGGGCGTGCTGCGCGCAGACGACGGCGGCGGTACGAGCACCGCGGCCGCCCTGCACCCCCACGACGTACGCCACGCCCCGCAGCCCACCCTGGACCGCCTCGGCGAACTGGCCGCCGCCGTACGCCGCGCGGGGGTCGACGTCGGCACCCGGACCACCGGGGAGCGGTACGCGCTGCCGCCGGGTGTCGAGCTGTCCGCGTACCGCATCGTGCAGGAAGCGCTGAGCAACGTGGCCCGGCACGCGCCGGGGGCCCGCGCCGGGGTGGAGATCGGCTACCACCCCGCGGGACTCACGGTCCGCGTCGTGAACACCGCGCCCGAGCGCGCCGCGCCGCCCTGGGCGGGGGCTGGGCACGGGCTGCTCGGGATGCGGGAGCGCGCCGCGATGCTGGGCGGCGAACTGGCCACCGGCACCACCCCCGACGGCGGCTACGAGGTCACCGCGATACTGCCCGTGGCGCCGGCGGTACCCGTCGCACCCGCCGGCCCTGCCGGCCCCGCCACCTCGGACCGTGAGGACACCCCGTGACGAACATCCGCGTGCTGATCGCCGACGACCAGGTCATGGTGCGCCAGGGCTTCACCGTGCTGCTCGACGCCGAACCCGGCATCGAGGTCGTCGGCCAGGCGGTGGACGGCGCCGACGCCGTCGCGAAGACCGCCGAACTGCGCCCGGACATCGTACTGATGGACATCCGGATGCCCGGCCTCGGCGGCATCGAGGCCACCCGCCGCCTCACCGAGCCGCCGTCCGCGGCCGTCCGGGTGCTGATCCTGACGACCTTCGACCTCGACGAGTACGTGTACGAGGCGCTGCGCGCGGGTGCCTCCGGCTTTCTCCTGAAGGACGCCTCGGCCGCGGAACTGGCCCACGCGGTACGGGTCGTCGCCACGGGCGACGCCCTGCTCGCCCCCGCGGTGACCCGCCGCCTCATCACCGAGTTCGCCCGCCTGACCCGCACCCCGCGCACCCCGCTCAAGGACCGCGTCGGCGGCTTGACGGAACGCGAGACCGAGGTACTGAGCCTGATCGCGCAGGGCCTGTCGAACGCCGAGATCGCCGAACGGCTGGTGGTGGCGGAGCAGACGGTGAAGACCCACGTGGGCCGCATCCTGACCAAACTGTCGCTGCGCGACCGCACCCAGGCAGCGGTCTTCGCCTACGAATCCGGCCTCATCCGTCCCACGGGCCACTAGCCCCCGAGCGGACCCCGTACCGGTGCCGGCGCGCGCCGGGGCCGCGCGGCGGCTGGGGGGTACGGCCCGCCGGCGGCCGGGGCGCCGGCGGGCCGTGGGTGGGGTCAGCGGCGGGTGGCGGTGAAGTGGGCGGTCGTCTTGCCGGCCGGTGTGGTGAGGTGGACCGTGCCGCGGTAGGTGCCGCGGCGGGCGTAGCGGTGGTCGGCCTCGATGCGGTAGACGCCGTTGATCCGGCGGTCGCCCGGGGCGTCGCCCGTGACCGTGGCGGGGCCCGTGGTGCCGTCGCCCCACTCGACCGTCGCGGTGACCCCGGCCGGAGCCACCCCCGGCAGGGCCAGGCGCGCCACCGCGCCGCTCACCGTGCCGTCCGGGTCGGTGCGCAGGTCGGCGCCGACCGCCGCGGCCTCCCAGCGCACCCCCGGGTCCGCCCAGAAGTTCCGGCCGGCGAACAGCCAGCGCGCGCCCTGCACTCCGGTCCTGGCCACCACGCCCTCGGCGTCCTCGGTGGCCTCGGCGGGGGACCAGGCCTTCTCCAGGATCGCCGGGAGCCTCGGGAACACCTGGTACTGCACGTCGGGCAGGCCGCGCAGCATCCGCTCGCCCCAGATCGGCGCCTCGATGCCGATGATGTCGTCGTTGTTGAGCCCGTAGTCGCGCTGCACCTTGGCACCCGTCCAGCCGTCGGTGAGGTCGAACGGGTTCCACGAGTACGAACGCCGGGTGTCGTACGTGGGGTAGGGGTAGTCCAGGTACGTCTGCTGGGTCGGGGAGAGCAGCACCGGGCGGCGGGGGTTGAACCACTCCCGTGACATCTCCCGGCTCTGGTCCTGCCAGTAGTGGTGGACCGTCTCCGTGTCGAGGCCGACCCCGCAACTGGGGGACCAGCCGACCATGGTCTTCCCGTGGCTGCGGGCGATGCCTTCGACCCGGCGCAGGAACCGTACGTACTGGTCGTGCGGCATGTCCGACTCGTCGGCCCCCAGGTGGACGTACGCCGAGGGGAAGAGCGCGGCGACCTCGCGGAGGACGTCGTCGACGAACGCGTAGGTGGTCTCCAGGTCCGCCAGATAGCCGCCGGCGCCGCTCAGTTGCGGGTAAGCGGTCCTGGCCGCCGTCGAGTGCGAGGGCATCTCGATCTCGGGGATGATCTGCACGTGCCGGTCCGCGGCGTAGCGTACGACGTCCCGGATCTGGTCCTTGGTGTAGAAACCGGTCCGCCCGCCGGGCATGGACATCCCGCCGCCGACCTCGGTGAGCCGGGGCCAGGAGTCGATCTCGACCCGCCAGCCCTGGTCGTCGGTCAGGTGCCAGTGCAGCACGTTCCCCTTGGACTGGACGAGCCCGTCGATGAGCTCCTTGACCTCGGGGACCTCCAGGAAGTTCCGGGCCGGGTCGATCATCAGCCCGCGGTGCCCGAACCGGGGGTGGTCGCGGATCTCGGTCGCCTCGACGGTCCACGGGCCGGGCCGGACCTCGTCGCTCTCGATCCACGGGGGCAGCAGCTGCCGGAGCGTCTGTACGCCGTTGAGCAGGCCGTGCGGGGTCGCCGCCGCGATCCGTACCCCGTCCTCGCCGGCGGCCAGCGTGTAGCCCTCGGCGACGGCCAGCCGTGCCCGGGACGGAGCGTGGGAGCGGCCGAGCAGCAGCGTGACGTCGCCGGCCCGCCCCGGGCCGTCGACCACGGGCAGCGGGTAGCCGGTCGCCGGGCGCAGGTACCCGGCGAGGAGCCCGGCCACATCACGGGCGCGCCGGTCGGTGGCGACGATCCGGCTCCGGCGCCCCAGTACGAAGGGCCGGGCCTCCGGCTGCGAGGTCTGCGCGACCGGGACCGGGATCACCCGGCCCGCGGGGAGGCCGACGCCGGGGCGCGGGCCGTTCCAGACCTCCATGGCGAAGATCGAGTAGCCCCAGCCGGTGGCCACGGCGACGCCCTGCATCCGCACGTAGCGGACGGCGGTGGTGAGGCCGAGTTCGAGGACTTCCCGGCCGCCCGGGGCGTCGGGGACGTCGAGGGCGGTACGCCAGGTCTCGCCGTCGTCGGAGACGTGGATCTGGTAGTGCGCGGCGCGCGCGGTCTCCCAGTGGATCACCACGTGGTGCACCGGGCTGGGCCCGGCGAGTTCGATCTGCACCCATTCGCGGCTGGGGTCGGGGTAGCCGTTCTCGGGCGAGTTGGAACCCCACCGGGTGCTCAGGTCGCCGTCGTTGACGTGATCGGCGGCGAATCTCTCCGGGTCGCGGTCGTAGACGCTGGACGCGGTCGCGGTGCCGTCCCTGGCGACGTCGCGCGCGGGGTCGGGCCAGGAGGCGTCGGCGGCGGCCGGGGCCGCCGCGGGTGCCGGTGCGGAGAGCGCCGGTGTGGCGGAGGCCGCGACGAGGGCGGCGGAGCCGGCGACGGCGAGGACGGTTCTGCGGCGGACGGTCTGCTCTTCGGACGGTGCGGACATCGTCGACTCCCGGAGATGGGTGTGGTGGGCAGCGGTGGGTCCTTGGCACGGCGGCGGTGCACGGGCGGCCGGCTGTGGGGTCCGAACGGCCGTCCGGGAGCGGGGGGTGGGATTGACGGGAACGTAGATGTGCGCGCACTTAAGGGTCAAGAGGTCTACACCATTTGAATTTAAAACCGCTGGTGAGAGAGCTGAAGAGAAAATTGAAACGTTCTTATTGGTCTAGGCCAATTCAGGGAAGGTCGCCGGACGGGGGAGGTCCGCCGTCCGGTGCCGACGCCCCTCGTCCGGTCCGCCTCGCGCCGGGTGAGTGACGAATCTCATGCGCGGGCGCGTGCGCGTCCAACTGGGCCGCCCGGCCGCGGAGATGGTGGAAAGTGCGGCGCCGGCGGCCTTCGCGGCGCCGCCGGGCCGGGGCATCGCGCGGTCCGGAGCGTTCGCCGGGAGGGTGTGCGCGGGCTAGGGTAATCGAACGGACGTACGAGAGAAGTAATCGGAACGAAAGACCTGAATGGGGTGGAGTGATGGAGGTGCGGCATGGTGGGCTTCGCCCACGTGCACGTCGCGTCCGGTTACTCCGTCCGCTACGGCGCCGCCCATCCCGAACATCTCGTCCGGCGTGCCGCCGAGCGCGGCATGGGAGCCCTCGCGCTGACCGACCGCGACACCGTCACCGGTGTCGTCCGGTTCGTCCGGGCGTGCGCCGAGGCCGGGGTCCGGCCGGTGCTGGGGGTCGATCTGGCAGTGGAGGGCGTGGCCCCGCCGCCGCCCGGGCTCCGGCGGCGTACCCCGGCCCGGGGCGGTGGGCACGTGGTCGAGCCGCCGCTGCGGTTCGTGCTGCTCGCGCAGGGCGGGGCGGGGTGGGCGCGGCTGTGCCGCATCGTGTCCGCCGCCCACGCGGGTGCGACCGGCGGCAGCCCGCCGGTGGTGCCGTGGCAGGCGCTGCGCGAGCACGGCGGCGCCGGCCTGGTGGCCCTGCTCGGGCCGCTCTCCGAGCCGGTGCGGGCGCTGGCGGTGGGCCGGGAGGACGTCGCGGCGACGCTGCTGGCGCCGTGGCGGGAGGTCTTCGGGACCGGGCTCCGGCTGGAGGCCGTCGCCCACAAGCGCGCGGGTCTCGGACCCGGGTCGCTGCGCCTCGCCGCCCGCACCCTGGCGCTGGGCGACCGCACGGGCACCACCGTCGTGCTCTCCAACGCCGTCCGCTACGCCGACCCCGGCCAGCACCGGCTCGCGGACGTCCTGGACGCCGCGCGGCTGCTGCGGCCGATCGACTGGCGCCGGCTGGACAGCGGGCAGCGCTGGCTCAAGGACGAGCGGGCGATGGCGGCGGTCGCGAGGCTGGTCGCCGAGTGCGCCGGAGCGGACGTACGCCGCGCGCGACGCCTGCTGGCGGACACCGCCGCGACGGCCGCCGCGTGCACGATCGACCCCGCGGCGGACCTGGGGCTGGGGCGCCCGCACTTCCCGGAGGCGGCGCTCTTCGGCGCCGGCCCCGGCCCGGGCGAGGCCGCGCGGCTGCTGCGCCGGCAGTGCGAGGCCGGCATGGCCCGGCGCGGCCTCGACCGTGACCCCGCGGCCCGTACCCGACTGGACGAGGAGCTGGAAGCGATCTCCACACTCCGCTACGACTCGTACTTCCTCGCCGTCGGCCAGGTCGTGGCCGACATCCGGGCCAAGGGCATCCGGGTCGCGGCCCGCGGCTCCGGCGCCGGCTCGCTGGTCTGCCACGTCCTGGACATCGCCACGGCCAACCCCCTCGACCACCGGCTGCTGTTCGAGCGCTTCCTGAGCGTGCGGCGCAAGTCGCTGCCCGACATCGACATCGACGTGGAATCGGCCCGCCGGCTGGAGTGCTACGACGCGATCTTCGACCGGTTCGGCAGGGAACGGGTGGCGGTCACCGCGATGCCCGAGACCTACCGGGCGCGCAGGGCGCTGCGGGACGCCGGTCTGGCGCTCGGCATCGCGCCCGCCGACGTCGACCGGATCGCCAAGAGCTTCCCGCACCTGCGGGCCTCCGACATCACCGGCGCCCTCGCCGAACTGCCGGAACTGCGGCAACTGGCCGCCGAGGCACACCGGTACGGCCCGCTGTGGGAACTCGCCGAAGGTCTCGACGCCCTCGTCCACGGCATGGCCATGCACCCGTGCGGCGTGGTCGTCAGCGACGCCACCCTCCTGGACCGGCTGCCGGTGCAGCCCACCCCGCAGGGCGACTACCCCATGGCCATGGCCGCGAAGGAGGAGATCGAGGACCTCGGCAACATCAAACTCGACGTCCTGGGCGTACGCATGCAGTCCGCGATGGCCCACGCCGTCGCCGAGATCGCACAGGCCACGGGCACGCACCTCGACCTGGACGACCCCGAACAGGTGCCGCTCGACGACGTCTTCGCGTTCAAGCTCATCCAGGACAGCGAGACCCTGGGCCTGTTCCAGCTGGAGTCCCCCGGCCAGCAGGACCTGCTCTCCCGGCTCAAGCCCCGCGACCCGCAGGACGTCATCGCGGACATCAGCCTCTTCCGGCCAGGACCGGTCGCCGGCGGCATGCCCGAGCGCTACGTCGCCGCCCGCCACGGCGGCGCACCCGAGTACGCCCACCCGGACCTCGAACCGGTGCTCTCCGACACGTACGGCGTGACCATCTGGCACGAGCAGATCATCGAGACCTTCCGGGTGATGACCGGATGCGACCGGGCCCTGGGGGAGATCGCCCGGCGCGCGCTCGGGGACGAGGACCGGGTGCCGGGGATCAGGGACTGGTTCCACCGGCGGGCGCGTGCGCGCGGCTACACCACGGCCGTACGGGACGAGGTCTGGAAGACCGTCGCGGCCTTCGGCGCCTACGGCTTCTGCCGGGCCCACGCGGTCGCCTTCGCCGTCCCCGCGCTGCAGAGCGCCTGGCTCAAGGCGCACTACCCGGCGTTCCTGCTGGCCGGCCTCCTCGAACACGACCCCGGCATGTGGCCCAAGCGCGTCCTCGTCTCCGACGCCCGCCGGCGCGGCGTGCCGGTCCTGCCCGTCGACGTCAACCGCTCCACGATGAAGCACACCGTGGAGAAGAGCGACACGGACCGGTGGGGGGTGCGGCTCGCGCTGTCCGCGGTGCACGGCATCAGCGAGGACGAGGGCGTACGGATCGAGGAAGGCCGGCCCTACGGGTCGCTGTCGGACTTCTGGCAGCGGGCCCGGCCCAGCAGGCCGGTCGCCGAGCGCCTGGCCCGGATCGGCGCCCTCGACGGCCTCGGCGGCCCCGGTGAGGGCCGCTCCACCCGCCGCGACCTGCTCCTCCAGATCGAGGAGCTGCACCGGCAGTCCCGGGCCCGTTTCGCGGGCGACGGCCAACTGCCCATCGGCGCGGACGCGGTCGGCGGTACGGAGCCGAGCGGGCTGCCGGAGATGACCGGGCGCGAGACCCTGAGCGCCGAACTGAACACCCTCGGCATCGACGTCACCAAGCACCTGATGGAACACCACCACCGGCTGCTGCGCGAGATCGGCGCGACGGACGCGGCCCACCTCGCCGGCCTGCGCCCCGGGCAGCAGGTGCTCGTCGCCGGGGTGCGGGCCTCCACCCAGACCCCGCCGATCGCCAGCGGCAAGCGCGTCATCTTCGTCACCCTGGAGGACGGCTCCGGCCTGGTCGACCTGGCGTTCTTCGAGGACTCCCACCCGGCCTGCGCGCACACCGTCTTCCACAGCGGTCTGCTGCTGGTACGCGGCACGGTCCAGGTACGCGGCACCCGCCGCACCGTCGTCGGCACCATGGCCTGGGACCTGGACCGGATCGCCGCCGCCCGCCGCGACGACGGCCCCGAGGCCGCACTCGCCCTCCTGGGCGAGGATCGGCCGCACCCGACGCCCGCCCAGCCGGGCCGCACCCTGACCGACGGCACCGCGGGCGCCCGCCTGCACCCGTACGCGGACCTGCAGCCCGCCGGCAGCCGGTCGGCCGATCTGAAGAAGTTCGGCTACACCAGCCCGGGGAGCGCGGGATGACCACACGCCGGCGCCACATCGCGCACCTCCATCTGCACGCCTCGCTGAGCGAGGAGCAGTACGCCGACATCGTCGAGCTGATGGGCGGCGTCACGCCCCACGTCCAGGAGATGCCGCCGGACGCCGTCCAGCTCGATCTGACCTCTGCGCTCCGGTACTTCGACCTGTCGCCCTACGACGCGGTGCAGCTCGTGAAGATGAGACTGAAGGCCCTCTACGGCATCGACAGCAGCGCCGGACTCGCGGGCAACCGCATGCTCGCCGCCATGGCGGCCGACGCGTCCGCGCCCGGGGACACCACCTGCGTGCCCACGGGGCGGGCGGCGGAGTGGCTGCACCCGCGCCCGGTCGCCGCCCTCCCCGGGATCGGCCGCGCGACCGCGGAGAAGCTCGGCCGGTACGGCCTGCACACCGTCGGGCAGATCGCCGAACTGCCCGCGGTGACCCTGCAGCGGCTCCTCGGCGTCAGCCAGGCCCGGCTGCTCGGCGACCGTGCCCGCGGCTACGACCCGCGCCCGGTCACCCCCGTGGAACCGGCGGCGTCCCTGTCGGCGGAGCTCGTGCTGGACGCCGACTGCCTCGATCCCGTACGGCACCACCGGGCCGTCCTGGGACTCGCCGAGCGGATCGGCCAGCGGCTGCGCGGGGAGGGGCAGGTCGCCGGCCGCGTCACCCTCGTGGTGCGGTACGCCGACCGCAGCTCGACCACGCGGACCCGGGCCCTCGCCGAACCCACCGACCACTCGCCCGCACTCGCCGCCACCGCCCTCGGCCTGCTGACCGCCCTCGGGCTGCAGCGGGCCCGGGTACGGGCGTACGCGCTCCGCGCCGACCACCTGCTGCCGGCGGCCGGCGCGCACCGCCAGCTCTCGCTGGACCCCGGTGATGTCCGCGCCCGCCGCGCCGAGGCGGCCGGGGACCGGGCCCGCCGGCGCTTCGGCCCCGAGGCCGTCCGGCCCGCCACCCTGGCGATGGCGGAGCCGCCGGCGGCGGGGTGGGAGGAGCGGGAGGCGCGGGGGCGGGGCGGCCG
This sequence comes from Streptomyces sp. B5E4, assembly GCF_039871555.1. NCBI lineage: Bacteria > Bacillati > Actinomycetota > Actinomycetes > Kitasatosporales > Streptomycetaceae > Streptomyces > Streptomyces sp. B5E4. Next base: position 72,071 of record NZ_JBDPMI010000011.1, read on the forward strand.
GCGGTGAGCCGGGCAGCCGCCGCGGGCGGCGAGGGGGGGGATCAGCCCGGCGCGTCCGGACGCCCGTACGCGCTCCGGTGTACGTCCTCCCACCCCATGTCCACGCCGTCGCGGCCACCAGCTCCCGGGACCGCCGCCTGACGTCCTCGCCGGCGCGGGTGACGGGTTGCTCCCGTGCCCTGTCAGCTCCCCAGGGCGCGCTTGAGGACCTTGCCCATGTCGTTGCGGGGGAGGGCGTCGAGGAAGTGGATCTTACGGGGGCGCTTGTGCGGGGCCAGGTGGTCGGCCACGTACGACGACAGCTCCGCGGCGGACGGCGCCGCCCCCTCCGGGACCACCCAGGCGACGATGCGCTCGCCCAGGTCCGGGTCCGGCTCCCCGGTGACCGCCGCCTCGGCGACGGCCGGGTGCTCCAGCAGCGCGTTCTCGATCTCCCCGGCGCCGATCTTGTAGCCGCCGGACTTGATGAGGTCGGTGGCGCGGCGGCCGACGATGCGGTAGCGGCCGGCCGCGTCCCGTACGGCCATGTCCCCGGTGCGGAACCAGCCGTCGCGGAACGCCGCCGCCGTCGCCTCGGGGCGGTTGAGGTAGCCGGTGAAGAGGTTCGGGCCGCGGACCTCGATCTCGCCGACCGTCTCCCCGTCGTACGCGGTGAGTTCGGCCCCCGCGTCGTCGACCAGCCGGGCGGCGACGGACGGCAGGGGCACGCCGACGCTGCCGGTGGCGTCCGGGTCGTCGGGGCGGACGCTGGTGTTCATCAGCGTCTCCGTCATGCCGTAGCGCTCCACGACCCGGCGGCCGGTCGCCGCGGCGAGCCGGCGGTGGTCGGCCACCGGCAGCGCCGCGGAGCCGGAGACCAGCAACCGGGCGCCGGCGAGGGCGGCGGCCAGGGACGTACCGGACGGTGCGCCGGGCGCGGCCGCCGGCCCGGCGTCGAGGGCGTCGGCCAGCCGGTGGTACATCGTCGGCACCCCGAACAGCATCGTGCCGCCCGCGGCCAGCGCCGCCGCCACCGTCTCCGGCGCGAACCGCCCCACGTGGTGCACGGCGCCGCCGCGGCGCAGCGGGCCCAGCACGCCGAGGACCAGCCCGTGCACGTGGAAGAGGGGTAGCGCGTGCACCACCGTGTCCCGCTCCGTCCAGCCCCAGACCTCCGCGAGGTCGTCGAGGGTCGCGGCCAGCGCCCGCTGCGGCAGGACGACACCCTTGGGCGGACCCGTCGTCCCGGAGGTGTAGACGACGAGCCCGGCGGTCCCGGGACCGGGGGAGGCGGTGCCGGGCGCGGGCACAGCGGCCGTGGGCGCGGGCGTGGGCCGGGGGGCCTCGGGGTCCACCGCCACGTCCACCCGCGCCACCCCCGCCAGCGCCTCCGGAAGCTCCGCCCCGGGCGCCGCGAGCACCAGCTCCGGTTCGCCGTCGGTCACGATGTGGGCCAGCTCCCGCACCCCGGTGCGGGGGTTGAGCGGCACCGCCGGGACGCCCGCCACCAGCGCCGCCGTCACCGCCACCGCGGTCGCGGGCTCCGGCGTCGCCCAGACCGCCACCCGCCGGGCGCCGCGGAGCCGCCGGGCGGCATCGTCCGCCGCCGCGGCCAGCTCGCCGTACGTCAGGACGGTGCCGCCGAAGCGCAGCGCGATCCGCTCCGGCGCGGTGCGCAGCGCCGGGAACAGCTCCCACGACGTCTGCGCCCCGGGCACCGGCTGCGCCTCCCGCGCCGCCCCCGTCTCGCGCGGCTCTTCCGTCTCCCGCATCTCCACGACGCTTTCCTCCCCCTCAGCCCCGCGCCGCACCCTGTTGCCGCGCATCCGCGGAGGGCACCGTAACCCGTCGCCGCGCCCCGCGGCTCGCGTACGAGCTTATGCCGCGCGGGCGGCCGTGCCCGTCGGGGCAGCGGGAGGACAGGAGGCGTCCGGCGGAGATGCGCGACGCCTCGCCGACCGGTACCTCCGGCCGTCCGCGGGCCACGCGCAAACGCCGCGCCCGCGAGCATCGGGTTGAGCAGGCCCGCGGCGGCGAGGGGGAGGGCGGCGGTGTTGTATCCGAACGCCCAGGCGAGGTTGGTCTTGATGGTGGACAGGGTGGAGCGGGCGAGCCGGATGGCGTCCGGTGCGGCCCGCAGGTCCCCGGTGACCAGGGTGAGGTCGGCGGCCTCGATCGCGGCGTCGGTGCCGGTGCCGATGGCCAGGCCCAGATCGGCCTGGGCGAGGGCGGCGGCGTCGTTGACGCCGTCCCCGACCATCGCGACCGTACGGCCCTCGGCCTGCAGCCGCTTGACCGCGTCGACCTTGTCCTCGGGAAGGACTTCGGCGATGACCTCGTCGATGCCGACCTCGGCGGCGACGGTCTTCGCGACGGCCGTGTTGTCGCCGGTGAGCAGGATCGGGGTCAGACCCAGGTCCCGCAGCCGCTTGATGGCCTGCGCGCTGGTGGGCTTGACGGCGTCCGCGACTTCGAGCAGGGCGCGGGCCTCGCCGTCCCAGGCGACCGCGATCGCGGTGCGCCCGGCCTTCTCGGACCGCTCCTTGGCCGCGGCCAGTTCGGCGGGCAGCGTGATCGCCCACTCCGCGAGGAGCTGCTGCCGCCCGACGAGGACCGCGTGGCCTTCGACGATGCCCTGCACGCCGAGCCCGGGCACGTTGGCGAAGTCCTCCGGCACCGGCAGCGTACCGAGGCGGTCGGTCGCCGCCGCGGCTACCGCCCGGGCGATGGGGTGCTCCGAGGCGTGCTCCAGCGCGCCCGCCAGCCGCAGCACCGTCTCCTCGTCCCCGCCGCCCGCGGTGTGCAGGGCGTGCAGGGTCATGGTGCCGGTGGTCACGGTGCCGGTCTTGTCCAGGACGACGGTGTCGACCTTGCGGGTCGACTCCAGCACCTCGGGGCCCTTGATGAGGATGCCGAGCTGCGCGCCGCGGCCGGTGCCGACCATGAGGGCGGTCGGGGTGGCCAGGCCGAGGGCGCAGGGGCAGGCGATGATCAGCACGGCGACCGCGGCGGTGAACGCGGCGGCGATCCCGTCGCCCGTACCGAGCCAGAAGCCCAGTGTCCCCAGGGACAGGGCGATGACGACGGGCACGAAGATGCCGGAGATCCGGTCCGCGAGCCGCTGCACGGCGGCCTTGCCGTTCTGGGCGTCCTCGACCAGGCGGGCCATCCGCGCCAGTTGGGTGTCCGAGCCGACCCGGGTGGCCTCCACGACCAGCCGCCCGCCGGCGTTGACGGTGGCGCCGGTGACGGCGTCGCCCACGGTGACCTCCACCGGCACGGACTCGCCGGTGAGCATGGAGGCGTCGACGGCGGAGGCGCCTTCGACGACGGTGCCGTCGGTGGCGATCTTCTCGCCGGGCCGGACCACGAAGCGGTCCCCGACCGCGAGCCGGTCCACGGGCACCCGCTCCTCGCGGCCGTCCCGCAGCACCGCGACCTCCTTGGCGCCCAGCTCCATCAGCGCGCGCAGCGCCGCGCCGGCCTTCCGCTTGGACTTGGCCTCGAAGTACCGCCCGGCGAGGATGAACGTCGTCACCCCGGCCGCCGCTTCGAGATAGATGTTGCCGGAGCCGTCGCCGCGGGCGATGGTCAGCTCGAAGGGGTGGGTCATGCCGGGCTCGCCCGCGGTGCCGAAGAACAGCGCCCACAGCGACCACAGGAACGCCGCGGTCGTACCGACCGAGATCAGCGTGTCCATGGTGGCGGCGCCGTGCCGGGCGTTGGTCCAGGCGGCCCTGTGGAACGGCCAGGCGCCCCAGACCACCACCGGCGCGGCCAGCGTGAGCGAGAGCCACTGCCAGTACTCGAACTGCAGGGCAGGGACCATCGCCATCGCGATCACCGGCACCGACAGCGCCAGCGAGCCGAAGAGCCGCTGCCGCAGTGTCCGCAGCTCGTCCGGCGGGCCCTGCCCGCCGGTGCCGTCCGCCGCGCCGTCGCCCGCGTCCTGGCCGGCGGGGGCGGGCGGTGCGGCGGTGTAACCGGTACGTTCGACGGTGGCGATCAGGTCGTCGACGGCCACGTCGTCCGCGAACGTGACCTTGGCCTTCTCTGTGGCGTAGTTGACGGTGGCCTCGACGCCCTCCATACGGTTGAGCTTCTTCTCGATCCGTGCGGCGCAGGAGGCGCAGGTCATGCCGCCGATCGCGAGTTCGACCTCGGCCGTCCTGCCGGGCGTGGTGGTGGTCATCACTGCTCCTCGTGGCTCGCTATACCCCCAGGGGGTATTAGATCCTTCGACACCATGTATACCCCCGACCCGTATCCATTGCAAGCGGCATCCTGGCTTGACTTTATACCCCTAGGGGGTATTGTCGCCAGTATCGAGGCCGGTCGCAGCGACGGGCCGACCGAGAGGAGCGAGCGATGAACACCGCAGCCAGGGCCGGACTCTTCGCAGGTGCGCTGGCCGTCGCGTTCGCCGGGGCGTACGGGGTCGGCAGCGCCGTGGGGCCCGTCACCGACGAGGACACCGCCCCGGCCCACGGGCACGCCGCGGACGAGGGCGCCGAGGAAGGCGCGAAGAAAGGGGCCGACGGCAACGGGGGCGGCCACGGCGAGGACGCCGGGCCCGCCGCCGGCGGGCTGCAGCTCTCCGAGTCCGGCTACACGCTCGACCTGGACACCGAGCGGATCGACGCCCGCAGCCCCGCCGAGCTGCGCTTCGCGGTACGGGGCGCGGACGGCGAGCCCGTGACCTCGTACGAGCGGGAGCACGGCAAGGAGCTGCACCTGATCGTCGCCTCCCGCGACCTCGGTACGTACCGCCACCTCCACCCCGTCCGCGACGCCGCGGGCACCTGGAGCACGCCCGTCGAGCTGCCCAAGGCCGGTGACTACCGCGTCTTCGCCGACTTCGTGCCCACCGGCGGCCCCGAGAACGGCCTGACCCTGGGCGGCGACCTCGCCGTCGCCGGCGACTACCGCCCGGCGGCCCTGGCCGAGCCGGAGCGGACCGCGACCGTCGACGGGTACGAGGTGACGCTCGACGGCGCGCTCACGCCCGGCTCCGCCCGCGAGGTCGAGTTCACCGTCGAGAAGGAAGGCAGGCCGGTCACCGACCTGCAGCCCTACCTCGGCGCGTACGGGCACCTCGTCGCGCTCCGCGCCGGCGACCTGGCGTACCTCCACGTCCACCCCAACGGCGAGCCCGGCGACGGCAGCACGCGGCCCGGCCCCGCGGTGGCCTTCTCCGCGACCGCGCCCAGCACCGGTTCGTACCGCCTGTTCCTCGACTTCAAGCACGACGGCGAAGTGCGCACCGCGGCCTTCACGGTCACCGCGGGCGGCGGCGCGGCCGAGAGGGGCGCGGAGAGTGGGCCGAGCAAGGAGGACGGCGGGCCGAGCGAGGAGGACGGCGGCGGTCACAGCCACTGACCGCCGTGGTAGACCTGCTGCATGCGCAGCAGGAAAGCTCTCGTACGCCGCCCCGGACCGCGTCTTGCCGAGGGCCTGGTCACGCACATCGACCGCACACCGGTCGACGCGGACCGGGCCCTCGCCCAGTGGCGGTCCTACGTCGCCGCCCTCGAACTGCACGGCTGGGAGACCGCCGAGGTCGAGCCCGCCGACGACTGCCCGGACGCGGTCTTCGTCGAGGACACCGTGGTGATGTACAAGAACGTCGCCCTCGTCACCCGCCCCGGCGCGGACTCCCGCAAGCCGGAGACCCCCGGCGTGGAGGCCGCCGTGAGCCTCATGCGCTGCTCCGTGAACCGCGTCCACGCGCCCGGCACGCTCGACGGCGGCGACGTGCTCAAGGTCGGCGACACCCTCTACGTGGGCCTCGGCGGGCGCACCAACACCGACGGCATCCGGCAGCTCCGTGCCTGCTTCGAACCGCTCGGCGCCCGCGTCGTCACCGTCCCGGTCACCAAGGTGCTGCACCTGAAGTCCGGCATCACCGCCCTGCCCGACGGCACCTTCGCCACCCACCCGGGGCTGATCGACACACCGGAGCTCTTCCCGGGCCGCATCGAGGTGCCGGAGGCCGCCGGGGCGCACGTCATCCTGCTGGGCGGCGGCACGCTGCTGATGGCGGCGAGCGCGCCGCGGACGGCCGCGCTCTACGAGGAACTGGGCTACACGCCGGTGCCGGTGGACATCAGCGAGTTCGAGAAGCTCGAAGGCTCGGTGACCTGCCTGTCGGTACGCATGCGCGGCCTGTACGCCTGACACCGCGGCCCGGCTCGCGCTCCGGCCGTGCCGCCGTCGCCAGGAGCGCGACCAGCGCCGTGGCGAGAAACGCGGCGCGCAGCCCGCGCGCGTCCGCCAGCGCGCCCAGTACCGCGGGGGCGGAGATCGTGCCCAGCGCGACGCATGCGAGCGTCGCGCTGAACCCGGTGGCCGGCGCCTCGGGGAAGACCCGGTAGCTCCACACCGCGGGCAGCGCTGAGACGGCGAGCGGCCCGTACAGCACCGCCGAGGCGACGACTGCGGGGGCCGCGTCCGGGGCCAGTCCCAGCAGTGCCACGGCGACGGCGAGGCCGCCGAACATCGCCGTGTGCATCCGCCGTAGCCCGAACCGGCCGACGGCGTGCCCTGTCAGCGCCGCCGCCGTGCCGGCGACGCCGATCAGCGTCCAGAACAGCGCCGTCGTCACCCGTTCCGCATCGCCGGAGCCGAAGGCACCGCCGCTCTCCACCGCTGCCACGGCGTACGTCCAGTAGCCGGCGCCCACGAAGCCGTACGCCGTCGCCGTCGCGTACAGCGGCACCGCCTTCCGGCGCACGAACCATCGCGGCCCGACCGCCCCGCGCGCCGTCGCCGGGCGGTGTGCGCCGCGTGGCAGCACCCGGGCGTTGTACGCCGTCGTGGCCAGCGCCACCGCGGCGAACAGCAGCCACACCGGCCGCCAGCCGCTGCCGTACGCCAGCAGCGCCAGCGGCCCCGCGACGGTCACGCCGAAGGCCGTGCCCGCGTCGATCAACCCCAGTGCCCGTGCCCGCCGCGGCCGCGGCACCAGCCTGTCCACCACGTCCGAGTACGGCGCCCACGCCCAGCCTGAACTGGTCCCCGCCAGCACCAGCCCCGCCGTCAGCGCAACGGGCCCCCGCGCCAGCGCCACCAACGTCATGCCCGCGGTCGCCGCCGCCCCGCCGGCCACGACCAGCGGTCGCGGCCCGACGCGCGCCACGAGTGCGCCGACGAGCAGCAGCGCCAGCAGGTAGCCGCCGTAGCTCGCGCTGCCGATCAGCCCCATCTGCGCCATCGACAGGCCGAACTCGTGCCGCAGTTCGGGCTCGAAGAGCCCGTAGCCGTAACGGGCGAGGCCGAAGGTGACGGCGATGGTCGCGGTGCCCGCGAGGATCACTCTGTTCGACGCCATGCCCACCAGGCTCCGACCTGCGATCCCGCGGAACCATTGGCGTAAACGCCAGGTTCCCCTATATTTGCGCCATGAGCGCTGTCACGACCCCGGTCCGTGTCGTCGTCACCCTCCTCCACGAGACCTCGCTCTTCGAGATGGCCATCCCCTGCGCCGTCTTCGCGGGCGAGGGCTACGACCTGACGCTCGCAGGCACCGCCCCCGGCGGCTCCCAGCGCGCGGCCGGGGGACTCGTGCTCACCGCCGAGCGCGGGCTCGACGCCCTCGCGGAGGCCGACCTCGTCGTCGTACCCGCGTGCATCATGGAGCCCGCCTACGAGCCGCCGACCGCGCTCCTCGACGCGCTGCGCGCCGCGCACGCCCGCGGCGCGCGGATCGCCTCGCTGTGCTCAGGTGCGTTTGTCCTCGCCGCCGCCGGGCTGCTGGACGGACGCACCGCCGCCACCCACTGGATGTACGCCGAAGAGCTGCGCCGCAGCCACCCGCGCGTCCGCGTCGACGCCCAGGCGCTGTACGTCGACGACGGCGACGTGCTCACCAGCGCCGGCACCGCCGCGGCCATCGACCTGTGTCTGCACATCGTCCGCCGCGACTACGGCACCGCCGCCGCGGCCGCCGTGGGCCGCCGTCTCGTCGTCGCCCCGCACCGCGAGGGCGACCAGGCGCAGTACGTACCGGCGGCGGCCCGCCCGGCCCCACCGCAGCGCACCGACGGGCTCGCGCCCGTGCTCGACTGGGCGCTGGCCCGGCTGCACGAGCCGCTGGCCGTCGGCCAGTTGGCCGACCGCGCGGGCATGAGCCTGCGCACGTTCGGCCGCCGCTTCGCCGACGAGGTCGGCACCACCCCGCTGAAGTGGCTCAACGCCCAGCGGCTGGCCCGCGCCCGCGAGCTGCTGGAGACCACCGACCTCCCGGTGGACGCGGTCGCGGAGCGCAGCGGCTTCAGCATGGGTGACAGCCTGCGGCAGCACTTCCAGCGAGGGCTGGGCACGTCACCGTCGGCGTACCGGAGGGTGTTCCGGGGGCGAGGTCCGGGGCACGGCGAGGGTTCCGGGGGCGTGGCGCGGCGAGCGGGGCGGTGAACACCCGGCGGGCGCCGCGCCACCCCGCCCACCGCGTCAGCGGCTCTCCGCCGCGACGCGCAGCGGGTCGCGCGGGGTGCGGACGGCGGGGGGCAGGTCCGGGGGCGGGGTGAGGTGGCCGCCGAGGCGGCGGCCTGCCGCGACGGGTGCGCGGAGGGCCGCGGGCAGGCCGACTGACGCGCGTAGAGCCGAGGCCTGACGACGTACCCGGGCGGCCGCCACCTCACCCCCCGCGCCGCCCGCCGCCGCGTGCGCGGCGGCGAGCACGTCGAGCGTGCGCGACGTCCAGTACGGGGTGTCGAGGTGGCGCCAGATCGACAGCGCCTGCCGCGCCGTCGCCTTGGCCTCCGCCGGCCGGTGCGCGTGCAGCAGCAGGTCCGCCTGCGCGCGCAGCGTCAGCGCCTCGCCGAACCGCTCGCCGAACCTCCGGTAAGCCGCCAGGCTCTCGTCGAGCATCCGCTCCCCCCGCGCCGGCTCCCCGGCCACGTCCGTCAGATGCCCGAGCCACTGCAGCGCGTGCACCTCGCCCACCCGGTCGCCGCTCTCCACCGCCAGCTCACAGCTCCGCAGCATCCGCGCTGCCGCGGCGTGCACGCGGCCGACGGCGAGGTCCGCGAGGCCGAGGTTGCGCTCGGCGGCCGCCTCGCCGTGCCGGTAGCCGTCCTGCTGCGCGAGGGCCAGCGCCCGGTCGAACTCGCGCCGGGCGGCGCCCGGTTCGCCGCACTCCAGATGGACGGTGCCGAGGCCGCAGCGCGCGTACGCCTCGGACCGTACGTTGCCGCCCGCCCTGGCCCGCTCGATGCCGCGCCGCAGACAGGCGGCGGCCTGCGCGTACTGGCCGCGCAGCCGCAGCAGCACGCCCAGGCCCGCCGCCGCGGCGGACTCGGCGGGGTGCTGGCCGGCGGCGCCCGGACGGCCGTCGCGGGCCGGGTCGCGGGGGCGGTCGCCGGCCTTCGTGCGGGCGACCGCGCGCGGGCGGTCCAGGGCCGCGAACTCCTTCAGCGACCGCTTGAACGCCACCACCGCCTCGCCGTAGTGGTCCTGTACGGTCTCCAGCTCGCCCAGGTTGCGGTGCAGGACGGCGACGCCGAGCCGGTCGCCGGCCGCGGTCGCCGCCGCCAGCGCCGTACGGTGCGTCTCGCGCCAGTCGTCGAAGTGCGCGGACGACTCGAAGAACGCCGCCAGCGCCGCCGCCAGCCGCCAGGCGGTCCCCGCCTCGCCGGCGTCGGCCGCCTGGCGGACGAGGGCGCGCAGCGTGGTCCGTTCGGCCTCCAGCCAGGCCAGCGGCTCCGCCGCGACCCGGGCCGCTTCGGCAGCCGGAGGGCTGTGGCCGGGTGCCGGCACCTTGACGCGACCGGAGAAGCCGGAGGACAGGGCGTCGTCGGCGCGGCGGGCGAGGTCGAGGTAGGCGGTGTGGACGCGGCCGAGTGCGGCCGCGCGTTCGGCGGGCGGCTCCTGGGCGTGGGCACGCTCGCGGGCGTAGAGGCGCAGGAGGTCGTGAAGGCGGTAGCGCGGTTCCGCGGCGGGGTCGGGGGCGTGGACCTCGACGAGGTGGTTGTCGACGAGTGCGTCGAGGGACCGCTCGGCACGGGCCGCCGGATCGGCCGGGAGCCGGCCGCCGCGCGCCATGTCGCCTCCGGCCGCACCGTCCGGCGCGTCGCCGAGGAGCGCCGCCACCACCCAGCCGGGCACCGTCGGCACGTCCAGCAGGCCCAGGAGCCGGAACGCCCGCTGCGCCTCCGGGTCGAGCGCCGCGTAGCCCAGCGTGACGCTGGCCCGTACCTCCAGGTCGCCCGCGACCAGTTCGTCCAGCCGCCGCCGTTCGTCGGCCAGCGCGTCCGCCAGCCGCGGCAGCGACAGGTGCCGCCGGGTCGCCAGCCGGGCGCCCGCGATGCGCAGCGCGAGCGGCAGGTTGCCGCACTGCGCCGCGATCCGCGCGGCGACCGCGGGGTCGCGGCGGGTACGGTCGTCGCCGGCCGCCCGCGCCAGCAGCTCCAGCGCCTCCGCGTCGCTGAGCAGGCCCAACTCCACGCGCAGCGCGCCTTCGAGGCCGGCGAGGACGGCGCGGCTGGTGACGAGCACGGCGCTGTCGCCGGTGCCGGGCAGCAGGGGGCGGATCTGCCGCTCGCTGCCGGCGTTGTCGAGGACGACGAGCACCCGGCGGTCGGCGAGTTCCGCGCGGTAGCGCCGGGCCCGCTCCTCCAGGCTCTCGGGGATGCCGGCGCCGGTCATGCCGAGGGTCTTGAGCAGGGAGGCCAGGACGTCGCCGGTGTCGGCCGGGTGCCCCGCCGCGGTCCGCAGGTCGGCGTGCAACTGGCCGTCGGGGAAGGCGTCGCGGAGCAGATGCGCGGCATGCACGGCGAACGTGGACTTGCCGGCGCCCGCGACGCCGGCGACGAGGACCGTGCGCGGCGCGGGGTGACGCGCGTCGACCTGCCACGCGTCGAAGCCGGGTCCGTCGCGGTCCGCCGCCCCCTCCGGCCGTCCCAGCCACCGCAGCACCTGCACCAACTGCTCCCGCCGTCCCACGAAGTCCGGGATACGCGCCGGAAGCTGGCAGTACGCCGGCCGCTCCGCGGCCTCGTGTCGCGGCGCCGGCTCGGGACCGCCCGCCAGCACCGCCGCGTGCACCTCCTGCAACTGCGCCCCCGGCTCCACGCCCAGCTCGTCCGCCAGCACCCGGCGGGCCCGCGCGTACGTGCGCAGCGCGTCCGAGCGCCGCCCCGCGCGGTGCAGCGCCAGCATCAGCCGGCCCCACAGCGGCTCCCGCAGCGGGTGCTGCGCGAGCAGCGCGCCCAGCTCCGCGGCCAGTTCCGGGTGCCGGCCCGCGGCCAGCTTCGCGTCGGCCAGGTCCTCCCAGGCCGTCAGCCGGAACTCCTCCAGACGCGCGGCCTCGGCCCGTACGGCATCGGTGGCCGGTACGTCCGCGAACGCCGGGCCGCGCCACAGCCCCAGCGCCTCCGTCAGCGTCTCCACGGCCGCCGCCGGGCGCCGGTCGGCCAGCTCCGCGCGCCCGGCGGCGGCCAGGGTCGCGAAGCGGGCGGCGTCGGTGCCGTCGGGCTCGACGGCCAGCTCGTAGCCCCCGGGGCGGGTGTGTAACGTCTCCGGGTCGCCGCCCAGGGCGCGGCGCAGCCGGTGCACGTAGACCTGGAGGGACTTGGCGGCGGAGTCCGGTACGTCGTCGCCCCACAGCTCGGCGATGAGCGCGTCGGCGGGGACGAACCGGCCCGCGTTGATGAGCAGATGGGCGAGCAGGGCACGTTGCTTCGCGGCGTTCAGTGTGATCCACCGCGCGCCGTTGCAGACGTCGAGCCTGCCGAGGACCCGATAGCGCATCACACCGTCCCCTGGTCACGGTCGTCGTGAGCTGCTTCGGCGTCACCCTCCTTCTACTGGGCGGTACATGTCAAGGTCGCGTGGTCGCGCAGGAGAGGCAACCGTCTTGAGCTGCGATGTGAACCCTTGATCGGAAGTACGGGCGCCAGGGACTTCTGAGGGACATGTCGCCGGGCGCCGTCGGACAGCCACCCGTCCATCGCCGAGAGTCCCCGTCGGCCCGCGTCCGGCATGAAGTGAGTACGAGAGTCCGGCGGCGTGTGGAAGGCCGTGGATCCGGCGTGCAACCGGAGGATGGAGCCGCGCCGCGCAACGGGGCGAATCCGCGGCGGTCCGGTGGGAAGCGCTCTGTCACTCGCGAGCGCCACCTTCCGCCCGCCGCTACTGTGGCACCGCCTCGACGGCGGGATAGAGCTCGGGTGTACGAATCTGCCCCGAGGAGGAGCGGATGCTGCGGGCGCTGGGACTGGGGCCGGCCGCGGAGGCCGTCTATATGGCGCTGATGGCCCAGCCGATGGCCCGCCCGCACGATCTCGCCCGGCAGACCGGAATTGCGGCGGCCGAGGTCGCACGTGTTCCAGCGGACCTGGAGAAGCGAGGACTGGTATCGGTCGCCGACTGGCTCGACGGAGATGAATCCGGCCCGGCCGGGCGGTCGGACCGGGCCCTGTCGGTACGCTATCGGCTCGCTCCCCCCTCCGTGGCCCTGGCCCCGTTCCTGGTCGAGCAGCGCAATGCGCTGCATCAGGCCGAGAGCGCGTTCTCGATGCTCATCGAGCAGTACCGGAATACGGCCGTGAACTCCGCGGGCGGCGTCGTGGAGGTGGTCGTCGGTGTGGAGCAGGTGGCTCACCGGTTCCATCAACTGCAGTTCGGCGCCCAGCGGGAGTTGCTCGTATTCCTTGTCGGCGCGCCCGTCGCGGTGCCGCGCGAGGACGCCGATCTGGCGGAGAGTTCCGCGCTGGATCGCGGTGTCGACTTCCGGGTCGTAGCGGCCGGGGACTATCTGGACGGTCCCGGCGTGGTGAGGGATGTACGGGGAGCCATCAAGTCCGGCCTCGAACTGCGTCTGGCCGATTCGCTGCCGCTGAAAATGGTCGTCTCGGACCGGCAACGCGCCATGGATCGCTGGACATGGCGGATTCCGATGCGGAACCGAGCGCCATCGTGATTCACCGCAGCGGCCTGCTGACGGCGCTCGTCCATCTCTTCGAGGGGGAATGGGACCGGGCCCGGCCGGTGCTCCACACCCCCTCGGGTGTACACGCGAAGCCGGCCGTGGAGGAGCAACCGACCGGAGGGGAACTCGACGTCCTCGCCCTGCTGCTGGCGGGATTCTCCGACCGGCGGGTGGCCTCCCAACTCGGCCTGTCCATCCGCACGGTGGAACGGCGAACACGCCGTCTGATGGATCTGGCCGGAGCGGATTCACGCCTGCAACTCGGCTGGCACGCCGCCCGCGCCGGCTGGCTGTGTCTTCGTCACTCGGAGGGGGCGGCGAGTCCGCATCCGACGGGTAGCTGATCACCGTACAAGGGCGGCCACCGGCTCGACGGCGGTGCCGGACGGACGGCCCGTGCACCTGCCGGACCGAAGCCTCAACGCGCCGACGCGGCACCTGAGATGGCCACGGTGACGGGGACCCGTCACGGGGGAAACCCGCCATGCGCGGCACCCCCACGCGTTCCGCTCATCTGCCAGGCTGCAGCCCCGACATGGCATGTTCAGCGCGTCGAGTGGGGAGATTCATGCGCCCCACAATCCGCATAGCCCTGGGTGTGGCCACCGCCGCCGTCCTGGGCGTCACCGCGATCACGCCATCCGGAGCGGCCGATACGCGGCCCGATGGGACCTCGGGGGAGAGACCCGTCGTTGGCAGCGGAACCGCGGCAAAGGACGGCAGTCAGACGACGGTGACGCTCGTCACCGGTGACAGGGTGCTGGTGACCACGGACCCCTCGGGTCGCAAGTCGGCGGCGGTGCTGCCCCGCGAGGACGGTACGCAGCCGATGGCCCAGACCTACCAGGCGGGCAAGGACCTCTACGTCTACCCGGAGAACGCTTCGCAGGCCATCGCCGAGGGCCGGGTCGACGAGCGGCTGTTCAACGTCACCGGGCTCATCCGCGACGGATACGACGACAAGAGCAGCGCCACCCTGCCCCTCATCGCCACCTACCGGGACAGCGTGAACGTCGCCGACAGCACACCCGCAGCACCCCGCGGGGCCAAGAGGAGCTTGAGCCTCCCGTCGGTGAACGGCGTGGCGCTCACGGCACGCAAGGACAGCGCCGCTGCCTTCTGGGAGGACCTCGACGACCCCGGCTCACGTGCCGGTGCCACGGTGGCCAAGCTATGGCTGGACGGCAAGGTCGAAGCCACCCTGGACCGGTCCACCGCGCAGGCGAACGCGCCCCGGGCCTGGGAGGCCGGCTACGGCGGCACGGGCACCAAGGTGGCGGTGCTGGACACGGGCGTGGACGCCGGGCATCCCGACCTGTCGGACCGGATCGTCGCGTCCGAGAACTTCACGGTCTCCGCGTCCACCGACGACCGGGTGGGCCACGGCACCCACACCGCGTCCACGGTCGGCGGCTCCGGAGCGGCCGGCGATGGCAGCAAGAAGGGCGTGGCCCCCGGCACGTCCCTGGCCATCGGCAAGGTCCTCAACGACCGGGGCTACGGCCTGGACTCGTGGATCATCGCGGGCATGGAGTGGGCCGTCGGCGAGCAGGCCGACGTTGTGTCCATGAGCCTGGGCAACCCCACGATCGGCGACTGCACCGACCCGGTGGCCGAGGCCACGAAGCGGCTCTCGCAGAACACCGACACCTTGTTCGTCGTTGCCGCCGGCAACACCGGCCCGAACAGCGAAACGGTCTCCTCGCCCGGCTGCGTACCCGACGTGCTGACCGTCGGCGCCGTCGACCGCGACGACACCACGGCGTGGTTCTCCAGCCGCGGCCCTGTGGCCGCCACCCACACCCTCAAGCCCGAGATCGCCGCACCCGGCGTCGACATCTCTGCGGCCAGCGCGGGTGGCCGCGGCGTCTACGCGTACCGGACGATGTCCGGCACCTCCATGGCCACCCCGCACGTCGCGGGCGCCGCGGCCATCGTCCGCCAGGCCCACCCGGACTGGACCGCACGGCAGATCAAGGCCGCCCTGGTCGCCTCGGCCCGTACCGGCGGCAAGGTCGCCGGCGCCGAGCAGACCGGCGGCGGGGTGCTCGACGTGGCCGGCGCGGTGGGCCAGAAGGTGCTGTCCGCGCCCGCCGTCCAGGCCGGGAGCTACCACTGGCCCCAGGACGCCTCGGACCGCACCACCGTGCAGGTGCCCTTCACCAACACCGCGACCGCGATCTCACCCTGAATCTGAAGCTCAGCGGCGTGCACGGCAACGACGGCAGCGACATCCGCTCCGGCATCGCCAAACTGAAGGACGGCAAGGTGCGGGTTCCCGCGGGGGCCACCGTCGAGGTGCCGTTGGAGATCGATCCCTCCGCCCGGCTGACGGACGCTCAGTACGGTGGGATCACCGGACGGATCACGGCAACCGGCGAGGACGTGCGGGTCTCCGTGCCCGTCACGCTCTACGTCGAGCCGGAGACGGTCACCCTCCGGGTGAAGGCCGTCGACCGCAACGGCAAGCCCGCGGCGGGCACCTCCTCCCTGGACCTGGTCAGCCTCGACATCAACAAGGGCGAGCGCCGGGCCAACTCGGGTGCGACCGACCAGACGTACCGCGTGCGCCCCGGCGACTACTCCCTGAGCAGCTTCGTGGATTCCCGCGACGCGGGCCCCTCCGGCAGCGGCGGCGATTACGTCGCCGTAAGCCTGTTCGGCCAGGTCACCGTGCCCGGCACCCGCACCGCCTACTACACCGCCGACGACGACGCCTGGTACCACGGCGCGATGACCAGCTTCCCGTTTGCCGCGTTCATGGGCGACCAGGAGCGTACCTACCGGGCCGGACAGCGCGGGGCCGAGGAGTGGTACGGCGGCCCCCTGCGGCCGGCCGCGGCACGCGACACGGACGGCGAAGTGATGCTGGCCGCCGAGCGGCAGGGCGACCTGATCGGCTTCCAGACCGCTCTCTGGCTCGACGGTTCCGGCGACCACTGGTCCCCGGGCGGCTCGTTCGGCGACCTGGGCAACCTGGTGCTGAAGCGCAACGGCGAGCAGATCGCCACCAGCGCATGGCCGTACGACGTGTTCAGGGTGCCGGAGGAGGACTCCGCGTACGAACTCACCCAGAACCTCGAGAAGATCCCGTCCTCGGACCGGGCCTGGCTGCGCTCCACGGCCGTCACCACCACATGGAGCTTCCGCTCCCACCGCGAGCCGGACGTGTACTCGCGCGGCCTGCCGATCCTCTTCCCGGCGTACGACATACCCGTGGACGGCATGAACACCCTGCCCGCGAAGGGCGACATCAGGGTCGGCCTGTCGGTCGAGGGCCACGCCGGATACACCCCGGGCGCGATCGAGGAGGCCACGCTGTCCTACTCCTACGACGACGGCACCACCTGGACCGCAGCCCTCGCCGAGCAACGGGACGGCCAGTGGACGGCCGTCCTTGACCACACCGGCGCCTCGGCGGCGGAGGTCACGCTGAAGGCCACGTTCACCGACACCATCGGCAACGCGGTCACCCAGACCATCAAGCGCGCCTACGACGTGCGATAGTCACACCCCGGAGCCGGGCGGGTCCTCCAGAGGGCGACCCGCCCGGCTCTTTCGATCCGTGCGAGCACCACCCGCACGCCAGGCCGCGGACCTACGTCACCTTGTGGTCCGCACCCGGTACGTGATCCGGGCGTCTGCCACGCTGCCGCCGTTGCGGGCGGTGATGGTGAACCTGCTGGTGCCCGTACTTTCCGGAACGCCGGTGATGCCGCCGGTGTCCTCGTTGAGGGTGAGCCCTCGCGGGAGGCTGCCGGAGGTGACCTCGTAGCGGAGGGTCTGCGGGGTACGCGAGGTCACCTTGAACGCGTACAGCCGGCCGATTCGGGCATCCGGCGGTTCCGGGGTGGTGAAGCCGGGCGTCGACGCCTTCACCGGCTGCGGCTCGCCGATCGGCGCACCGGCGGAGTCCCTCTCCTGCAGCGACCACTCCTCGTCCCGCGTGACCTCGGTCAGATGCCAGTACTTGGCCGGGTCGCCCAGCTCCTCCCTCTGCGCCGGGGTGAAGGCACCGCAGATGCGTGCGGCGTCCCAGATCCTGATGGCTTCGAGCAGCGCGGTGGTGTGGGAGCCGGAGGTGAGGCTGCCCACGCTGGTCTCGAAGTTGATGCCGGCGTTGAGTGACGCGGCGCGCGCCATGGTGACTTCGATCTTCTGCAGGCTGTCGTTCCCGGAGAGCCCTTGCTGGCCCATCATTCCGGGCATGTAGTTGGCACGGTAGAACGTGTTGCTCCGCTGGATCTGCGCGTAGTCCGTGATGCCGATCTCACCCCAACTGGCCCGCGACTGGGCGTCCCAGGTGTTGGACGACAGGTTGCTGCACTCGGTGAGGAAGTCCTTGGAGTCGAGTTGCCGGTAGACGCCGTTGACCAGACGCGCGAAGCCGTAGCCGCCCCAGCCGGTGTAGCCCGCTGCCTCCAGCCCGTCGTAGGACGTGGCGAGGACGCCGGTGTCGTTGTACGCGGTGGCCAGCCGGGTCGCGATCTCGTCGATGATCGGCAGCCCGCCGATCGCGCCGCCGTAGCCGTTCTGGATGAGCCGGGCGGCCTCGGTGCCCGCCGGGTAGGACTGCGCGGCCGATCCCCACTGCGCCCGCTTCAGGCCGCTGACCTCCCACTCCGTGGTGCCGACCGGCGAGACGGCGTCGTAGGTGAGGAACTCGTCCCCGATCCGCAGCCTCTTGCCGTCCACACCGGGCGCCAGTGGGCGGTCGCCGTCCCCGTACAGCGAGGTGTCGGACTGGCCGAGCGGACGGGTCAGCCTGAAGCTCCCGCCCACGGCCAGCCGTGCATCGGCCGGCGGGGTGACGTAGGGGTCGCCGGTATCGATGAAGTTGGAGAGTGTGTGCACACCGACCTCGATGCCCTCATGGGCCGCCGTGGCCACCAACTGGGCTGCCGCCGCATCCGATCCCCCGAACGAGCTGTTGAACTCGTAGTGCCCGTGCGACTTCCACGGGCCGTTGCCGGAGATCGCGTAGATGTTCCTGACACCGGCCTGCTGGGCGAACCGGCTGGCGGCGGTCACGTTGCCGGTGTTGAGATCATGGACCCAGAAATGGGACTGCGAGGTCCGTTGCGCGGCCTTCTGCCACTGGCCGTCGATGGTGGGATAGGCCAGGTCGTGTGCCCTGGCGATGTGGCTGAGTACGGTCAGGGCGAGGTCCGGGGCGGTGCCGAAGAGGGCGATCTTCGACCCGGCGATCCGGCCCTCCGGCGCCGGTAGCGGGCCGAGCGGGATCTCGTACCCGGTGGTGCGCTGCCGGACACGCGGCCGGCTGTAGTCGTAGCTGGTGGCGCGCAGGACGCTGCCCCAGCGGGTCTTGGCCGCGACGTTGCTCGCCAGCCACTCGTCCTTCTCACCGGTCTGCAGGCCGTACGGGTTCCAGAGGAGATCGTCGCCGTACCCGTAGGCCAGATGCTCGTTGGGCCACCCGCCCACCGTCTTGTCGTTGAGCGGACGCAGCCCCAGGACGACTTCCCCGTTCGCAACGACGCCCGCGGTCTCACCGATCGTCTCGCCGATCACGGTAGGCAGCGGACCCCACAGCAGCGTCTGCACATCCACGCCCGGAGCGGCTGTCAGCCCGACGACCTCCAGGGTCGCGTGGGTCGGGAAACCGGCGACCTTCACGCGGATGGTCACCTTCTCTCCGGTGAACTCCAGGATCTGCCGGTCGTTCGAGGCGAACCGTACCCTGCGGGGAACCTCATGGCCGCCGTCCGCCACCACACTGACCAGCGGTACCGGGGATCCGCCCGCCAGATAGTCGGTGCCGTTGCGCAGGTCCACCAGGCTGTCGACGCGACCGGAGTCGTTCAGACCGACCGCGAGGAAGCCTGCGGTGATCGCCAGCGGCCGGGACGCCCCTGCCTCGGCCGTCTGCTCCGCGCGCGCGGGGGCGATGGTGACTCCCATCGCCGTGATCGATGTCAGGCCACCGGCAACCAGGAAGCGACGTCTGTCCATGTTTCCTCCTCAGTGGAGCGAACCTCGGCGAAACGCACGGTTAGCGGGCATCCGCCGCTGGCCGGCGCCGCCCATAGTTCAGATCCTTATGTGGAGAGCAAAAGGGGCAGAGAGGTGAGATTCGGAAATCTCGCAGCTCTCGGCCCATCATGTCGAGCCCTTTCCGGCTAACCGTGCTGCATAAGTGCGATCTAGCGTGCAGTGGCTTCAGGGGCCAGTCAATACTTAGTTAGGATCTATTTGCGGTAGGCGGGCTCACCGCTGCCCCCGGGCGAAGTAGGCCGCCACGTCCTGCGCCACGGGGGCGACGTCGACGGGCCTGCCGCCGTCCCGTAGCGATACGGTGGCCGCGTAGCCGGCGGCGACCGCTTCGCGGGCCGCCACCGGTGAGGTGACCGTGGCCCCGCCCTCCCGGACGAACTGAAGGAACTCCGCGACCAGCAGCGGGTCGGCGCCGCCGTGGGAGCCGGCCGCGGCCTCGACGGGAACCGACACGTCGGCCTCGGCCCGGTAGTCCGAGCGGCGGTTCCACAACCGGATCTCGGCCCCGTCGGAGTCGCCGAAGTTCTCCATGCGCCCCTCGGTGCCGATGACCGTGTAGTTGCGCCAGTAGTCCGGCGTGTAGTGGCACTGTTGGTAGCTTGCGAAGACGCCGTTGTCCAACCGCATGAGCATCATGCTGAGGTCCTCCACGTCCACCACCGGGTTGAGGCCGGTCAGGCTGAGAGGCGGCCAGTTCTCCTCCGACAGCCAGTCGGTCATCCGCTGGCCGTCGCGCTCCCTGCGCGAGTCGAGGCCGCCGTAGACCGTCAGCCCGCCCATGGCGTTCACCCGCCGCGTGTAGGCGCCGGCGAGCCAGTGGATGACGTCGATGTCGTGGGCACCCTTCTGTAGCAGCAGCCCCGTGGTGTTGCGTCGGTCCGCGTGCCAGTCCTTGAAGTAGAAGTCCCCGCCATGGCCGACGAAGTGGCGGCACCAGACGGCCTTCACGTCGCCGATCGTCCCGTTCCCGACCATCTCCCGCATCGCCACCACGGCCGGCAGGTGCCGCATGTTGTGACCGACGTACAGCTTGGTCCGGTGCTTGCGGGCGGCGGCGAGCAGCCGGTCGCACCCCTCTATGGTGATCGCCATGGGTTTGTCCAGGAACACCGGGACGCCACGGGAGAGGAAGTCCAGGCCGATCCGTTCGTGGGTGTGGTCCGGGGTCAGCACGAGCACGCCGTCGAGGTCCGCGTCCAGCAGTTCGCCGTGGTCCCGGGTGGTCCGCACCCCGGTGCCGAAGCGCTCCCCGGCGAGCGCGAGGATCCGCGGGTCGCGGTCGCATGCGGCGGCCACCACGGAGCCCGAGCCCGGCCGGTGGACGAGGCCGGCCAGACTGCTGCGGATGCCCAGGCCGATGACGCCGATCCTGATGTCGTTCAACGCGGTTTCCCTTCGTGGTCTCGTGAGTGCGATCGCCGGCCGTGTCACGGCGGCGGGAAGATAGACCGGATACATGCCAGGGCCGGTCAGGGGACGCGGTGCGGTCCCTCCGGGCGAACATTCGCGGTGCGGTGGGTGCCCCGGGGATTACCCGTACAGCGGCGCGTACTGACCTGAGGCGAAGGACCGAGCGGGGGCAAGGCGGAGCGCCGCGGCTACGATGAGGGAGGGGTCGGCGCTGCCGACTCCTGGAGTCACTAATTTACATGTGATTCACTGACCATGGGCAGCACGATACATCAGAACTATGTCCTGGTGTCGAGGTGAACGACTGCTCCGGGCGGCTGCACACGAGGGAAGCGAGGAAAGGCCGTTGACCCAGTCAGAGAGGGGCTCCGCGCCGGCGTCCGCGGGCACCGCCGGCGGTTACCGTCCCGGGTACGAGCTGGCGGCCGAACGCATCCTGGAGTACGTCATCCGGGCCGGGCTGCAGCCCGGTGACCGGCTGCCCACGGAGAAGGACCTGGCCGAGCACGTGGAGATGAGCCGGACCGTGGTGCGGGAGGCGGTGAAGATCCTCTCCGCCCTGGGCAGGCTGTCCGTCCAGAAGGGCCGCGGCATCTACGTAGCCGAGCCGGAACAGTCCTCCTGGCAGCAGTCGTTGACGAACTTCCTGCCCGCGGACCTGCGGCAGGTGGACGAACTCTTCGAGTTCCGCGGCCACCTGGAGACCACCACTGCCGGCCTCGCCGCACAGCGAGCCACTCCCGCGCAGGTCAAGGTCGTACGGGAGACGGCACGGGAGTCCGCCGACGCGGCGGCGGGGGACGACATCGAGGCGTTCACCCTCGCCGACGAAGCCTTTCACGGCGGCATCGCGGCTGCTGCGGCCAACATGTTCTACGTCTCCACCATCGAGGCGATGCGCCGCCTGCAGCGCCAGGTCATGACCATAGGGCTGGCCGGGGTCGCGGGCGGGTCCCTGCGCGTGGCAGCCGACCAGCACGAGGCCATCGCCGAGGCCATCGCCGCGGGCGATTCGAGCCGCGCCGAGACGCTGATGGCCGAGCACGTCGACATGACGGCCCAGCAGTTCCAGAAGGAGATCTGGCGCCGTATCGCCCCCGGCGAGGACACCCCGTCGTGACCGCTGCCCGGTGCCCGCGGACCGAGAACCGGTCCAGCGGGCACCGGGCAGCGTCGTGGCTGCCTCACCCCTTCGTCGCTCCGCCGGTCAGGCCCTTGACGAAATGCCTCTGGAAGGACAGGTAGAAGATGAGGATCGGCAGCGTGGACAGCAGCATGAGGGCGAAGACCGAGCCGTAGTCCGCCTGGTGTTCGCCGATCGCCCGGTAGATACCGACGGTCACGGTGGTGCCCGTGGCCGGTCCCAGGATGATCAGCGGGTTGAGGAAGTCGTTCCAGATCCACACGCCCAGGAAGATCAGCACACTCGCCGACGCCGGCCTCATCAGCGGGAAGACCACCTGCCAGAAGACGCGGAACGGGCCCGCCCCGTCGAGCTCCGCGGCCTCTTCGAGTTCGCGCGGGATCGTCTTCACGAACCCGGCGAAGACGAGGACGCCGAAGGGCACGTAGTAGCCGACGTACGCCAGGACCAGACCGGGCACGCTGCTCATGAGGCCCAGCGCCCGGAGCACGTCGGTGATCGGGGTGAGTATCACCGCCGGCGGCACCATCAGGCCGCACAGCAGCGTGACCATCGCGACCTTGCCCAGCACGCCGGTCGAGCGGGCGAGGTAGTGGCCGAGCATGGCGGATATCGCGGTGATGAGCAGGATGGAGATCGCCGTGACCTCGATGCTGTTGACCAGGCCGTACCAGAAGAGATGGTCCGAACGGGTCAGCACGCTCTCGATGTTGTCCAGGGTCGGCGGCAGCGGCAGGCCCATCGGGTTCGACACGATGGCTGAGCCGTCCTTGAAGACGTTGACCATCACGAGGTAGATCGGCAGGAAGAAGAGGGAGCCTGTCAGGAGCGCGAGGAACGGCCGCAGCCGGGTCCGTGTTCTTCTCATGATCAGGAGGACACCTCGCGTTGTTGCAGAAGCCTGAGCGCGACCACCGAGATCGCCGCGACCAGGGCCAGCATCACGGCCGCCATCGCCGAGGCGTAGCCGATGTGATTGCCGGCGAAGGCCGTCTGGATCACATGGAAGGCGAGAGTGGACGTCGTGCCGGGCCCCGGGCCGCCGTTGGTCAGGACCTGGACCTGGTCGTACGCCTTGAAGCCGCCGATCAGCGACATCACCGTGTTGATCGTGACGGCCGGCGCGAGCATCGGCCAGGTGACGTGGCGAAAGCGCATCAGCGGCCCGCAGCCGTCGATGGCGGCCGCCTCGTGCAGTTCCTGCGGGATGCCCTGGAGGCCCGCGAGGTAGATCACCACGCAGAATCCCAGCCCCTGCCAGGCGATGACCCACGAGACCGTGTACAGCGCGAGGCCGGGATCGGAGAGCCACCCCGGTGGATCGTCGACCCCCACCTGCCGCAGCATGGAGTTGAGCAGACCGTCGTCGACGAGGATGGCCTGCCAGATGACGCTGACGACGACCGCGCTGAGAACGACCGGGACGAAGAACACGCTGCGCAGCGCGTTGTACAGCCAGCCGCGCCGGTCCAGGAGCATGGCGATGGCCAGGCCGCCCGCGTTGGTGACGGCGGTCACGATGGCCGTGATGACGACGGTGTTCTTCAGCGCCGTGCGGAACTCCTCGTCGGAGGACAAGTCGGAGAAGTTGTCCAGCCCCACGAACTGGGTGGGCGGGTTGAACGGGTTCTTGTCGGTCAGGCCGTATCCGACGGCGATGCCGATGGGTACGAGGACGAGGGCCACGTAGACCAGCAGCCCGGGGGCCGCGAACACGGCGAAGCGGCTCAGACCGGCCCGTGAGCGTGCCCGCCGGGGCGGGGCGGTCGGCCGCTTCACCCGTACTGCCCGCTGCACGCCGGCAGCCGTACCCCCTCCCCGGGGCGCGGCAGCCGGCGGGCGGATGCGACGTCGAGTCCTGATCTCCACTATCGCGTGGCCTTGTCCCACTGCGAGTCCATGTACTCCCCGAACTCCTCGGCCGTCATGCTGCCGCTGAGCAGTTTCTGGACTCCGGCCGCGGCCTTGTCGGCCAGACCCGGGGGCAGGGAGCCGTCGCCGGTCTCCTGGGAGAAGGAGTTGACGACCCCGTCGGCGTCGAGCGCCTTCTCGTAGCTGTCGACCGTCGCCTGGTAGACGGGGCCCATGCCGGCCGGGGGCGAGTAGCCCTTGATGTCGATGATGAGACCGTCGGCCCTTACGGCGGCGTCGAGGTTCTTCTCGTCCTCCATGAAGGCGCGCGCCCACTCCTTGGCCAGCTCCACGTCCGCCGCCTGGGAACTGACGGACATGCCACCGCCGGTGACGCCCGGCAGGGCGGGCGAGCCGTCGTCCGTGGGCCAGGCGAACACCCCGGTCTCGAAGCTCGTCTTCTTCGTATCCGCGGACGCCGAGAACCAGGTGCCCATCGGATACATGGCGCCCTTGCCGTCGCGGAACGCCTGCTCGGTGTCGGCGTACGTGCGCGACAGCCCGGCCCGGTCGATGTAGCCCTTGCCGGCCAGGTCGGCGACCTTCCGGGCGGCGGAGACGAAGGCGGGATCGGTGAACTCGACCTTTCCCTCGTTGCGCTGGGAGAGCCAGTCCGGCGTCTTCTTGTAGATATCGGTGGCCACGGTGCAGATCAGCGGGAACATGTCGGCCCAGGTGTCCTTGCCGCCGCCGCCGACCACGAAGGGGTTGATGCCCTCCGCCTTGAGCTTGGCGCCGACGTCGAGCAGGTCGCTGTACGTGCGGGGCGGCGCATCGATACCCGCCTTCGCGAAGGCGTCCTTGTTGTAATAGACGAGCGTGGCCTGGGTGGAGTACGGAAGTTGGTAGACCTTGCCGTCATAGGTGTTGGCGTCCGGCTGCGCGTAGTTCTTCAGCTCGCCGTCGGACCACTCGGCCAGCTTGCCCGCCTCCGCGAAGCCGGCCGGGTTCAGGCCGATCATCACGTCCGGGAACTGGCCGGTGCTGTCGAGCTGCTTCGCGTAGCCGGTGCGGTCGGCGCTGGGGGACACGAGCTTCCTGACCGCCACACCCGGCACCTTGGCCGAGGCACGCTCGATCGCCGCGTCCCAGTACTTCGCATCGAGGTTCGGGGTTTCGAAGGTGAGGAAGGTCAGGGTGACCTTGCCGTCTTCGGACGTGCCGTCGCCGCTGCCGCCTGCCGTACAACCGGCCAGTACGAGGACGCCTGCGAGGGCGCCGGCTCTCAGGAACGTCGGATTGCGTGTGGTGAGTCTCATTGCTCTGCCCGTCGGTGTCGGTGGCGGTGATGGGTGAGTGCGCTGCCGGCGTGCTCAGGTTCGCCCGCGGGACAACGCTGCATGACTCGTACTCTTGTGGGCGCTACGGCCGCCAAGGGTGGCCGCTCGTGGTGCACATCCGGCCAGCCGAGTGCTGTGAGTATGGGTCCCTGCTCGTGATCACGTCAAGAGATAAAGCAGAACCATCTCTGCAGCATGAATGGATAGATGTGATACATATGGTCGACCGTGCAGGACTGAGGCGTGGAGGGCGGACGCCGTCCGCAGTCGACACCGTCTGCTGTGCCCCCACCGAAGGTGCCGTGCCGGTATCGAGCGGCTGCTGGCGGATGCGGCAGCCGGTCCATGTCTGCCTACGCGAGGGGCGAGCGAGCGATGCGTATCACCGACGTGACCGTGGAACTGGTCGACCTGCCTGCCCAGCCGGACTTCAGATGGCGCACGGGCCTGCCCGGGGCGGAAGGCCCCGCCGTGGGCGGGATTCTGCGCATCCGTACGGACGACGGGATCAGCGGCGAGGCCCACACCCGGCGCGGAGCCATCCTCGCCGACCTGGTCGAACGCCGTATCCGGGAGGACCTGGTGGGCCGCGATCCCTCCCATCGCGAGTTCCTGTGGCACCGGCTGTGGGAGTTGGACCGCATCGAGGAGTTTCCGATCTACGCGCTCGGGCTCGTCGACGTGGCGCTGTGGGACCTCGCGGGCAAGGCCGCCGGACTGCCCGTCCACACACTGCTCGGCACGTACCGCGAAGCCATTCCCGCCTACGCGAGTACGGTGACCTTCTCCAGCGTCGCGGAGTACCTCGACGTCGCGGACCAGTGCGTGGAGGCCGGCTTCGCCGCGATCAAGCTGCACGCCTGGGGTGACGTACGGGCCGACGCCAGGCTGTGCCAAGAGCTGCGGGACCACGTCGGCGACGAGGTCCCGCTGATGTACGACGGCTCCGCGGCCTTCGACCTCGCCGACGCCGTCTATCTCGGCGAGGCCCTGTCGGAGGCCGGTTACACCTGGTACGAGGAGCCCATGCGGGAGTTCAGCGTCACCGCGTACCGCCGGCTCGCCGAACGCGTCGCCGTCCCCCTGCTCGTCGCCGAGACCTCGGACGGCGCCCACATGAACGCCGCGGACTTCATCACCTCCGGTGCTGCAGGCAGGGTCCGCACCAGCGCGCAGTACAAGGCGGGCATCACCGGCGCCATGCGCGTGGCCCACCTCGCCGACAGCTTCCTGCTCAGAGCCGAGGTCCACGGTGCCGGGATCGTCAACGCCCACCTGTGCATGGCCATCTCCAACGCGACGTACTACGAGTCCTTCGTCTATGCCAATCCCGTCGTACGGGAACCGTCGGTTGGACCCGACGGGCTCCTTCGGGCACCGACCGCGCCCGGCATCGGGTACGACCAGGAGGGCTGGTCGGGCGGTGTCGCACGCCCCCGGGCCTGAACCGGGGGCGGCGCGCCGGGTGGACGGCCCGTATCCGCGAGGGCGAGAGCGCACACCCGGCCTCGCCGCGGGCGGTGACCAGGCCGGCGGCGGCCGGCGCGGGCAACGGCCGGGACGGCCGCCGCCCGCTCGCCGCCGGTCCGGCGTCAGCGCGTGACGCGGATGCGGTAGCGCTCGGTGGCGACGGGCAGGCCGCCCGCCTGGTGAGTCGTGAGCTCTCAACCGCGTTGCCCACGAGGCCGCCGCGGGCCGTCTCCTTCTACTGGACCGTGCATGTCAAAGTCACCCGTGTCGTGGCAGGCCGCAGCCCCGCAACCGTCGCGCAACCGCCGCGCTCCGGCCATCGCGTAGACACGTGGCGCAGTGCCGTCCCGCGACCGGAGCCCGCACGGAGTCCTCCGGAGCCCCCACCGCAGTAGGAGAGCGATTCGCGATGTCCCGCAGCCGTACGGGGTCCTGGCGCCCCCTGCTCGCCGGACTGGCGGCCCTCGTCACCCTCGGCGGGCTCACCGCCGCGGGTCCGGCCGCCGCAGGGCCCCCGCCCGACACCGGCAGAACCGTCGACTACCGCGGTTACCAGGTCACCGTCCCGGCCGGCTGGCGGGCCGTCGACCTCGCCGCGGACCCGGGCGCGTGCATACGCTTCGACCGACCCGCCGTCTACCTCGGCGAGCCCGGCGACCAGAGCGCCTGCCCGCCCGGCCTCAAGGGCCGTACCGCCGGGCTCGTCGTGGAGCCGATCGACGCCGGGGCCGCGCGGCGGACCACCGCGGCCACCGCCGTCGCCCCGCGCGGCAGCGCGACGGCGCCCGCGGCGACATCCCGCGACGGCGCGGTCCAGGTGGCCGTCGAGGACGCGGGCGTCCTGGTCACGGCCGCGCACGGCCCCGCGATGGAGGACCTGGTACGCGACGTCCTCGCCGGCGCCGAGCTGACGGCTGCCGCCGAGCGCACCGAACTGCCCGCCGCCGGGGCCGCGTCCGAGGGCGTCGCGGCGCCGGCGGCCGCCGCGGGCCCGCAGCCCGGTGACTTCCGCGGCCAGGGCTTCGACGCCTGCGCCGCCCCGTCGCAGACCGCGATGGACGCCTGGCTCGCCGGCTCCCCGTACCGCGCCGTGGGCGTCTACATCTCCGGCGCCACCCGCGCCTGCGCGCAGCCCCACCTCACCGCGACCTGGGTGACGAACCAGACGAACAAGGGCTGGCACCTCATCCCCATCGACGTCGGCCGCCAGGCGCCCTGCAGCAACTTCTCCGACAAGATGTCCTCCGACCCCGTCGCCGCCCGCGCCCAGGGCGTCAGCGCCGCCAACGCCTCGGTGACCGCGGCCCAGAACCTCGGCATCCCGGCCGGCAGCGCCCTCTACTCAGACATCGAGGGCTACAACTCCACCGCCTCCTGCAAGGCGGCGGTCATGAGCTACGTCTCCGGCTGGACCGAGGGCCTGCACGCCAAGGGCTATCTCTCCGGCCTGTACTCCAGCGCCTCCTCCGGCGTCCGCGATGCGGCCAGCGTCCACGACGACACCCGCTACCTGCGCGTGGACCACCTGTGGTTCGCGTGGTGGAACGGCGTCGCCGACACCGACGCCGGCTCGTACGTCCCGGACTCCTACTGGTCCGGCCACCAGCGCATCCACCAGTACGCCGGCGAGGCCTACGAGACGTACGGCGGCCAGCGCCTGCACATCGACCGCAACTACCTCGACGTCGGCAAGGGCACCCCGCCGCCCGTCACCTGCACCACGGCCGACCTGAGCTTCCACGCCTACGGAACCATCCGCTCCGGATCGACGGGCGCCCTGGTCCAGGCCGCCCAGTGCCTCCTGGAGGCCGCAGGACACGACCCCGGCGGCACCGCCCCGACCGGCACCTTCGACGCCGGCACCGTCACCGCCACGAAGGCGTTCCAGACCGCCAGGGGCCTGACCGCGGACGGTGTCATCGGCCCTCGCACCTGGACCGCGCTGCTGGCCCGCGGCACCACGCCCACCCTGCAGAACGGCTCCACCGGCGACGCCGTCTCCCGGCTCCAGCGCGCCCTGACCGCCGCGCTCGGCCGCACCGTCGGCATCGACGGCATCTTCGGCTCCGGTACGCAGACGGCCGTACGTGACTACCAGACCGGCCGC
The DNA here is from genome assembly GCF_039871555.1 of Streptomyces sp. B5E4. Lineage (NCBI taxonomy): Bacteria > Bacillati > Actinomycetota > Actinomycetes > Kitasatosporales > Streptomycetaceae > Streptomyces > Streptomyces sp. B5E4. Next base: position 100,315 of record NZ_JBDPMI010000011.1, read on the forward strand.
GGGCTCGGCGTGGACGGCATCGTCGGCCCGGCGACCTGGGGCGCGTTGCAGGCAGGAAAGTGACCGGCGATTCCGCGGAGGAGAAGTCGATGAAGAAGATGAAGAGACGGAAGAACAGGCCGATGTTCCGGCTGGCCGTGCTGGTCGCCACCGTGGCCGCCCTGCTCCTGGGCCTCGGCTCACCGGCGCACGCCTACCCCCAGGCCGCCTTCCCGACGCAGAGCAGCGGCAACCGGGGCACCGACGTCCTCGCGCTGCAGCACCTGCTGACCGGGCAGGGCGTCCCGGTCACGGCCGACGGGGTCTTCGGCCCCGCCACGACCACCGCCGTGCGCGAGTTCCAGAGCGGCAAGGGCCTCGGCGTGGACGGCATCGTCGGCCCGCAGACCTGGGGCGCGCTGACCCCGACGATCCGGCAGGGCGACACCGGCGGGGCCGTCAGGGCCCTGCAGTCCGCGCTCAACGCCAAGCGCGGCGCGGGGCTCACGGTCAGCGGCACCTTCGACGCGGCCACGACGGCGGCCGTACGGACCTTCCAGGGCCACGCGGGAATCGGAGTGGACGGCATCGTCGGCCCCGTCACCTGGAAGAACCTGCTCTGGCACTACGAGAACACCAGTTTCGGCAGCACGATGTGCGGCCAGAGCCCGGACGGCAACGCGAACGCCCACTGGGGCACCTCCGCCGCCGTCGCCCAACTGGAGGCCGCCGCGGCCTCCTTCGCCGGCACCGGCAACGGTAAGCTGCCCGTCGGCGACAGCGGGTTCGAGCACGGCGGCGACATCCCGGGCCACGCCAGCCACGAGGTCGGGCTCGACTTCGACGTCTGGCCGATCCGCACGGACTCGGCGCAGTGCACCGCAGGCCGGATCACGTGGCAGTCGGCCACGTACGACCGCACGGCGACCCGTGAACTGGTCAAGGCCATCCGCGCCTCGGCCCCCGGGCACATCAAGCTGATCTTCTTCAACGATCCGCAGCTGATCTCCGAGGGCCTGGTCACGCAGTACGCCAACCACGACAACCACCTGCACGTGCGCTACTGCGAGAAGGTCCACGGGAACGCGCTCTACGACTGCTGAGCGCCAAGACGGCTGTCAGTGGCGGCTGCGAGGATCGGCGCATGAGCGCAGAAGTGACCGACGGCGCACCGCGGGACCGCGTCGCCCGGCTCGAACGGCCCGACCGCCACCGGGAGATCGTGGACGTGCACCTGCTGCTCCTCCGGCGCGCCCCCGCGCCGGAGGTGCTGCTCGCCCGCCGGGCCGGCACGGGCTACGCGGACGGCCTGCTGAACATGCCCAGCGGCCACCTGGAGGACGGCGAGGACGTACGGTCCGGGGTGCTGCGCGAGGCCGCCGAGGAGATCGGGCTCGTGCTCACCCCGGAGCAGGTCGCGGTGGCGCTCGTCATGCAGCACAAACCCCCGGCGGGCCGGTCGCGGATGGGGTGGTTCTTCGCCGCGGAACTGCCGCCCGGCGCCCGGCCGGTGAACGCGGAGCCGGACAAGTGCGCGGAGATCGGCTGGTATCCGCTGGACGCGCTTCCGGACGACCTGGTGGCGTCCTGCCGGGCGGGTCTTGAGGCGTACCGGGCGGGGGAGCGGTTCGTCGTGCACTGGCACGAGGCGGACGACCCCTCGTGTACGACCCGGGGATACCGGACCGGGCGGTGGTGCTGCCGCAGACGGCGGGCCCGCCGTGACGCCGGGCGGGCGGGGCGAGCCGGGGGAGGTCAGAGGTCCTTGATGCAGCGCAGCTCGACGAGGAACGGCTCGTAGCCGAACCAGCGGTTGATGGCGAGCATCGGCTCGTTGTCGCCGTCGTTGCCCGTGAACGCGTCGGTGTACCCGGCCGCCTGCGCCCGCCGCAGCGACTCGTGCTTGGCGAGCTTCGCCAGCCCCCGGCCGCGAAAGGCCCGGCGGCTGCCGGTCATCCCGGACAGATAGCGCGCGCGCCCGTCGGTCTCCGCCAGACTGAACGCCGCCACCTCGCCGTCCACCAGGGCGGCGATCGTCAGGTCGTGGTCGAGCAGCGGCTCGCGCCAGGTGTGGTCGAGCCAGTGCGCGTACGACATGGCGTCGGCCGGGGTGTCGCTCGGCTCGTCCAGCGCCGCCTCCGCGTCCGCCTCGTACAGCGGCCGGGGATCGTCGAAGTCCGCGAAGGCGCGCAGTTCCACGCCCGCTGCGGGCTCGCGCCGCGGCGGGAGCGCGGCGCGCAGGTCGAGGTGGAGGATCCGGCCGGTGCGTCCCCGGCGGTAGCCGCGCCGCTCGGCGAAGCGGATGTCGCGCTCCGGGTCGTACACCCAGGTGTAGACGGTGGTCGCGCCCTGCGCGGCGAGATGAGCCTCGGCCGCCGCGACGAGCGCGGTGCCGACGCCGCGGCCGGTGTGCGCGGGGTGCACGTGCGGCTGGGCGATGCCCTGTCCCGGCGTGCTGCTGTCGTACAGGACATATGCCTCGCACTCGCCGACGACCTGCCCGCCGACCTCGGCGACCAGCGGCCGCAGCCGCTTCTCCGGCGGCGCCGACGCCACGCTCCAGCGGACCGACTCGGGGGTGGTGACGAGGAACGGCACCGCCGCTCGCTGCACCTCGGCGACGGCGACGGCGTCCTCGGGGCGGAAGTCGCGTACGAGCACACTCATGGCGCCGCACCGTACGGCGACGGGGGTGCCGATGTCGTGCGAATTTCGCCCCGCGGCCCACAATGTGTCCGTGACCATCCAGATTTTCGTCGACCAGCAGGCGCCCGAGGCACCGTACGAGCAGGTGCGCGCCCAGATCTCCGCCCAGGCGCGCGGTGGCGTGCTCCCGGCCGGTACCAAGCTGCCCACCGTCCGCGGCCTCGCCGAGCAGTTGGGCCTCGCCCCGAACACCGTCGCCAAGGCGTACCGCGCGCTGGAGAGCGACGGGGTGATCGAGACCCGCGGCCGGCACGGCAGCTACGTGGCCGCCGCCGGCGACGCCGCACAGCGCGAGGCGGCCGCGGCGGCACAGGTGTACGCGCAGCGGGCGCAGCGCCTCGGACTCGACCACGGAACCGCGCTGACCGCGGTGGAAGAGGCGCTGCGCGCCGCCTACGCCGGCGCGTAGGACCCCACCGGGTGGGAGACCCGGTCCGGGTCCTCGGGGGTACGCGCCGAACCTGGGGCCTCGTCACCCGGGCCGGGCCGTTGTGCTCGCGGAAGCGGCAGCGGGCGGACGGTCGGCGCGCAGCGGCCCGGTCGACGAGGCCCACCAAGGACCGAGCCGACGACGTGCGCAGACCGCACCCGGAGCCGTCCGCGAACCGACCCGGCCCGGGAGGCCGTCGCGCGGCGCCGAGCGGATACCCCCGTACTCCGCCCGGCGCCGCGCCGCTTCGGTGCGGGGGCTTGGCTTGGTGCTGGTGGACAAGCCTGCGGACCGAGGGGGACCGGCCGCAAGCGATCAGCGTCGAAACGGGAAGCTGGAACGGGAATCCGACCACCGACCAGCGCGGATACGACTAGGGTGGAACGCGTCGGAACGGGGGCGGGACGTGAAGGACGCGGCGACGGAGAAGTTCGCGGCGCTGCTGCGCGAGTTGAAGCAGCGCTCGGGGCGGAGCTACGGCTCGCTGGCCGCCCGCCTCCACGTGAGCACGTCGACCCTCCACCGCTACTGCAACGGCGACGCGGTCCCGTCGAGCTACGCCCCGGCAGAACGCTTCGCGCGCCTGTGCGGCGCGACCCCGGACGAGCTGGTGGAACTCCACCGCCGCTGGCACCGTGCCCACGGCACCCGCCGCGGGTCGACTCCGTCGTGGGCCGCGGGGGAGGGCACGGGCGGCAGGCCGTCCGGGGCGAGGCCGGGCGACCGGGGCAGCGGTGCGGCGGCACGCGGCGGCGCGGCAGCGGACGGAGCAGCCGGGCGCGGTCGGGGTCCGGGGGCCGCGCGAGGCGGTGTGCCTGCGGCGGATGACGTACCTGGCGGGGCAACCGGCCATGGGAGGGAGGCGACCGGTACGGCGGCGGATGACGCGCCCGGCGGTGCCTCCGGCGACGTGAACGACGCGACCGCCACGGCGCCTTCGGCGCCGGGCGGCACGCAGGGGCGTAGCTCCGCGACGGCTGCGACCGACGATGCCACCTCCGCCGCGACGGCGGCGACGTCAACCCCCCAGCCCTCCGAGCCCGGCTCCCCCGGCGGGTCCGGTGTGGCGGCCGGAAGGGCCGCCGACGTGAACGAGGTGCCCGCCGCCGCCCGTTCGGGGCAAGACGGGCTGCAGGGGCTTGGCCCCGCCACGGTTGCGGCCGACGACGTGACCCGCGAGGCGACCGCTGCCGCGCCTGCGGCGCGCGGCGGGTCGCCGGCGGCCGACGGACGCCCGGCCCGCGGGCGGCGGTGGGTGCAGGGGGTGCTCGGCGGGCGCCGGGGGCGGTGGCGGCGGGTGGGGGTGCCCGGGGTGGGGGTCGCGGCTGCCGCGCTGGTGGCGTTCGTGGCTACCTCCAACGGGTCCACAGGCGAGGGCCGTGCCGACGGTGGCCCCGGGCCCGCGAGCGGCGTCGTGGCCGACGGGAGCCGGGGTGGCGGCGGTGCGCAGGGCGGCGAGACCGTGGAGAAGGAGCGGTCCGCCGAGCCCTCCGAGCGGCGTAAGCCCGCACCCACCGGCGGCGACGGCGGCGGTGGCGCGGACGGGGACGCAACGCCCGGCGCCACGCCGCGCAAGGACGGGGCCGCTGCCGGGGGGCGGGACACGCCCGCCGTGCAGACCCCGCTCGCCTGGTCCGTCCGCTCCCACGTCTGGTCGAACGGCTGCGACCACCGGTACGTCATCGACAAGTCGCCCGACGACGTGCCGCCCCCGCCCATGGCGCAGGACGCCGAGGCGTGGGCCTCCAGCCAGGGCGCCGTCCACGGCGGGACGACGAACATCGAGGCCGCCCTCGAACCCCGCGGGGACGAGCCGGTGACCGTCACCGCCGTCCACGTGCGCAAGACCGCCACCGGCACCCCGCTGCCGTGGGCCGCGTTCGCGATGTCCAGCGGCTGCGGCGGCGAGGTCACCCAGGCGGCGTACACCGTCGACCTCGACAAGCCCCGCCCCGTTCTCAAGCCCAAGCAGGGCGGCGACTCCACGCAGAAGTGGGACCCCCCGGCGCTGCCGTTCCGCGTCACCGACGACGATCCGCTGTCGCTCCTCATCCACGCCGGCACCGAGGACTACGACGTCCGCTGGTACCTGGAGGTCGAGTGGAGCAGCGGCGACGACTCCGGCGTCGTGCGCCTCGACGACCAGGGCGCCCCGTTCCGTACCAGCGCGATCACGGGCCGCCCGCTGTTCACCTACGACACCCTCAACGGCTCCTGGTACACGGAGCCGGTCGACGCCCCCGCGGACGAGTCCGCGTCCGCGGCGCCGTAGCCACCCACCGGGACCGGCCCGGGCCCGGAGGAAGCGGAGGAACCGGAAGGAGATCCACCGCCGAGGGGCGGAAACCAGCCAGATGAAACGGTTCTCCAGGTCAAGACCGCGTTCTGGGCCGGGAATTGGGGATGATTCCCGTGTGGGGGATGCGCATGTGACGCAGGCAGACGATAGGGTTAGCCTGCCCGGGCCGGGAGCCCTCGTAAGGGTGGGGAGTGTCATGGATCAGATAGCAATGCGCGGCAAAGCGCGAGTTCCTGCGATCAACTGCGGGAGCACTGCGTCGCGGGCACGCGTCGACCGGCATCTCGCCGTGCTCGGCGGACCCGCAGCCCCCCAGGGGGACACGGACAGCGCCACCATGCTGATGCGTGAGCTGACCGCCCGCGAGGACAGGGCCGCGAAGCCGGGCCGTATGGCGCGCGTTTCCCTCTTCGCCCCGCTGCGGAAGCTGCGGCGCACCCTCTTCGGCAACCGCCGGAGCTGACAGACAGCCCGTATCGGGGCGGGCGCGGCGACCCGGCATGCCGCGCCCGCCCCGATCGCTGTCCGCGTCCGTTCGCACCCCCACCCGAACGGACCCGTAACGGCGCGGCTCAGCCCCGTCCCCGCGCGCTCCGTCGCACCGCCAGCGGTACGAACACGGCCAGCAGCACCACCGACCAGCCCAGCGCGGCCGCCACCGGATGCGTCATCGGCCACGCCGCGCCCGGCGCGTCGTCCAGCCCCGGCGGCGCGCTGCCCGTCAGATCCCGTACGGCGGTGACGTACGCGCTGAGCGGGTTCCACTCCACCACCGCCCGCAGCCACCCCGGCATGCCGTGTGTCGGTACGTACGCGTTGGACAGCAGTTGCAGCATGAACGTCGTGCTCGCGAGCTGCCCGGCCGCCTCCTCGTTGCCGACCGCCATGCCCAGGTGGATCCCGATCCACGCCGAGGTGAACCGCAGCAGGAGCAGCAGCCCCAGCGCCCCGGCCGTCGCCGCCGCGCCGCCGTCGTTCCGCCAGCCCACGGCGTAGCCCACCGCGATCAGCGGCACCAGCCCGACGGCGAAGAGCAGCACGTCCGCCACCGCGTGCCCCAGCGGCACCGCCGCCCGGCTGATCGGCAGCGCCCGGAAGCGTTCCGTCACCCCGCGGCCGGTGTCGATGGCGGCCTGCAGCATGCCGGTCACGAGGCCGCCGGCGGCGGTGGTGGCGAAGAGGCCCGGGACGATGTACGTGCGGTAGTCGGCGTCGCCGGGCAGTGAGACCGAGTTGCCGAAGACGTAGCCGAAGAAGAGCAGCAGCGTCAGCGGCATCACCTGGGTGATGACGAGCAGCGCGGGGTTGCGCCGGGCGCGCTGCAACTGGCGCCCGACGATGGCCATGCCGTCGTATGCGAGGTCGCTCATGCCGCCTCCTCCTTCGCGGTCCTGCCGGCGTCCGCCCCCGTGAGCCGGAGGAACACCTCGTCCAGCGTCGGCCGGCGCAGCGTGGCGTCGACCACCGGCACCCCCGCCGCATCCAGCTCCCGCACCACGCGCGGCAGCGTCAGCCCCGGGTCGAACGCCGCCGCACCCACCGCGCGCCGCTCGGTGTCCAGCCGCGGTTCGCCGCCGGTCAGCGGCCCGAGCACCACGGCCGCCGCCGCGAGCGCCGTCTCGTCGGCCACGACCACCTCCGCGTACGCGCCCACGCGCTGCTTCAGCTCGTCCGGCGTGCCGGTGACGGCCGCCCGGCCGTGGTCGACGACGACCACCGAGTCGGCCAGCCGGTCCGCCTCTTCCAGGTACTGCGTCGTCAGCAGCACCGTCGTGCCCGCCGCGGCCAGCTCGCGCACCGCCGCCCAGATCTGCTCGCGGCTGGCCGGGTCGAGCCCGGTGGTCGGCTCGTCGAGGAAGAGCACCTTCGGCCGGGACAGCAGGCTCGCGGCCAGGTCGAGCCGCCGCCGCATGCCGCCGGAGTACGTGCGGGCCGGCCGGTCGGCGGCCTCCGCGAGGCCGAAGCGCTCCAGCAGCTCGTCCGCCCGCTCCCGCCCCGCGGGTCCGCGCAGGCGCAGCAGCCGGGCGAAGAGGCGCAGGTTCTCGCGGCCCGACAGGTCGTCGTCCACGGACGTGGCCTGTCCGGTGACGCCTATGGCCCGGCGCACGGAAGCCGGCTCGGCGACGACGTCGTGCCCGGCGATTCGCGCGGTGCCGCCGTCCGGCGGGACGAGCGTGGTCAGCACGCGCACGGCGGTGGTCTTGCCGGCGCCGTTCGGGCCGAGGAGGCCGCAGACGGTGCCCTCGGGGATGGCGAGGTCGAGGCCGCGGAGGGCGTGGACGTCGCCGTAGCGCTTCTCCAGCGCCTCACTAAGTACAGCGTACGTAGTTGTCATGCGGCCGAGCATAGCCGACTCAGTACGCTGTGCGTAAACCGGCACCCGGCGGCCCTGAGGAAGGCAGCGATGGCAGCGAGCGGACAAGCCCCCGGAGGGCCGGCGCGCGGCGCCACCCCCGAGGTGATCTGGACCCGCCCCGAGCGTGCGGGGCGCGGCCCGCGCCCCGCGCACAGCCGCGCCGCGATCGCCGCCGCCGCGGTCCGTATCGCCGACGCGGACGGGCTCGACGCGGTCTCGATGCGCCGCGTCGCCGCCGAGATCGGCAGCGGCACCATGTCGCTCTACAACTACGTGCCGCGCAAGGAGGACCTGCACGAGCTGATGGTCGACGCGGTCAGCGCCGAGTACGACCTGACGGTGCCCCTCACCGGCGACTGGCGCGCCGACGTGCTGGCCCTGGCGGAGCAGTCGCGCGACCTGATGCGCCGGCACCCCTGGCTGCCGCGGCTCACCGCGACCACGGCGTACGGGTTCACGCCGCACGCGCTGGGCTACCTCGACCGGTTCCTCGCCGCCCTGGAGAGCCTGGACGTGCCGCCGGGCACGAAGATGGAACTGGTCGCGATGGTCACGGCGTCGGTGACCAGCTACGTCACCTTCGAGATCGCCCTCGCCGAACGGGCCCGCGCACTGCCGTGGACCGAGGCGGAGGAACAGGCGGTGCGGGGGGAGTATCTGGCGGGCCGGCTGGCGACGGGCGCCTACCCGCACCTGGCCGCGGCGCTGGCGCAGGCGGCCGAACCCGGGGACTACGAGGAGGCGTTCCAGCGGATGCTGGGACGGGTGCTGGACGGCTTCGAGACCTCCGGCGGGGCGGAGTGACAGGGTCCTGCCACGTCATTCGGCGGTGCCCGAAGCTCTCTTGAAGGGCGTCCCGCGCGGAGATGACGTTCCTCTGCCATGGTTCTCTCCCGGCGCCGGCGGCGACGACCACCAGATCCCCGGCACCCCCTCGCGGGACCCCTATGTCCTGTCCATCCGGCCCGGCGGCGCATACGCCTCCGGCCCCGGCACCTCCGCCGCCACCGCCCAGGTCTCCGGCGTCGCCGCCCTCCTGAAGAGCGAGCACCCGCGCGCCTCTCCCGCGAAGCTGCGCGCCCTCCTGGCCGCCCACGCCGACAACCCCGGCCGCCCCGACGGCTACGACCCGGACGGCGACGGCGTCGAGAACGCCGTCTGCGAGGGCGACGACCGCCGCAACGGCTTCTACGGCGCGGGCGTCGCCGACGCCCTCGACGCGGTGCGCCGCTAGCCACTGCCCCGAGCGCACTCAGATCAGGGCGAACTGGCCCTCCGGGCCCTCCTCGTGGTGGTCCAGCACCGACGCCGGGCGGCGGGCCGACTGGGGGGCGGGGAGGATGCCCGCCTCGTGCAGTTCGGCCGCGGTGATCTCTGCGGTGTACGAGCCGTCCGGGTGCCGCGCCTCGTCCGCGCCCGGGTCCGCCGCCTCCGCGAGCAGCGCCAGCACCGTGATCAGTTCCAGCAGCTCCGACGTCCACTCCTGCGGCCACGCCGCGGGCCGCATCGCCGCCAGCGTGCCCGGCTCCGCCGGCTCCAGCCGTGCGGCGACCCACTGCTCCAGCACGGGCACGCCGCCCTCGGTGAACTCCCAGGCTCCGCGCGGTACGGGGGAGATGCGCCCCTCGCCGAGGAGCAGCGCCTCTTCCTCCGGGTCGTACGACACCTCCGCGGGCCGGGCCGGCAGCGCCGCCCGCACGTACGGCCGCCGGCCGCCCGGGAGCCGGGGCTTTCCGCCGCCGCGGGCGCCGCGGAGCTGCACCTCCAGCAGCCGCCGCCCGCGCGCCACGCCGGCCTGCCAGGTCTCCGCGTCCCCGGTCAGCGGCACCGCGCACCCGCGCGGGGTGGCCCGCCCCGCGGCCAGCGTCCAGGCGAACACGTCCTCGGGCGTGACCTTGGCGCCCAGCCGCCGGCCAAGCCAACGCAGCAGCCGCGGTGCGAGGTTGGGCTCCCGCCCCCGGGGGCGCCGGTAGAGCGGCCGGATGCGGCCCGGCCGACCGGCGGGCGACCGCCCGTCCGGGAGCAGCGCGGACGCGACCACGGCGAGCCCGCCGGGTTCCGGCGTGCCGTACCCCGCCTCGACGGCGAACAACTGCCGGTCGTCGGCGACCCGCCACAACTCGGGCCGGGCGGCGTCGATCAGCCGGTTGTCGGGGATCAGCCACTGCTGGTCGTACGCCCCGTGCAGCACCCGCACCGGTTCGGGGCACGGACCCGCCGCACGCGCCAGCCGCCCGGTCCCGGCGGCCCGTCCGGGCAACTGCGCCACGGCACTGTGCGTCGTCCGCGCCCGCGTCGCCCGGAAGAGGGCGTCCCGCTCGTCCCCTTCGGCCCGTACGAGCGCATCCCACCGCCGCCGCAGCGAGGCGGAGTCGGGCGCCATGACCCACCCCCGCCCGAGCCGCAGCGGGGCGACGCCCCAGGGCATGAGATCGGCGAGCAGCGGGGCGGATTCGCCGGCGGCGGCCGGCTCCTGCGCGGGACCGGGCGCCCCGTCCGATTCGACGGGCGCCCGCGGCCTCACCACGGACCGCCGCGCGGCCCGGGCACCGTCCGCGGGCGGGTCCGCGGGCGAGCCCGTGGGCGAGTGCCGCCGCTGCTCAGGCGGTTCCTCCGCCGGGCCCCCGTCCGCCGGGCCCCCGTCCGCCGGGGACGCGGCGGGCTCCGCCACGGCCGGACCACCGTCCGCCGAACCAGCCATCCCGCGTCCTCCCCTCGACTCCCGAGCCGCCCGCAGGGCGCTTCGCATCCTACGATCCCGGTGCGACATCCCCGGTGTCCTCGTCCGGCCGCGCGGTGTTGAGCGCCGCCCGAAGCTGCAGCCAGGCCGGGTCCCCCGGGGTCGTGGTGGTCACGGCCGCCAGATCGTCCGCATCCCAGGTGCGGGTCCCGTCGGTCAGGACGAGGTGTGCTTCCAGCTCGCCGTCGTCAGGGACCTCGGAGGTGGCGTCCAGAAACGCGGTGACCGTGGCCCTCGACGTGGCGACGTCCGTGCTGTCGGTCCGTGCGGTGCCGGAGCGCACGGACACGAGCGCGAGTCCGCCGCCGCCGTCGGCGACGACGAGCTCGCCCGTCGCCAGAGCGCCCAGCCCGGACACCGGGGAGCCGGCCGGCAGTTCGTGCTCGACCGCGTGCCGGCCGTCGAGGTCGACTTCGACGAGAGTCCCCCTCGGGGTCCCGACCCAGAGGATGCCCGGGTGGGCTCCGAACGCAAGGTTGTCGCGTGACCAGGCGCGCATCCGGTCCAGCCACTCCTGCGGGTAGGGGAAGCCGGGACTGGGGTCGCCGAGAGTCGTCACCAGCACGCGATGAAGGGTGGGAAACGCGAACACCTCCACGGAGTTGTCGTATGCGTTGCCCCGAATCGCAAGATGGCGTCCGTCCGCACTGAAGATCGGCGTCTCGTAGCCGTCGGCATCCAGGATCAGCGCCCGGCGAAGCACGCGCATCGCAGCGGGCGCCGTCGCGCGGTCGACCCGCGCGAAGATGCCGAGCGTCGCGCCTTGATCGCTGCAGAGCGTGGCCACCAGGCCCCCGGCCGGATGCTCCGCGACCCCGGTGTCCCAGCGCGGACCGGTGCTGAGGGTCCCCGAGGCGAGGTCGAGGACGTCGGAGCGGTCCCAGGCGCTGTCTTCGTCGCCTGACGACGGCGACGCCCACAACGTCCGGCCGTCCGGGCCGAATGCCAGACTGCGGTAGTCGGCGGTGGGCGGAAGCCCTTCCAGCCCCGAGAGCCCGGCGGGAGTCCACCGCACCACTCCGCCCTCGCCCGCCACCACGAGCAGGGGCCGGTCGGGGTGCCACGCCACCGCGGGCGTCCGCTCCCTCCGGGCCCAGCCGTCGGCATCGCCGTAGACCCGCGACTCGGCGCCGACGGTGAGGAGTTCGTGCGGCCGCCCCGCCTCACAGTCCCAGACGTGGACTGCCGGACGTTCGGAGTCCAGGCCGGCGACCAGCGGAAGCCGCGGATGGCATGTCAACCGCTCGACGGGACACCCGCTCCTGACCCGCACGCGTGCCACAACCTCGACCATCGTCACCCGCATCACCGTAGTTGCCCGTGGCCCGTGGCTCGGGCTCGTTCAAGGATCGGCGCGCACCCGTGTCAGACTCCGCCGATGACCTCCCCAGCGATCACCGCGGACGCCGCCGGCACCTGGCAGCTCGGCGACCTCACCGTCCACCGCCTCGGCTTCGGCGCCATGCGGCTGCCCGCCGCGGCGGAGCCGGACGCCGGCGGCCGGGCGCGGGCCCACGCCGTGCTGCGGCGGGCCGTCGAGCTCGGCGTCAACCACATCGACACCGCCGCCTTCTACTTCTCCCCGCGCCGGGCCGCCAACGAACTCATCAACTCCGCCCTCGCCCCGTACCCCGACGACCTCGTCATCGCCACCAAGGTCTGGGCGGGCCGCGATCCGTCGGGCGCGTGGGAGTGGGCCGAGCCCGCGCAGATCCGCGGCCAGGTCGAGGAGAACCTGCGCCAGCTCGGCCGCGACCACCTCGACCTCGTCAACCTCCGCCTCCCGCCCAGCCGCCGGCGTGCGGACGGCTCCCTGGCCGACCACTTCGGCGCCCTCGCCGAGTGCCGCACCGCCGGGCTCGTACGCCACCTCGGCGTCTCCCACGTCAGCGCGGGACAGCTCGCCGAGGCCCGGACCATCGCCCCGGTCGTCTGCGTCCAGAACGCCTTCGGCGTCGGCGCGGACGACGAGGAGCAGGCCCTGCTGCGTACCTGCGGCGAACAGGGCATCGCCTACGTGCCGTTCTTCGCCATCGCGGGCGAGGGCCGGGAGGCGGGACCCTCGGGTACGGACACCGAGGAGGTCCGCGACACCGCCCGTGCCCACGGCCTCACCCCCGCGCAGGTCCGCCTGGCCTGGACCCTCCACCAGGGCCCGCACGTCCTGGCCATCCCCGGCACGGGCAACCCCGACCACGTCACCGAGAACGTCGCCGCGGGCGCGGTCCGGCTCACGGCCGAGGAGGCGCGGCTGCTCGGCCGAAGCGGACCGGACGCTCCTACGGAGCCTCCAGCGTCACGCTGAACGAGAACCGGTCGCCCCGGTAGCGGATCCTGGCCACGTCCACCACCCGGCCGCCGTCGTCGTACGAGACGCCCGTGTAGTGCAGGATCGGGCTCAGCAGCGGGACGCCCAGCAACTCGACCGTCTCCGGTTCCGCCAGGGTGGCGGTGACCGTGTCCGTGATGCGGGCGATGCGGATGCCGGCGCGGTCGCGGAGGACCTTCGTCATCGGCCAGCGCTCCAGGTCCGCCGGGTCGATACGGGCCGCCGCCTCCGGGTGGACCGTGTTGTCGGCCCAGTTGGTGGCCTCGCCGGTGGCGCCGTCGTGGCGCAGACGGCGGTACGTCATGGCCTCGGCGAGGTCCGGGAAGTACCCGGCGAGGTCCGCGGGGACGGGGGCCGGGCCGTGGGCCAGGAGCGTCGTGCGGTCCCCGGACTGCTGGGCGACGATCGCGTCGACCGAGCCCAGCAGCCGGACGGGGGCGGTGCGCCGGGCGGTGGCCTCGATGAAGGTGCCGCGGCGGCGGTGGCGGGTGATCAGGCCCTCCTCCTCCAGCTCCTTGAGGGCCTGGCGGAGGGTGAGCACGCTGACGCCGTAGTGCTCGGCGAGCCGTTCCTCCGTCGGCAGCCGCAGGGGCGCGTCCGGGGGGCGGCCGAGGATCGAGGCGCGCAGGGACTGCGACACCTGGTACCACAGCGGCAGCTTGCGGTTGAGCTGGAGGGAGTCGGGGGCGAAGAGGCCGGTCATGCCCTGAATTCTTGCCGCAGCCCCCGCCATACGTCGTCGTAGCCCTGCTGCAGGTGCCCGGCATCGCGCGCCTGCGGCGTGAGCGTGACCGGCCAGCGGGTCTCGAACATGAACGCCAGCCCGTCGTCGATCTTCTGCGGCTTCAGCTCGGCGGCCGAGGCGCGGTCGAAGGTCTCCTGGTCGGGGCCGTGCGCGGACATCATGTTGTGCAGCGAGCCGCCGCCGGGCACGAAACCTCCCGGTCCGGCGGTCTTCGCGTCGTACGCGCCCTCGACGAGGCCCATGTACTCGCTCATCACGTTCCGGTGGAAGTACGGCGGCCGGAAGGTGTCCTCGCCGACGAGCCAGCGCGGCGCGAAGACGACGAAGTCGACGCCCGCGAGACCCGGGGTGTCGGAGGGCGAGGTGAGGACGGTGAAGACGGACGGGTCCGGGTGGTCGTAGCTGATGGTGCCGATGACGTTGAAGCGGTGCAGGTCGTAGACGTACGGGACGTGGTTGCCGTGCCAGGCGACGACGTCGAGCGGGGAGTGGTCGTACGTGGCCGTCCACAGGTTGCCGCAGAACTTGCTGACGACCTCGACCGGGCCCGCCGTCTCCTCGTACGCCGCGACCGGCGCGAGGAAGTCACGGGGGTTGGCCAGGCCGTTGGCGCCGATGGGGCCGAGCTCGGGGAGGACGAAGGGGCTGCCGTAGTTCTCGCAGACGTAGCCGCGCGCGGTGGCGCCCGCGGTCAGCGGCTCCACGCGGAAGCGGACGCCCCGCGGGATGAGGGCGACGTGTCCCGGCTCGGCCCGCAGCAGACCGAGTTCGGTGCGCAGCAGCAGTCCGCCGCGTTCGGGGACGACGAGGAGTTCGCCGTCGGCGTCGGAGAAGACGCGGGTCATGGGGGCGTTGGCGGCGTAGAGGTGGATGGCCATGCCGGTGCGCTGGGCGGCGTCGCCGTTGCCGCCGAGGGTCCACAGGCCGGCCAGGAAGTCGGTGCCGGGCGGGGGTTCGGGCAGCGGGTTCCAGCGGAGCCGGTTGGGGTCGGGGACGGCCTCGGTGAACGGGGCGGTGCGCAGCGCGCCGTTGTCCGCTCGGTGGAAGCGGGGGTGGGCGGCGGAGGGGCGGATGCGGTAGAGCCAGGAGCGCCGGTTGTGGGCGCGGGGCTCGGTGAACGCGGAGCCGGACAACTGCTCGGCATAGAGCCCGAGGGGAGCGCGCTGGGGGGAGTTGCGGCCGGTGGGCAGGGCGCCGGGGACGGCCTCGGTGCTGTGCTGGTTGCCGAAGCCGGAGAGGTACGACAGCCCCTCGGCGGTCTTGCGTGCCCGCTCGGCGCGTTCCTGCCCGCCGCCCGCCTGCTCGGACCGTGCCTGCTCTGCGCTGCTGGTCATGGGGTACCGCCCGTCTTCCCGTCACGATTCCTATGGGGAACCATAGGAATGGTCTCAGGTGGACGCGGGCGGCGCCACCCGGGGCGCGTGACCCACCGCACGCCCGGACGGCCTGGGCGCCGAAAACTACCGGCGCTAGTTTGGTGCCGTACGCACACCGCCGACCCACCGGGAGACGTACCGATGCAGGCTCACGACGGCATGTTCATCGACGGCCGCTGGCAGCCCGCCGCCGGCGACGGTGTCATCGAGGTCGTCGACCCCGCCGACGAGCAGGTCATCGCCACCGTCCCGGCCGGCACCGCCGCCGACGTGGACGCCGCCGTCGCCGCCGCCCGCGCCGCGTTCCCCGGCTGGGCGGCGACCCCGCCGGCCACCCGGGCCGCGTACGTCGGGGCGCTCGGCGACGCGCTGGCCGCCCGGGCGGAGGACGTCGCCGCGACGGTCACCGCGGAGCTGGGCGCACCGCTGACGTTCAGCCGGAAGGTGCACGCCGCGGTGCCGGTCGCCGTCTGCGCGGCGTACGCGGAGATCGGCGCCTCGTACCCGTACGAGGAGAAGGCCGGGACCGCCACCGTCCTGCACGAGCCCGTGGGCGTCGTCGGCGCGATCACGCCGTGGAACTACCCGCTGCACCAGATCGTCGCCAAGGCCGCCCCGGCGCTCGCCGCCGGCTGCACCGTGGTCCTCAAGCCCGCCGAGAACACCCCGCTGGTCGCGCGGATCTTCGCCGAGGCCGTCGCCGCGGCCGGCTTCCCGCCCGGCGTCCTGGGCGTCGTCACCGGGTACGGCGCCGAGGCCGGCCGGGCGCTGGTGGAGCACCCCGGCACCGACTTCCTGTCGTTCACCGGGTCCACCGCCGTCGGGCGGGCCGTCGCCGCGGCGGCGGGCGCGGCGGTCAAGCCCGTGGCGCTGGAGCTGGGCGGCAAGTCCGCCAATGTCATCCTGCCCGGAGCCGACCTCGCCAGGGCCGTCACCGCCGGCGTCGCCAACGTCATGGCCAACTCCGGCCAGACCTGCACCGCCTGGACCCGGATGCTCGTCCACCGGTCCGCGTACGAGCAGGCGCTCACCCTCGCCACCACCGCCCTGGCCACGTACGCGCCCGGCGACCCCCGCGACCCCGCCACCCGCCTCGGGCCGGTCGTCAGCGCCGCCCAGCGCGAGCGCGTCCGCGGCTACATCGAGCGCGGCACCGCGGAAGGCGCCGTGCTGCTCGCCGGCGGTGCCGGGGCCCCCGCGGGGAGCGAGCGCGGCTACTTCGTCCAGCCCACCGTCTTCGCCGACGTCACTCCCGACATGGCCATCGCCCAGGAGGAGATCTTCGGGCCCGTGCTGGCGGTCATGCCGTACGAGGACGAGGACGACGCCCTGCGCATCGCCAACGGCACGGTCTACGGCCTGGCCGGCGCCGTGTGGGCGGCCGACGACGCGACGGCGGCGGCGTTCGCACGGCGGATGGAGACCGGAACGGTCGTCGTCAACGGCGGGAAGTTCGACGTGCTGGCGCCGTTCGGCGGCCACAAGCAGTCGGGCATCGGCCGCGAGCTGGGAGTGGCCGGACTCGCGGAGTTCCTGCACACCAAGTCGCTGCAGTTCTGACGTACGCACCCACGCCGCCACCCGGAGATACGGAGCCCCCGATGACCCGCGCCGCCGTCCTGCCCGCGATCGGCTCCCCGCTCGAACTCGCCGACATCGACCTCCCCGCGCCCGGCCCCGGCCGCGTGCGCGTCCGGCTGGCCGCCGCCGGCGTCTGCCACTCCGACCTCTCCCTGGCCGACGGCACGCTGCGCCAGCCCGCCCCCGCGGTGCTCGGCCACGAGGGCGCCGGCACCGTCGTCGCGGTCGGCGAGGGCGTCGGCGGCGTGGCCCCCGGCGACGAGGTGGTCCTCAACTGGGCGCCCTCCTGCGGCGCGTGCCACTACTGCGGCCTCGGCGAGCCGTGGCTCTGCGCCGCGGCCGGCGCCGCCGCGGCCGAGCCGTACGCCACCCGCGACGGCGCCGGCCTCTACCCGGGCCTGGGCACCGCCGCCTTCGCCGAGGAGACCGTCGTCCCCGCGCGCGCCGTGCTGCCCCTGCCCGCCGGGGTGCCGCTGGCCGACGCCGCGCTCCTCGGCTGCGCCGTGCTCACCGGCTGGGGCGCCGTGCACCACGCCGCCGCGGTACGGGCCGGGGAGTCGGTCGCCGTCTTCGGCGCCGGCGGCGTGGGTCTCGCGGTGCTGCAGGCCGCCCGGATCGCGGGCGCCGGGCCGCTGGTCGCGGTGGACGTGTCGCCGGCGAAGGAGGGGCTGGCGCTCGCCGCGGGGGCCACCGACTTCGTCCTGGCGGCGCCGGGCGCGGAGCGCGACACCGCGAAGCGGATCCGTACGCTGACGGCCGGGATCGGCGCCGACGTGGCGATCGAGTGCGCCGGCCGGGCGGAGTCGATACGTACCGCCTGGTCCTCCACCCGGCGCGGCGGGCGGACGACGGTCGTCGGCATCGGCGGGCAGGATGAGCGGGTCTCGTTCTCGGCGCTGGAGCTGTTCTCCTTCGGCCGCACGCTCGCCGGTTGCGTCTACGGCAACAGCGACCCGGCCCGCGACCTGCCCGCCATCGCCGCGCACGTCCGCGCCGGCGAGCTGGACCTCGGCGGGCTCGTCACCGCGCGCATCGGGCTCGACGGCATCCCGGCGGCGTTCGACGCGATGCTGGAGGGGCGCGGGGGCCGGGCGCTCGTGGTGTTCTGAGCGCCCGCCGCCGTCCGCACCCCGCGGTCAGCCGGATGACGTGACGGCCGTGCCGGCGCGCGGAAAGGAGGCGCCCTGACGGCCGGTCCGCGGTGTCCTCACTTCTCGGAGCGGGGGAAGCGGCGGCCGGTGAACGGGCGGCACGCCGGATAACCCTTCATGGCCCGGTCGCCGAAGTCCGGCGGCACCGGGGCACCGGTCGGCCACAGGGACCAGACCAGCAGCGCCGACAGGACGGCGGCGACAACCGCGGCGGCCCCGACGGCCGCCGCGGAGAGGCGCGCGCCCTCGGTGGAGGAACGCATGCCCGTCTGTCAGTTGCTCCGGCTGCGCCGGCGGCGGGAGGCCAGTAGACCGGCAACCGCGACGGCACCCGTGGTCCCCGAGGCGAACCAGACGGCGGCGGATTTGTTGTCGCCGGCCATCGCGCCGCTCTCACCGGCGCTCGCACCGTGTGGTTAGGAACCCACGCCGCTGATCGTCTGCGTCTTCAGTGCCAGGTTGTCGTCCTCGGCGCTGCCCCAGGCGTAGACGATGGTGTGGGTGCCCTCGGCGAGGTTGAGGTCGGCGGGGCCGATGGCCACGGTGTCCGTCCCGGCCAGGACGACATCGGCGCTCACCGTGCCGGCGGGCACCTTGAGCGACTTCTCGTTGGGGTTGGTCAGGCCCTCGATGACCGGCTTGCCGTCCGCGCGGACGTCCACGGCGGGTGCCGCAGCCACATGGCGGACGGTCAGCCGCGACTCGCCGGCCGGGACCTTGGAGGTGTCGTTGACGAAAGCGGTGAGCGTGGGGTCGCCCTGCGCGTTGAGGTGGGCCGCGATCGTGGCGTTCGCCCCGGCCGGGACCTCGACGCTCTTCTGGATGGCGGGTTCGCCGTCGGGGCCCTCCCCGTCGGGGAAGACCTCGATGTCGTAGGTGCCGGGTGCCAGCGGCTGCGGCTCGGTCAGGGTGCCGGGCTTGAAGTCGGGAACCAATGCGTCCCCGTTGGCGAACACGTCGACCGTGAGGCCCGGAACACCGTGGAAGACGGACACCTCGGTGTCTTTCTGCGCCGTGCCCTCTGCGGAGGCGGGGACGGCCACGGCCAGGGACAGTATGCAGGCACCGGCGGCGGCAGCGGCGGTCTTCCTGCTGCGCGAGTTCATCATATGCAGTCCATTCGTGTGGGGGGGGGACCCATGCGGGCCCGGCTTTCGGATGGATGCCCAACGCGGAGTTCCCGGCCGGACCCCGGCCGGCCTCTCTCACAGCCGCCCGCCGGCCGTCGCGGAATGCCGGGTTGATCACGTGTGGTGTCGGTTGACGCCAGGTGGTCAGGCGGCCCTTACCCAGCACTGTGCCTTGTGGCACCTTTTCCTAGTATGTAATGGAGTGTGACAGTTCGCCACTTGCATCCCTGGCGGTGCCCGAACGCCTTTTACCTGGCCAGGAGTAGAGCGCAGCCGGTCGTTCCCCATTGTGGCGGCCCCACCGCCGAGTCGTACGCCGAGCCGGACTTCGTCCGCCACCTCCTCGGCGGCGTCCGCTGGTCCGCGGGCGCGAGAGAGGCCGACTGCGGCTGAGCCCCGCCCCACGAGACCCGTCGTCGCCGCGAGGGGCGGCGGCGACGGCCCGGTCCCCGGGCCGGGCGGCGGAGGGTGGTACGCCGAACCACCCCCGCCGAACCCAGGTGCCCGGCCGGCCGGGCACCTGGTCCGTACCGCGGCCGGCCCTGCCGCTTCTCCCGTCCTTCTCAGGCGTCCTGGATCCGGCGCCAGGGCAGGTCGGCCTCCAGGGCGAAGGCCAGCTCCAGCAGGGTGCGTTCGTCGCCGTGGGCCGCCGAGAGCATCACGCCCGTCGGCATGCCGTCCGCGGGCGCCGGGTCGGTGGCGGGGGCGGGGAGGGAGAGGGCGGGGCTGCCGTTGATGTTGTTGATGGGGGTGAAGGCCACGTATGCGCGCAGGCGGTTCAGCAGTTCCTCGTAGGGGACGTTGGGCGAGAGGTGGCCCAGGCGCGGGGTGGTGTGCGCGAGGACCGGGGACAGCAGTACGTCGTAGCGGGTGAGGGCCGCGTCGTACGCCTCGTCCGCCGCGCGGCGCAGGCGGCGCAGGAACGCCGGGGTGGTGTGCATCCGGCGCACGTACGTCGCGCGGAGGCCCTTGCTGAGCCCGTCCATCCGGCGCGCGTCGAAGTGCCGGTCGTACACGAACCGGCCGCCCGCGCCCGCGAGGAACGCGAGCATGCCCCAGTACGCGATGAAGTCCTGCTCGAAGCGCCCGTCCAGCGGCAGCGCGTACGTCTCGACCGTGTGCCCCTGTCCCGCCAGCGCGGTGGCGACCGCGGCGACGGCCGCGCGGGTGGCGGCGTCGGTCGGGGCGCCGGTCGGCGACTCGGCGACCAGGCCGATCCGCAGCCGGCGCGTGCCCGGGCCCTCGACCAGGCCGAGCGGGGGCATACGCGGGTTGCGCCAGTGCCGTTCGGCCGCGGCGAGGAACGCGGCGGTGTCGCGCACGGACCGGCTCAGCACCCCGTCGCCGACCATGTCGATGGGCAGCCGGCGGCCCGTCTCGTTGGCCACGACCCGGCCCCGGGTCGGCTTGAGGCCGACGAGCCCGCAGCACGCGGCGGGGATGCGGATGGAGCCGCCGCCGTCGTTGGCGTGCGCGATCGGCACGGCGCCGGAGGCGACGAGCGCGGCGCTGCCGCCGGAGGAGCCGCCGGGGGAGTAGGACGGGTGCCAGGGGTTGCGGACCGGCTCGTCGTTCTCGTACTCCGTGCTGGCGTTGAAGCCGAACTCCGGCAGCCGGGTCTTGCCGAGGAACGTCATGCCGGTGCTCAGGAACTGGCGCGTGAACGGCGCGTGCCGCGGCGCGGCGTGCGGGGTGAAGGCCGCGCTGCCGTGGCCGGTGGGGAGGCCGCCGTAGTCGGTGTTGTCCTTCAGCAGGGTGGGCACGCCGGCGAGCGGGCCGGTGGCCGCGTCGTCCGTCTCGTACGTGTCGTAGGCGGGGACGGCGACGGCGTGCAACTCGGGGTCGACGAGCCGGATCCGCTCGACGGCGGCCCGGGCCAGCTCCCCGGCACCGACCTCGCCGTCGCGGACGAGCGCGGCGAGGGCGACGGCGTCGTGCGCGCCGAGGGCGTCGTCCCGGAAGGCGTGCACGGGCGGGCGGCCGGCGGGCGTTGCCGCCTTGCGGGTACGCGATCCCGCGCCCGCGCCGCCGCGCGGCGCCGCGGTGCCGCTCCTGCCGGCCGCCCCGTCCTCCTGGCGGTCCGCCGTCACGTCGTCGGTCATGGCCTGCCTCCCGGCTCGGGCAACGCGGCGGCCATCCGGTCCACCGCCTCGGTCAGCACCTCGGGCGAGGTGGCGAAGTTGAGCCGCGCGTGGCCCGCGCCGCCCGTGCCGAACGGGATCCCCGACGCCAGCGCCACGCGCCCGTGCTCCAGGAACACCGCCGCGGGGTCGTCCCCGAGCCCCAGCGCGCGGCAGTCCAGCCAGGCCAGGAACGTACCGTCCGGAACGCGGTACTCCACGCCGGGCAGCCGCTCCGACAGCAGCCACCCGAGCAGCCGTCGGCTCTCGTCCAGCCCGGCGAGCAGCGCGTCCAGCCACGGACCGCCGTGCCGGAAGGCGGCCACGTGCGCGATGGCGCCCAGGTGGCTCGCCCCGTGCGACACCTCCTCCGGCATGAGCGCCAGCTCGCCCGCCGACTCCTCGCCGGCGACGGCGACCGCCGCCTTCAGCCCCGCGAGGTTCCACGCCTTGGACGCCGAGAGCAGGGCGAAGCCCCGCTCCGCGCCGGGGACGGTCAGATACGGCACGTGCCGCGCGCCCGGCGGCACCAGCGGGGCGTGTATCTCGTCGGCGACGACCCGCACCCCGTGCTCCCCGGCGAGCGCGGCGACCTGCGCCAGCTCGGCGGCGGTGTGCACGGTCCCGGTCGGGTTGTGCGGGCTGCACAGCAGGTACGCCGCGCGGTGGCCGCCGGCGCGCGCGGAGGCGAACGCCGCGTCCAGGGCGGCGAAGTCGATGCGGCGGTCCTCACCGAGCGGGGATTCGACCACGCGCAGGCCCAGATGCTCGGTGAAGGCGTAGAACGGCGGGTAGACCGGGGAGTTGACGACGACGGCGTCATCCGGGGCCGTGACCAGCTTCAGCACCTCGACGATGCCGAGCATCACGTCCGGCACGAGGGCGCACCGCTCGGCCGGCACCCGCCAGTCCCAGCGGCGCCCGGCGAACTCCGCCAGCGCCTGCGCGTACGGCTCGACGGTCGCGTATCCCGTGTCGCCCAGGTCGATCGCCGCGTGCACCGCCTCGGCGACGGGCGCGGCGAGCCGCGTGTCCATCTCGGCGACCCACAGCGGCAGCACGTCGGGCGGATACTCCCGCCACTTCATCGACGTCCGCCGGCGCAACTCCGCGAGCGTCGGCCCGCGCAGCGGATCGGCCACGGGGGCGTCCCGCGTCCCGGCGCTCATCGGTGCCCGCCGGCCGGGCGTGGCGGGACGGGGCGGGCGCGGGGGCTGTTCGATCGGGCCATGCCCGCCATGGTAGGTCGGCCGACCGACACCGGACCTGCGAATTCACGCCTCTCGACGCGACGGTCACCGGCCGGTCGGGGCGCGTCGTCCGGGCTAGCCCTCCGCCACCTGTTCGAGCCACCTGCGGTACGCCCCGGCGAACGGCTCCGTGCCCGCCGCCACCGCCGTCATCAGCCACTCCGCGGACGCCGTCGCGCGCGCGACGGTCTCCTCCGAGTAGCCGTAGCGGACCCGGTGATCGGCGAACTCGTCCTCGTCCAGCAGCCGCGGTGTGTCCTCACCGCGCCGCCGGGCGACGTCGAGGTCCAGGTCGACCATCGTGACCTCCGCGGCCGAGCGCCACCGCGGCGGCGTGGTGATGTCCACGTAGAGATCGGTGCGCCGCGGCGGGGCGTTGAACTCGGCGGTCCACCAGGCGTCGCGGGGGAAGAGCGCCACGTGCGCGCACTCCATGATCACGGGCGGGCCCGTGCCCTTGCGCGTGGTGCCGCCCGCGGGCTGGCCGAGCCACACGCCGTGTTCGTCCTCGCCGAGGCGGCGCATGGTCGAGTTCCAGTGCAGAGTGCCGTCGTACTTGCGGTAGATCACGCGTACCAGGTCGGCCATTGCGGGATCATAGCCCCGCCCGCGGCCTGCCGGGCGGCATCCCCGCGTCCCGCCCGCGTCAGACCGACGGCTGGCCGCTGAGCTGGGCGAACTGCAATTTCAGCCCGTCCACGAGCGCCCGCAGCCCGGTCTCGAAGGCGCCCTCGTCCACCTCCTGGCGGTGCGCCGCCAGCAGATGCGCCCGGCCGAGGTGCGGGTAGTCCTCCGGGTCGTACGCCGCGGGGTCGGCGACGAAGCCGCCCGCGAACGAGCCCAGCGCGGATCCGGCCACGTAATACCGCATCAGCGCGCCGACCCGGGTGGCCTGCGCCGGCGGCCAGCCCGCCGCGACCATGCCGCCGAACACGGCGTCCGCCAGCCGCAGCGCCGCCGGCCTGCGGCCGGGGCCCTGGGCGAGCACGGGCACGATGTTCGGGTGCGCGGCCAGCGCCGCCCGGTACGACCTGGCCCAGGCGAGCAGCGCCTCGGGCCACGGCGAGCCGTCCGCGAACATCGACAGGTCGACCTCGGCGACCACGGCGTCGACCGCGGCGTCCAGCAGTTCGTCCTTCGTGGTGAAGTGGTTGTACAGCGACGGCCCGCTGACCCCCAGTTCGGCCGCGAGCCGTCGGGTGGACACGGCCTGCAGCCCCTCGGCGTCGACGAGGGCGAGCGCCGCCGTGACGATGCGCTCATGGCTCAGCAGGGGCTTGCGGGGGCGCGCCATGGGGCACATTTTAGAGCGCGCGCACCGGAAACCATCAGCGCCAACCGCGAGGTCACGGGCCGGATCCGCGGGCCCGCCGCGCCCGCGCGCCGGGGGGTCGCACCCGGTCCGCACGGCCCTAAGCGCTTGCTCAGCGTCGGGGGTAGGGTGTTCACGCTGCACCCGGGAGAGCGGAGAGCGAGCATGCAGGACGTCCAGGACCCCGCGGCCTGGGGCGGCGTCGAGCCGGAAGCGGCGCAGCGGCTGCTCACCGCGGGGGTCGAGGCCTTCGCGGAGCGCGGCTACTACGCCACCACCACCCGCGACATCGCCGGCCGCGCCGGGATGAGCCCTGCCGCGCTGTACATCCACTTCAGGACCAAGGAAGAGCTGCTCTTCCGCATCAGCCGGGTCGGCCACGAGCGGGCGCGGGCGATCATCGCCGCGGCGGCCGAGTCCGAGGGCCCGGCGGGGGAGCGGCTGGCGCGCGCCGTACGGGCCTTCGTGCGCTGGCACGCGGAGCACCACACGACGGCGCGCGTGGTGCAGTACGAGCTGGCGGCGCTCGGCGAGGAGCACTACGCGGAGATCGTCGCGCTGCGGCGGGACATCGACCGGCTGGTGCGGGGGATCATCGAGGACGGCGTACGGGACGGCGAGTTCGCGGTGGCCGACGTGCCGGGGACGGCGCTGGCGGTGCTGTCGCTCTGCGTGGACGTGGCCCGGTGGTTCAGCGCGGCGGGCAGCCGGCCGCCGGACGAACTGGCGGCGCTGTACGCGGATCTGGTCGGCCGGATGGTCGCGGCACCGGACGCGCCGGGCGCCCCGGGCTGAGTGGCCGCGAGCGGGGCGGTCAGAAGGAGTAGCGGACCACCGACTCCGCGACGCACACGGGCTTCTCGCCGCCCTCGCGCTCGATCGTGTACCGCACGGCGAGCTGCACGCCGTCCGCGACCTCGGTGACGTCCACGATCGTCGCGGACGCCCGCAGCCGGGAGTTCACGGGGACGGGCGCGGGGAAACGCACCTTGTTCGTGCCGTAGTTGACGCCCATGCGCACGCCCGCGACCTCGATGAGCTGCGGGCCGAAGAGCGGCAGCAGCGAGAGCGTGAGGTAGCCGTGGGCGACGGTCCCGCCGAACGGGCCCGCGGCGGCCCGCTCCGGGTCGACGTGGATCCACTGGTGGTCCCCGGTCGCCTCGGCGAACATGTCGATGCGCCGCTGGTCGATCTCCACCCAGTCCGTGGGCCCCACCTGCTCGCCCACCGCGCCCTTCAGCTCGTCGACCGAGGTGAACGTGCGGGGCTCTGCCATGGCGTGCCTCCCGGGGCGGGCGAGGGTGCGGCGGGATCGTCTAAGCGACTGCTTAGCATGGTCGCGCTGCGGAACGCTGTCAACGGCCCCGCGCCGGGGCCGGCTCCCGCCGGTGACCTTCCCTCCCGACATACCGACCGGTTAGTCTGCGCAAAGTCGGCAACTGTGGGGAGGCGGGCACCGTGGGCGGCGTGCAAGACGCGCGGGCAGTGGTCACCGGGGGCGGCGCCGGCATCGGCGCCGCGCTGGCGCGGCGGCTCGCCGCCGAGGGCGCCCGGGTGGCCGTCAACGACCTCGACGCCGCCAGGGCCCGCGCCGTCGCCGCCGAGATCGGCGGCGTCGCGCTGCCCGGCGACGCCTCCGGCGCCGTCACCGCCGCCCGGGAGGCGCTCGGCGGCGTCGACCTCTTCTGCGCCAACGCCGGCCTCGCCACCGCGGGCGGCCCCGAGGCCCCGGACGACGACTGGTCCGCCGCCTGGGACGTCAACGTCATGGCCCATGTGCGCGCCGCGCGCGAGCTGCTGCCGGAGTGGCTGGAGCGCGGCGAGGGCCGGTTCGTCGCCACCGTCTCGGCCGCCGGACTGCTCTCGATGGTCGCCGCCGCCCCGTACGCCGTCACCAAGCACGCGGCGCTCGCCTTCGCCGAGTGGCTCTCCCTCACGTACCGCCACCGCGGCATCTCCGTGCACGCGGTCTGCCCCCAGGGCGTACGCACCGGCATGCTCCGCGCCACCGGCGCCGCGGGCGACCTCGTCCTCGCCCCCGGCGCCATCGAGCCCGAGGAGGTCGCCGACGCCGTCCTGGCCGGCATCGCCGAGGACCGCTTCCTGATCCTGCCGCACCCCGAGGTCGCCGGTTACAGTGCGCTGCGCGCCACCGACCCGGACCGCTGGCTGACCGGCATGAACCGGCTGCAGCGCACACTGGAGCAGGGCCAGGGCTGACGCGGAAGGCCCCCGGACCTTCCGGGACGCCGGGACGGGCCGGGGTTCCGGGACCGACACTGGAGGCCGGGACGACGAAGGGCGAGAACATGGCGACGACGACGGGCGGAAACAGCGGGACGGTGCCGGAGCGGCTGCTCGCCGCCGCCACGAGGCTCTTCGCGGAGCGGGGATTCGACCGCACCTCGGTGCAGGAGCTCGTCGAGGCCGCGGGAGTCACCAAGGGCGCCCTCTACCACTACTTCGGCTCCAAGGACGATCTGCTCCACGAGATCTACGGCCGCCTCCTGCGGCTCCAGCAGGAGCGCCTCGACCACTTCGCGGCGCTGGACGCCCCGGTCGAACAGCGGCTGCGGGCGGCGGCGGCCGACGTCGTCGTCACCACCGTCGACCACCACGAGGACGCGCTCATCTTCTTCCGCTCGATGCACATGCTGAGCCCGGAGAAGTTCAAGGAGGTACGGGCGGAGCGGCGGCGCTACCACGAACGCTTCCGCGGTCTGATCGAGGAGGGCCAGGCCGGCGGCGTGTTCTCCACCGCCACCCCGGCCGACCTGGTGGTGGACTACCACTTCGGCGCGCTGCACCACCTGGGGAGCTGGTACCGCGTGGACGGGCCGATGTCGGCGCGCGAGATCGGCGACCACCTGGCGGAGCTGCTGATGCGCGCCCTGCGTCCGTAGCTCCGGCGGGCCGCGGCCGTACGGAGCCGCGCACCCCCGCCCGTACGGCTCACGCTCAGCCGCCCGGCGCGTACTTCCGCAGCTCGCGCCGGGCCAGCGACCGCTGGTGCACCTCGTCGGGACCGTCCGCCAGCCGCAGCGTGCGCGCCGACGCCCACAGCCCGGCCAGCGGCGTGTCCTGGCTGACGCCCGCCGCGCCGTGCAACTGGACCGCGCGGTCCAGGATGCCGGTGACCTCCCGCGGCACGGCGATCTTGATGGCCTGGATCTCCGTGTGCGCCCCGCGGTTGCCGACCGTGTCCATCAGCCACGCGGTCTTCAGCACCAGCAGCCGCAACTGCTCCACCGCCACCCGCGCGTCCGCGATCCACGTCTGCACCACACCCTGCCGCGCCAGCTCCTTGCCGAACGCCGAACGCTCCACCGCCCGCCGGCACATCAGCTCGATCGCCCGCTCCGCCATGCCGATCAGCCGCATGCAGTGGTGGATACGGCCGGGACCCAGCCGCGCCTGCGCGATGGCGAAGCCGCCGCCCTCCTCGCCGATGAGGTGCGCGGCCGGGATCCGTACGTCGTCGAGCACGATCTCGGCGTGGCCGCCGTGCAGATGGTCCTCGAAGCCGTAGACCTGCATGGCCCGGCGGACCGTGAGGCCCGGGGTGTCGCGCGGGACGAGGACCATGGACTGCTGGCGGCGGAGGTCCGGCCCGTCGGGGTCGGTCTTGCCCATGACGATGAAGACGGCGCAGTCCGGGTTCATCGCCCCGGAGATGTACCATTTGCGGCCGTTGACGACGTACGAGCCGCCGTCCCGCTCGATCCTGGTCTCGACGTTCGTGGCGTCGGAGGAGGCGACGGCCGGCTCGGTCATCGCGAACGCCGAGCGGATACGGCCCTCCAGCAGCGGCTCCAGCCACCGCGTGCGCTGCTCCGCGTCGCCGAACTGGGCCAGCAGCTCCATGTTCCCGGTGTCCGGCGCGCTGCAGTTGAGCGCCAGGGGCGCCAGGTGGGGGCTGCGGCCGGTGATCTCGGCGAGCGGTGCGTACTGCAGGTTCGTCAGACCCGCGCCGTACGTGTGGTCGGGGAGGAAGAGGTTCCACAGCCCGCGCCTGCGCGCCTCGGCGCGCAACTCGGCCACGACGGGCGGGTGCACCCACGGGTCGCCCTGCTCGGCGAGCTGGGCGGCGGCGACCGGTTCCGCGGGGAGGACGTGCTCGGTCATGAAGGCGAGCAGGCGCTCGCGCAGTTCCCCGGTGCGCGCGTCGGGTGCGAAGTCCATGGCCGGTCAGCCTTCCTGCAGAGCGGTGCGGCCGCCCGCGATGAAGCGGGGCACGAGCTCGCCGATGCGGTCGAAGCCGGCGCCGACGGTCCGGCCGAGCGTGAAGCGGTAGT
This sequence comes from Streptomyces sp. B5E4, assembly GCF_039871555.1. Classification (NCBI taxonomy): domain Bacteria; kingdom Bacillati; phylum Actinomycetota; class Actinomycetes; order Kitasatosporales; family Streptomycetaceae; genus Streptomyces; species Streptomyces sp. B5E4. The sequence goes on from NZ_JBDPMI010000011.1 coordinate 128,114, forward strand.
GGATGCCCTCCAGGATCACGGCGAGCTTGAAGTACGCGAAGGCCGTGTACCAGGCGACGCGGGAGACGTCCCGGCCGGACCGCTCGGCGTAGCGGGCGACGAGCTCGGCGGCGGTCGGGTGTCCCGGGGCGTCGGCGGTGGTGGCGATGGGGGAGTCGGCGCCGGCGGGGGTGCTGTACATGGCCAGCAGGCCGAGGTCCGTGAGCGGGTCGCCGAGCGTCGACATCTCCCAGTCCAGGACGGCGGTCACGGTGCCGGCGGCGTCGACGAGGACGTTGTCGAGGCGGTAGTCGCCGTGGACGACGACGGGCACGGCGGCCGGCGGTAGATCGCGGGCGAGGGCGTCGTGGAGCTCGTCGATGCCGGGCAGCTCGCGGCTGCGGGAGGCGTCGAGCTGCTTGCCCCATCGGCGGAGTTGGCGCTCCAGGAAGCCGTCGGGGCGGCCGAAGTCGCCGAGGCCGACGGCGGCGGGGTCGACGGCGTGCAGGCGGACCAGGGTGTCGACGAGGCCGTCGGTCACGGCGCGGGTGCGCGCGGGGCCGAGCGGCGCCAGTTGCCCGGCCGTGCGGTACACGGTGCCGGGGACGAACTCCATGACGTAGAAGGGGGCGCCGAGTACGGCCTCGTCGGAGCAGAGCAGCAGCGTCCGCGGTACGGGGACGGGGGTGGGGTGCAGGGCGGTGAGCACGCGGTGCTCGCGGGCCATGTCGTGTGCGGTGGCGAGGACATGGCCGAGCGGGGGCCGGCGGACGACCCAGCGGCCGGTGCCGTCGGTGACGTCGTAGGTGAGGTTGGACCGGCCGCCCTCGATGAGCCGGGCGCGGAGCCCGCCGCGGACGAGCCCGGGGAGCTGCGCGTCGAGGTGGCGGCGCAGCGCGTCCGGGTCGAGGCCGGGCGGGTGGTCGTCGCTCATACGGGTTCCCTCCGGGGGCGGCGGTCGACGGGCCCGGAGGCACGGACCCGGCCCCCCATAATGCCGACCGGTCGGTATGTCGTCCAGGGCGCGGCGCCCGGGACCGCCCGCGCGCCGCCGGCGGGGCCACGCGACGGCACGGCACGACCGGCGACCGGGGTACGTGCCGGTCCCGGGTGAGCCACCGGCGGGGCCGGAACGGCCGCGGACCGGGCCGTGCACGCCGAGCCCTGCGCGACGCCTCCGACCGCACACGTGCCCCCCGGCGCCCCGAAGCCCTCCGCCCCGCCCGCCCCGCCGCGCGTGCCGCAGGCGCTACGCATGACAGGGCATCATCTCACCGCCGTTCAGCGCCGCCATGTCCGCGAAGTACTCCGCCGCGTCCAGCGGATGGCCCTCCGGCTCGCCCGCCAGCTCGCTGTACGCCCGGTGCAGGTTCGCCACCAGCCGCTCCGGCTCCCGTAGCTCCGCGAACGCCTCCGGGTCGGCCGCCCGCGCCGTCTCCAGCGGCGTCCGGCCCGCCGCGCGGCCCTGCGCGGCCAGTTCGCCGACGTAGCGCAGATACCGCTCCACCGCGTCGAACACCCCCGCGTCCGTCACCGGACCGTGCCCCGGCACCACCGTCTCCGCGCCCAGCGACCGCAGCCGCTCCAGCGCCCGCAGCGACCCCCCGAGCGAGCCGAACGCGACGAACGGCGTCCCGCCGCACAGCGCTATGTCCCCGGCGAACACCACCCGCTGCTCCGGCAGCCACACCACGGTGTCGCCCACCGTGTGCGCGGGGCCCGGGTGCAGCAGCCGCACCTCCCTGCCGCCGGCGGTCAGCGTCATCGACTCGGTGTACGTCATGTCCGGAGCCGTCAGCCGCACGTCCCCGTACTCCACCTCCGGCCACACCAGCTCCAGATGGCGCCCCGCGGCGAGCACCTGCTGCCGGCACGCGGCGTGGCCGACGACCGTGGCGGGCGCGAAGACGCTGTTGCCGTACGTGTGGTCGCCGTGGTGGTGGGTGTTGACCACGAGCGCCGGGTCCGGCGCCCCGCTGGCCAGGACCGCCTCGCGCAGCAGCCGTGCCCGGGGCTCGGTGGCGGCGGTGTCGACGAGCAGCGTCGTCGTGCCGTCGCTGACGAAGCCCGCGTTGCTCAGGCACCAGCCGCCGTCCGGCTGGACGTAGGCGTGCACGCCGGTGGCGAGCTGCACGCAGTACGGCGTGCGGGCGGCGTCGACCGCGCGGTCCACGATCTGCTCCGGGGTGCCCTCGATGCCGACCGCCGCCCCGTGCTCGTCGGGCGCCAGCGGTTCGAGCGCCGCGAACTGGGCGTCCAGCACGTCGTGCGGCACGAACAGCTCCTTGCGCTCGGCCAGCCGTGCGTCGACGAGTCGCCGCGAGCCGTCGAGGTGCAGGAAGTACAGCCCCGGCACGGCCGCCGCGAGCCGGTCGCGGTCACGGCGGCGCAGCGCGGGCCGGCTGACGACGCCGCCGCTCGCGGCCCGCCTGCGCAGCCAGCCGGCGACGGCTTCGTGGGGCGGTTCGCCGAACGCGCCGGTGAGACCGGCCTCCCGGCCGATGTCGGCGCCGTCCGCGTACGGCACGTTCAGCCGCTCGGCCAGCTCCCGGCCCACCGTGGTCTTGCCGCAGCCGGACACCCCCATCACGACGATCAGCGGCACGGTGACGGCCATGCGCATGTCCCCCTCAAGGCAACTCCTGCCCGCGCTGCGGTGCTGCCTGCGAGCTTAGGACCACGCACCGGCACGGACGGCGGCCCACCGGCGACCGGTGAGCGGACGCGGGGCGTACGGACGGCCGCCGCGGGGGCCTCAGATGAGCAGCACGGCCGCGGACGTCGCCGACGCCACCAGGCACAGGCCCGCGCCCAGCGCGAGCCCCGGGGCCATCGCCGCCGGTGCGGCGGCGGCCAGTTGGTTTATCCGCCGCTGACCCACCACCAGGAAGACCAGCCACGTGCACAGTGCCAGCGACAGCCCGGCGTACCCGCCCGCCGAGCCGCCCTCGACGACCACCCGCCGTATCTCCAGCACCACCACGACCGCGAACGCCAGCGTCGTACGCCGCCACGCGAGCCGCGTCCGCTCCGGCTGCGCCGCGGGGTCCCGGGCGTCGCTCACCGCCTGGTCCCCACCAGCACCGCCACGATCAGCGCGACCGCCGCCACCGCCGTGCCCACGGCGAGCAGCCCGGGGAAGCGGGACTCCGGCAGGTCCTCGCCGCGGCGCATCGCGCGCTCGCAGCGGATCCAGTGGTTGACGGCCCGTACCGCGCAGACCGCGCCGCCCACGAGCAGCACCGCGGCGATGGCGGTACGGATGGGGCGGGCCATCTCGTCGAGGAACTGGTCCGCGGCGATGCCGCCGCCGACGAGCGCCAGCGCGGTCCGTACCCAGGCGAGGAACGTCCGCTCGTTGGCGAGCGAGAAGCGGTAGTCCGGCGTGCGGCCCTCGGCGCGCAGCCGCCGGGGCGAGAACCACAGCCGCACGGCGGACGGACGTTCGGGGTCGCTCACGGCCTCGACCCTAACCGAACGCCCCCGCCCACCTCGCGGCCGACCCGCCCCCGCCCGCGGGCGGGGAAAGTGTCCGGCGTCCGGCGGTTGACGGGCGGGCGCCCAGTCAACAGGATCTGAACCCACCGGTAACCTTCGAAGGGGCGGCAGCCATGGTCTACGACGCCGACGTCATCGTGATCGGAGCGGGGCTCGCCGGCCTCGCCGCGACCGCGGAGCTGGCCGACGCCGGACGCAAGGTCATCCTGCTGGACCAGGAGCCGGAGCAGGCGCTCGGCGGCCAGGCGCACTGGTCCTTCGGCGGCCTGTTCTTCGTCGGCTCGCCCGAGCAGCGCCGCATGCGCATCCGCGACAGCCGCGAGCTGGCCTGGCAGGACTGGCTCGGCACCGCCGGATTCGACCGGGCCGAGGACCACTGGCCGCGCAAGTGGGCCGAGGCGTACGTCGACTTCGCCGCCGGCGAGAAGCGCGCCTGGCTGCGCGCCATGGGCATGTCGTTCTTCCCGGTCGTCGGCTGGGCCGAGCGCGGCGGCTACGACGCGGAGGGCCACGGCAACTCCGTACCCCGCTTCCACATCACCTGGGGCACGGGACCCGGCGTCGTCGCCCCCTTCGAGCGGCGGGTGCGCGAGGCCGCCGAACTCGGCCGCGTCGACATGCGCTTCCGGCACCGCGTCACCGGCCTGGCCCGCAGCGGCGGCACCGTCGACACCGTCAGCGGCGAGATCCTCGAACCCAGCGACGCCCCGCGGGGCACCGCCAGCGGCCGGGAGGCGGCCGACACCTTCGAACTGCGTGCCCAGGCGGTGATCATCACCTCCGGCGGCATCGGCGGCAACCACGACCTCGTCCGCGCCCACTGGCCCGAGCGCCTCGGCACCCCGCCGGAAAAGCTGCTCTCCGGCGTCCCCGCACACGTCGACGGGCTGCTGCTCGACGTCGCCGGGGCCGCCGGCGGCCGGCTGATCAACCGCGACCGGATGTGGCACTACACCGAGGGCATCGAGAACTGGAACCCCATCTGGGCCCGGCACGGCATCCGCATCCTGCCGGGACCCTCGTCGCTGTGGCTGGACGCGACCGGCCGTCGGCTGCCCGTGCCGCTGTTCCCGGGCTTCGACACGCTCGGCACGCTGGAGCACATCATGAAGTCGGGCCACGGCTACACCTGGTTCGTCCTCAGCCAGAAGGTCATCGAGAAGGAGTTCACGCTCTCCGGCAGCGAGCAGAACCCGGACCTGACCGGCAAGAGTGTGCGCGACGTGCTCGGCCGGGCCGGTTCCGGGGCGCCGGGGCCCGTGCAGGCGTTCATGGACAACGGCGCCGACTTCATCGTCGAACGCGACCTCGGCACCCTCGTCCGCCGGATGAACGAGCTGACCGGCGACAAGCTCATCGACGAGGACGCGCTGCGCCGCACGCTCACCGCCCGCGACCGCGAGATCGACAACGCCTACACCAAGGACATGCAGATCACCGCACTGCGCGGCGCCCGCAACTTCCTCGGCGACAAGCTCATCCGCGTCGCCTCCCCGCACCGCTTCCTGGACCCGAAGAACGGCCCGCTCATCGCCGTACGGCTGAACATCCTCACCCGCAAGTCCCTCGGCGGGCTGGAGACCGACCTGTCGTCGCGGGTGCTCGCCGAGGGCGGGGAGCCGCTGCCGGGTGTGTACGCGGCCGGGGAGGCCGCCGGCTTCGGCGGGGGCGGCGTCCACGGGTACCGCTCGCTGGAGGGCACCTTCCTCGGCGGGTGCCTCTTCTCCGGCCGCGCCGCGGGCCGCGCGGCGGCGAAGGCGGTGGGCTGACGGCTCGTACGGGCCGCGCGTCCCTTACGTCTCCGTGCCCGGCGCGGGTGCCGGATCCGGTACGGCGCCGGGCGCCTTGGCCCTCGTCTCCGAGCGCCGCCCGCGCAGCAGTCCCGCGCCCGCGATGAGCCCGGTGGCCAGCACCGTCACCAGCCCGAACGACATGGTCAGCGACGTCGCGTCGGCGACCTGCCCGATCGCGGCCGGGGCGATCAGCCCCGAGGCGTACATGATCGTCGCCACCCCCGCGATCGCCTGGCTCGGCGCGTTGGCGGACCGGGCCGCCGCCGCGAAGACCACCGGCACGACGACCGCGATGCCCAGCCCCAGCAGCCCGAACCCGGCCATCGCCTGCGCCGCGGCGGAGGAGGTGACGATGAGTACCCCGCCGAGCGTCGCCAGCACCCCGCCCAGACGCACCGTGCGCACCGGGCCGAGGCGTTCGACGACCGCGTCGCCCACCAGCCGGGCCACGGCCATCGTCAGCGCGAAGCCCGTGGTGCACGCGGCGGCGAGGCCGGGGGAGGAGCCCATCTCGTCGCGCAGGTAGACCGCCGACCAGTCCAGGCTGGCGCCCTCGGCGAACACCGCGCAGAACCCGACCGCGCCGATGAGCAGCGCCGAGCGCGGCGGCAGCGCGAAGTGCGGCGGCGGCTCCTCGTCGGCGTGCGCGACGGGTGCCAGCACCCAGCGGCAGGCGAGGGCCGAGACCGCGGTGAGGACGGCGGCGGCGATCGCGAAGTGCACCCGGCCGTCCAGCTCGGTGTGCGCGGCGACGGTGCCGGCCGCGGAGCCGGCGAGTGCGCCGCCGCTCCACATGCCGTGCAGCCCGGACATGATCGAGCGGCCGAGCCGCTGTTCGACGTCGACGCCGAGGGCGTTCATCGCGACATCCGCCATGCCGGCCGTCGCGCCGTACACGAACAGGCCCGCGCAGAGCGTCGCGAGCCCGGGCGCGAGGGCCGGCAGCACCAGTGCGAGACACCACAGGACCATCAGCCCGCGCAGCGCGCGGCGGGCGCCGAAGGTGTGGCTGATCCGGCCGGCGAGCGGCATCGCGGTGGCGGCGCCGAGCGCGGGCATGGCGAGTGCGAGGCCGAGCTGCCCGGCGCTGATCCCGGCGTGGTCCTGCACCCAGGGGACCCGGGTGGCGAAGCTGCCGGTGACCGCGCCGTGCGCGGCGAACACCGCCGCGACGGCGTACCGTGCCCGCCGTATCTCGCCCGTGCTCGCCACCCGGCCTCCTCCGTCCGCCTGTTGAGCCCCTTCGGTGCACGGGCCCGCGGGTGCGTTCCCCTGTCCAACCAGCTCGATTCCCGCACACGATCGCATACGAACGCCCGGGGGCCCGCGCGTTGGTGCGATCTTTCCCGCCGTCCCGGGTCTTGCCTCGCGCCGCCGCGCCCTCTACGTTTTGCGATCAGACATCCCACCTCCTACGTCCCATGACTTCGGAGTCGCCGCATGCGTACCTCGACCAGCCTCCTGTTCCTCTCCGCGACCGCCCTCCTCGGCACCCTGGCCGTGGGCCCCGGCACGGCCGCGGCCGACGCCGGAGCCACGGCGTCCGGCAAGGCCAGCTGCACATCCTCGGTCCCCTACAGATCCGGTGAGGGCGGCTACGCCACCTACCGCATCCCCGCCACCGTGAAGACCGGCGGGGGCTCCCTCCTCGCCTTCGCCGAGGGCCGCGTGGGCGGTGCCGGGGACACCGGCAACATCGACGTCGTCGTCCGCCGCTCCGAGGACGGCGGCTGCACCTGGGGCCCGATGTCCGTCGTGGCCGCCGGCGGCGGCGACACCCGTGGCAACCCGGCGCCCGTCGTCGACCCGAAGACCGGCGACCTGGTGCTCGTCACCTCGTACAACAGCGGCAAGGTCACCGAGGCGCAGATCATGCGCGGCGAGGTCACCGCCGAGCAGAGCCGGCGGGTCTTCGTACAGCGCTCCACCGACGACGGCCGCACCTTCGACGCGCCGCGGGAGATCACCGCCGACGTCAAGCTGCCCCAGTGGCGCTGGTACGCGACCGGTCCCGGCCACGCCGTCGCCCTCAAGCACGGCCCGAACCGCGGCCGGCTCGTCATCCCGTCCAACCACTCCACCTCCCCGCCGGCCGGCTCCGCCGACACCGGGCAGGAGGCCAAGTACTACGGCGCCCACGCCCTCTACAGCGACGACGGGGGCCGCACCTGGAAGACGGGCTTCATCGACGACCAGTACGAGGGCGAGATCAACAGCAACGAGAACATCGCCGCCGAACTGCCCGACGGCCGCCTGTACTTCAGCACCCGCGACCAGAACGGCACCGCCGCGGGCAACCGCCTCGACTCCTACTCCAGCGACGGCGGCACGAGCCTCGACCGGCCGTACCGGGTGCAGCCGGACCTGAACGAGGTGCCCGTCGTCCAGGCGAGCGTGCTGCAGCCCGTCGGGCGGCACGCGCCGCTGCTCTTCTCCGGGCCCTCGAACCCGACCAAGCGGGAGAAGATGGCCGTCTGGCGCAGCGACGACGCCGGGCGCAACTTCACCAAGGTGACGACACTGTCGCAGCAGCCGGCGGCGTACTCGGACCTGGTGCAGGTCAACGGCCAGACGATCGGGGTCCTGTACGAGACGGGGACGGCCGGGTCGTACGAGACCATCGAGTTCCGCCGCCTGGACCTGCGGGACCTCGACGGCTGACGGCGCCGGACGGCGCGGTGCGCCGGCTGACGGCGGTGCCTGACGGCCGGTCGGCCGTGTGCCGCTCGACCGCCGCCGGTGCGCCGGGACTTCCCCGGCGCACCGGCGGCGGCGGGCGCGACCTAAAATTCCCCCCGTGGTGGCGATAGGCGTCCTCGGCCCGCTCGCCGCCGATGTCGACGGCGCGCCCGCCGAACCCGGCGGCCCGCGCCAGCGTGCCGTCCTCGCGCTGCTGCTGACCGCGCGGGGCTCGACGCTCTCCGCGGACCGGATGATCGACGACCTGTGGAACGGCGCACCGCCGCCGCGCGCGGGCCTCGCTCCAGGCGTACGTCTCCCACCTCCGGCGCGGACTGGAACCCGGCCGCTCCCGCCGCGCCCCGGCCCGGCTGCTGGTGAGCACCCCGCCGGGCTACGCCTGCCACCTGCCGGAAGAGGCCGTGGACGCCTGGCGGTTCGAGCGGGCGCTCACCCGGGCGCGCGGCCTCCTCGCGGCGGACCCGGGGCGGGCCCGTACCCAGACGGCGGCGGCGCTGCGGCTGTGGCGCGGCGAGGCGTACGCGGAGTTCGCCGGCGCGCCCTGGGCGGCGGCCGAGGCCGCCCGCCTGACCGGGCTGCGCCTGACCGCCCGCGAAACCCACGTGGCGGCGACGCTCCGCCTGGGCCGCCCCGCGGAGGCGGTGGCGGAGGCGGAGGCGCTGACCCGCGAGGAGCCGCTGCGGGAGGAGGGCCGGCGGCTGCTGGTCCTGGCCCTGTGGCCGGACGGGCGCCAGGCCGACGCCCTGGCGGCACTGCGCCGGGTCCGCCGGAGCCTGCGGGAGGACCTGGGGATCGGCCCGGGCCCGGAACTGACGGCCCTGGAAGAGGCCATCCTGAACCGCCGCTGGGACGCCCTCCGGGACAAGGCCCGGGGCGGCCCGCCACCGGCAGGTGCCCCGGCCGCGGGCACCGAGGGGCCTGAACCCCCGGGCCCCGGGCCTGCGGTGGGCCGGGCGGGGTCCTTGCGGGGTGCGGACTCTGCGTCGGTGGGTGCGCGGTGGCCGGGGACGTCGCAGGTCGAGGGGGTCCGGCCGGGCGGCCGGGAAACGGCCGTGGGCCCCGAACTCCCGGCTTCCGGGCCCGCGGTGGGCCCGTCGCCGTCGTCGCCGCCGCTGTGCGGCGCGCGGCCCCGGGGCCCCGGAGGCCGCCGCGCGGAGCGGCGGCAGGGGGCGGATTCCCGTCGGCGGCGGGAAGTGAGACCGGCGGGAGGGGCACCGGGGCATCCCCCGGGCCCCGCCCCTCCCGCCCGCGTACGGCGCCGGAGCCCCGTCAGCGCAGCCCCGCCGCGGCGAGGTGCTTCTCCACCCGCCGTACTTCCTCGGCGTCCAGCGGGATCTGCGGCAGCATCGTCGCCGGGCACTCGATGACCCCGCGCAGATGCAGGGCCGCCTTGAAGGCGCCGAGCGCCGACGAGCTCATGCCCATCCGCGCCGGGTCGCCGCTGCCGACCATCGCGAAGAGCGCGAGCAGCCGCTCCTGTTCGGCGCGGGCCGCCTCCCAGTCGCCCTCCTGCGCGCTGCGGTACAGCCGTACGTAGCCGTGCGGGTCGACGTTGCCCAGGCCCGGGACGACGCCGTGGGCGCCCATCGCCAGCGCGCTGTCCACCATCGTCTCGGAGCCGGTCAGCGCGGAGAAGCCGGCGACCTTGTCCCGTACCCCGACGATGACGCGGCGCAGCCCCGTCTCGTCGCCGCTGGAGTCCTTCAGCCCGGCCAGCACCCCGTCGGCGGCGAGCCGGAGCACCAGGTCGTGGCCGAGCTTGGTGTGCACCGACGCCGGCAGATCGTAGGCGTAGACGGGCGCGCCGGTGCGGCCGGCGACCTCGCGGTAGTGCCGGTCGATCTCCGCCGGGTGGGTGCGGGTGTAGAACGGCGCGGTGACGACGAGCGCGTCCGCGCCGGCGTCGAGCGCGCTGCGGGCGTGGTCGAGCACCCGCGGTGTCGTCATGTCGATCGCGCCGGCGAGCACGGGCAGCTGGCCGCCGACGTGCCGTACCACCGTGTCCACCACGGCCCTGCGCTGCTCGTCCCTGAGGTAGGCGGCCTCCGAGGACGAGCCGAGCACGAAGAGTCCGTCGACGCCCCCCGTCACGAGGTGGTCCACCAGCCTGATCAGCGAGGCGGTGTCCACCTCGGCGTCCGGCGTCAGGGGGGTGCAGACGGGCGGTACGACGCCGGTCAGGTGGGTGGGACGGGTCATGCGTTCTCCTTCGCTTGGATCACGAGATCACGGGTGCTCTCCCCGGCGGCCACCGGATGGTGGCAGCGGAACCGGTGGGCCTGCGCCGCCTGCGTGACCTCCGGCATGGCCGCGGCGCACTCCGCCGTGGCCTTCCAGCACCGGGTACGGAACGGGCAGCCGCTCGGCGGCCGGGTCGCCGACGGCACGGGGCCGACGAGCGGGATCGGGTCGATGGGGTCGAGGAGCCCCGGCGTCGCCGAGAACAGCGCCCGCGTGTAGGGGTGCCGGGCGGTGTCCGTGCTCTTCTCCGCCGGGGAGTCGTTGCCGGAGCCCAGCGCCACCGCAGGCGCCTCCTCCACGATCCTGCCCAGGTACATGGTGATGACGCGGTCGCTCATCCGCCGCACCGTCTGGATGTCGTGCGAGACGAACACCAGCGCCAGGTTCAGCCGCTCCTTCAGATCCAGCAGCAGGTTGAGGATCTGGGCGCGTACGGACACGTCGAGGGCCGACGTCGGCTCGTCGGCCACCACCAGGTCCGGCTCCAGCGCCAGGGCGCGGGCGATGGCCACCCGCTGCCGCTGCCCGCCGGACAACTGGCCCGGCAGGGCGTCCGCGAGGACCGGCGGGAGGCCGACGAGGGCCATCAGCTCCCGGACCCGCTCCGCGCGCTGCGCGGCCGTGCCGCGGCGGTGCACGTCGAGCGGGTCGCGGAGGATCTGCCGGATCGGCAGCCGCCGGTTGAGGGCGGTCGACGGGTCCTGGAAGATCATGCCCGTGCCCGTGCCGATCGCCGCACGCCGCTCGCCGCCGTCCATCTTCCAGATGTCGCGGCCCCGGAACTCCACCGTGCCGGCCGTCGGCGCCTGCACCCCGACCAGCACCTTCGCCAGCGTGGACTTGCCGCAGCCGGACTCGCCGACCACGCCGACCGTCTCGCCGGCCGCGATCGTCAGGTCCGCGCCGGTCAGCGCGTACACCCGGTCGCGGGCGAACAGCCCGCCGGTGCGCGCCCGGTGCACCACGTGTGCGTCCCGCACGGTGATCAGCGCCGGCGCCGCACCGCCGCCCCCGGCCGGTGAACCGCCCTCGATGAGGGGTTCCTTGGCGAGGTCGCCGACCGGCCCCGGGCCGCCGCTGTCCTTCGCGCTCATCGCAGCGCCTCCTTCTCCGCCTCGCCCGCGGCGGCGACCGCCGGCTCGACCGCCGGGTGGTGGCACGCCACCTCGTGCTTGCGTTCCTCGCCGACCAGTGCGGGCGCGGTGTCCAGACAGGCGCCGCCGGCCATCGGGCAGCGGTCGGCGAACCGGCAGCCGGCCGGGAAGTCGGCCGGCGAGGGCACGACGCCGCGGATCTGCGTCAGCCGCTCCTGGGCCGACTCCAGCGACAGCACCGAGCCCAGCAGCCCGCGGGTGTAGTGGTGGGCCGGCGCCTCGACGAGGTCGGCGGTGACGCCGGTCTCGACGATCTGCCCGCCGTACATGACGACCACCCGGTCGGTGACGTCGGAGATCAGCGCCAGGTCGTGGCTGACCAGGACGAGTGCGAAGCCCAGCTCCTCGCGCAGCCGCAGCAGCAGCTCGATGACCTGCGCCTGGACCGTGACGTCGAGCGCGGTGGTCGGCTCGTCGGCGACGATGAGCTTCGGGTTGCGCGACAGCGCCATGGCGATGAGCACCCGCTGCCGCTGCCCGCCGGACAGCTCGTGCGGATAGCTGCGCAGCGTACGCTCCGGGTCCAGGCCCACCAGCTCCAGCAGTTCGGTCGCGGTGCGCGCGCCGCCGCGCCGGATCAACTGCTTGAGCTGGGCACGGACCGTCATGGCCGGGTTGAGCGAGCTGAGCGCGTCCTGGTAGATCATCGCCATCTCGTGGCCGAGCAGCTTGCGGCGTACCCGCATCGGGGTGCCGATCAGCTCGCGGCCGTCGAAGACGACGCTGCCGCGGACCCGCGCGCCGTCCGGCTCCAGGCCCATCACCGTCAGCGCCGTGAGCGACTTGCCGCAGCCCGACTCACCGACGAGGCCGAGGACTTCACCGGGCCTGATGTCGAAGCTGATGCCGTCGACGATGTCCACGCCCGCGTGCCGCTGGTCGAAGCCGATGGCCAGGTCCCTGACCGCCAGCACAGGCTCGCCGCCGGGCAGCGGCCGGGCCCGTTCACGCAGCCGACGCGCTGCTTCGGCGAGCCCGGGCAGCTCCAGCACCTTGCCGGTGCCGGGCGCGGCGGCCTCGATACGGTCCTCGGCGCCGGCCTCCTTGACCGGCACGCTCTCGGCCCGCCGGGAGGCGGGCGCCGCCCAGGCGTCCGAGATGCCCTCGGAGAGGATGTTGAGCGCCAGCACGGTCAGCAGCATCAGCAGACCCGGGAAGACCGTGGCCCACCAGCCGCCGAGCAGCACCATGTTCTTGCCGTCCGCGATGACGCTGCCCCAGGACGGGTCCGGCGGGCGGACGCCCGCGCCGATGAAGGACAGCGACGCCTCGAAGACGATCGCCTCGGCGACCTGCACGGTGCAGAACACCAGGATCGGCGCGGCGCAGTTGATGGCGACGTGCTTGACGATGATGTGCGGCGTTCGGGCCCCGATGACCCGTTCCGCGGTCACGTAGTCCTCGCCGTACTGGTCCAGCACGTTGGCCCGGACGACCCGTGCGATGGGCGGCACGTACAGGAACGCGATGGCGCACACCAGCACCGGGATGCTGCCGCCGAACACGGCGACGAGCACCGCGGCCAGCGCGATCCCGGGGAAGGCCATGACGATGTCCAGGCAGCGCATGACGAGTTCGTCCACCGCCTTGCGGGAGGTGGCGGCGATCGCCCCGAGGACCGCACCGGCGATCAGCGCGAGCAGCGTGGCGCCCAGCCCGATGATCAGCGACCAGCGGGCCCCGTACATCAGCCGGCTGAGGATGTCGCGGCCGAGGCTGTCCTGCCCCATCCAGTGGTCGGCGGACGGGTGTCCGGTGCCGCCGGCCTGCGCCTGCTGGTCGAGCGGGTCGTGCGGGGCGAGCAGCGGCGCGAACACCGCGACCAGCACCACCAGGGCGATCAGACCCAGCGAGATCCGGGACGTCCAGGGCAGCCGGGCGAGCCCGCGGAGCCTGAGGCCCGGCCGGGACAGCCGCTCCGCGAGCTTCTGGCGGCCCCCGAGGGTGGCGAGCATCAGGCGGCACTCCTCAGTCGGGGGTTGACCAGCAGATAGAGGATGTCGATGACGAGGTTGACGACGACGAAGGCGACGGCGACGGTCAGCACCACGCCCTGCACGACCGCGGGGTCGCCGTTCTTCACCGCGTTGATCATCAACGTGCCCATGCCGGGCAGCGAGAAGATCGTCTCGATCACGACGGCGCCGCCGAGCAGATAGCCCACCCGCAGCCCGAGCACGGTCAGCGGGTTGACCAGCGCGTTGCGCAGCACGTTGCGGCCGACCACGACGACCGGCGGCAGCCCGCTGCCGATCGCCGTGCGCACGTAGTCCTTGTCCAGCTCCTCCACCACCGCGGTACGGACGATGCGGGTGAGCTGCGCGGCGACGTGCAGCGACAGCGCGATGGCCGGCAGCGTCATCGTCTTGAGCCAGCCCGTGAAGGAGTCGCCCGGATTGACGTACCCCCCGGAGGGGAACCACCCCCAGTCCACCGCCAGATACTGGATCAGCAGCAGCGCCACCCAGAAGGCGGGCGCGGCGACGCCGATCAGCGAGACGATGCGGATCACCTGGTCCGGGATCCGGTCGCGGTAGATCGCGGCCGTGACCCCGAAGAGCACCGACAGCACGATGGCGATGGCGAGCCCCAGGAAGGTGAGCTGCATGGTCAGGGGCAGCGCGGTGGTGACCTGGTCGATGACCGGCCGGCCGTTGAGCACGCTGAGCCCCATGTCGCCCGTGAGCAGGTCGCCCACGAAGGCGGCGTAGCGGACGAGCAGGGGGTCGTTGAGCCCGTGCTCCTCGCGGTAGTCCTCAAGCTGCTGCTCGGTGGGGTTGGCACCCTGGAAGTGCGCCACCGCCGGGTCGATGTCCGAGAAGCGCATGACGAGGAAGACGAACAGCACGATCCCGAGCATCAGCGGGACGAGCAGGGCGATGCGGCGTAGCAGCATCCTGGCGATCTGGGCCACGTACGTGAGCTCCTAGCCTTGACTGACCGTGACGTGCCGCCCTACGCGGGCTTGGCCTTGAGGAGGTTGATGCCGGGGTAGGGCTGCGGCTGGATCCCGGTGATCCTGTCGGGGTCCCAGGCGGTGACCAGCTCGGTGTGGACCACGGGGTAGATGACCGCGTTCTCGGCGACGACGTCCAGGTACTCCTGCGTCATCAGCTTCTTCTTCTCCTGGTCGGGCTCGCGCGTGGCCGCGTCCATGAGCCGGAAGAGCTGCTTGGCCTCGGGCGCCTGGGACCAGCGGGAGTAGTCCATCCAGACGTTCTCCGCCGTGTAGTTGTAACGGAGGATCAGATCGGGGTCGATGCCGAGCTGGTTGGGGTTCGAGGCGGAGGCGACGACCTGGTAGTCGGCCTTCTGGTCCAGCTTGGTGAAGAGGGCGGAGGTCTCCTGCGGGTCGAGCGTGGTCTCCACGCCGATGGCGTCCCAGGACTCCTTGATGGTCGGGATGCAGTCCGCGATCCAGCTCACGGTCGACGCCATGAGCGTGACCTTCAGCCCGCTGACCCCGGCCTCGTCCAGCAGCGCCTTGGCCTTGTCCGGGTCGTAGCCGTAGACGCTCTTGGCCTCGCGGTACGTGGGGTTGCCCTCGTCGAGGAAGGAACTGGCGGCCTTGCCGTAGCCCTTGAGGCCCGCCTCGATCATCTTGTCGGTGTCGATCGCGTAGTGCAGCGCCTGGCGCACCCGTACGTCGTCGAAGGGCTTCCGCTCGGTGTTGAAGAGCAGGAACATGTGGTTCATCCCCGCCCCGCCCTCGACGGTGAGGCCTTCCTGCTCAAGCTGCTTGACATTGGCGTACGGGATGTTGTCGGAGATCTGGGCGCCGGCGCTCTCGCCGGAGATCTTCGCGACGCGGGGGGCGGCGTCCACGATGGACAGCCAGTTCATCTTCTTGAAGTTCGCCTTGCGCGGGCCGTTGTAGTCCGCGTACGCCTCGAAGGAGGTGTTCGACAGCGGCTGGTTGGCCGTCATCCTGTACGGTCCCGAGCCGACGGTGACCTCGGGCAGGCCGGTGTCGAGGTCCTTCCAGGCACCGGCCTTGCCCAGGATGTGCTTGGGCAGGATCTTCGCCAGGGTGAGCCGGGACAGCCCGTCCGGGAAGGGGAAGGCGAGCACCAGGTCGACGGTGTCGTCCCCGGTCTTCTTGACCTCCTTCAGCCAGCCGGCGAAGAACCCGTGGGTGAGGGTCTGGGTCCCGGTGTCGAGTATCCGGTCGAAGGTGAACACCACGTCGTCGGCGGTGACCGGCTTGCCGTCGTGCCACGTCGCCCCGTCGCGCAGGGTGAACGACCAGGTGGCGGCGCCGGTGTCGGCGGGCAGCTCGGTCGCCAGCGCGGGGTAGGGCTCGCGCGTGATGGGGTCGGTGTCGAGCAGCCCCTCGAAGATGTGGTGGTTGCTGGCCACGGAGAACGCGGACGCGGTCAGCGTGGGGTCCCAGCTCTGGTCGTTGCCGTATCCGATGACGGCGGTGACGGAGTCCCCGCCGCCGCCCCCGCCGGTGTCCGAGGTCGAGTCCGGACCTCCGGAACAGGCGGCCAGCGCCGGCGCCATGACGCCGAAGGCGCTCAGCGCCCCGCCGTACTGCAGCACTCGCCGGCGGTCGACGCCCGGCTCTGGTGATACGTCGCTCACGGTGCCTCCAGGAGGGGAAAAACAGGAGATGGCGCCGCGCCCGTCCCTGTCCCGGGGATAGGCGGGGTCGTGGGAGGTCCTACGTTCTACCTCTTGGCGGTGAACATAGAAGTTGGCCGGGAGGCAGGTCAAGAGGTCGGCGACAAGCGTTATGCGGTGTCAACCCCGCCCGAGCCGGGCGCCGACGACGATCTCGCCGGGCTCCGCGCGCCCTTCCGGCGTGTCCGGCAGCGGCGTTCGGGCCCGCGCGTCGTCCCGTGCGGCGTGCAGCGCGCGTACGTCCGCGGCCGGCGGCTCGGTGCCGGGAGTGCCGGCCGCGGTGCGCCACAGGCCGTGCTCCGCGGTGGCCTTGGCGGCGACCGGGTCGCCGAGGCGCGCCGGCACCGGCCCGGTCAGCGTGGGCAGATGCGCGACGACCTCGCCCGCGCGCACGAGAGGGATACCGGTGAGGAGCACCCGAAAGGGGGCGGCCGTCATGCGGCGGGCAGGTTGCGGTGGCGGACCGAGGCGAGCCAGGACTCCACGCGGGGGTGGTCCGGGGACTCCGGGAGGGCGCTCGCGGGCAGGGCCTCGTCGAGGAGGGTGGACAGCTCCGCGGTCCACGCCGTCACCTCGTCCCAGGTCAGCTCGCCACGCCCGACCGCGAGCAACCGCTCGCGGTGCGGGCCGACGTCGACGCACAGCTCACCCGTACGCAGCAGCGCCGCCCCGCTCAGCAGCAGCCGCAGCCGGTGCACCACGTGCTTCCACCGCACCTCGCCGGTGCGCTCCCGGCGCACGCGTGCCCGGGTGAGCCGGCGGTACGCGTAGCGGCCGAACGTGCGGTGGACGTGCCGGGACAGGCACGCCGGGCTGATCTCGCGCAGTCCCGCCCCGAGCGTCGTGCAGCGCTCGACCAGCGGGGAGTGGAGCACTTCGAGCAGGTTCGGGTTCCCGTCGAGCGCGAGCGCGCAGGCGCGCTCCACCTCCCAGCTGAACTGCTCGGGCAGCGGCCCCTCCCCGTGCGGCGGCGGCTTCTCCGGCTTCCAGAACCATTCGGTCGGCGCGACGTACACCCCGCGCCGGTCGGTGTCGGACGCCGGCGTCGCCAGGCCGAAGGCGCGCGAACCCGCCACCACCGCAAGGACGGTGTGCTTCCAGGCCAGCAGTCCGCCGCGCTCCACCCGGTCATCCTCGCCGGGCCCGGGCCCTCCCGCCAGGGGTTTTACGGGCCGGGCCGCTGCCCCGCGGTCACGACACCTGCGCCAGCACCTCGGTCGCGATCAGCTCCAGGTGGTCCAGGTCCGACAGGTCGAGGATCTGGAGGTAGAAGCGCTGCGAGCCCACCGCGCCGTAGCGGCCGAGCTTGTCGACGACCTCCGCCGGGGTGCCGGCCAGGCCGTTCTCCTTCAGCTCCGGCACCTCCCTGCCGATGGCCGCCGCGCGGCGCGCCACCTCCGCGTCGTCCCTGCCGACGCAGGCGACGAGCGCGTTGGAGTACACCAGGTCGGACGGCGTCCGGCCCGCCGCCTCCGCCGCCTCGCGGACCCGGGCGAACTGCCGCTCGGTGTCCGCCGCCGAGCTGAACGGCACGTTGAACTCCGCCGCGTAGCGTGCGGCCAGCGCCGGAGTGCGCTTCGGGCCCATGCCGCCGATCAGCACCGGCAGCGGCGCCTGCACCGGCTTCGGCAGCGCGGGGGAGTCCTTCAGCTCGTAGTGCGTCCCGGAGTAGCTGAAGGTGTCACCCGTCGGCGTCCCCCACAGCCCCGTCACGATCGCGAGCTGCTCCTCCAGCCGGGCGAACTTCTCCTTCGGGAACGGGATCCCGTACGCGGTGTGCTCGTCCTCGAACCACCCCGCCCCGATGCCCATCTCGACCCGCCCGCCCGACATCTGGTCCACCTGCGCCACCTGGATGGCCAGCGGCCCCGGCAGCCGGAACGTGGCGGCGGTCATCAGTGTGCCCAGCCGGATCCGGCGGGTCTCGCGGGCCAGGCCCGCCAGCGTCACCCAGGCGTCCGTCGGCCCGGGCAGGCCGCTCACGTCGCCCATCTTCAGATAGTGGTCGGAGCGGAAGAAGGCGTCGAAGCCGAGGTCTTCGGTGGCGCGGGCCACCGTCAGGAGGGTCTCGTACGAGGCGCCCTGCTGCGGTTCTGTGAAGATGCGGAGATCCATGGGGCCATTGTGCGTCAGCCGTGCCCCGCGGCTTCCCGGGGCACGGCGGTGGTGCATAGAGTGCATCCACCGCACTGCCCGGCTTGCCGCTAGGGGGTCAGGATGACGGTCGTCTACCGCGCGCCGGAAGGGGACGGCGGACTGGAGTTCACGGTCCGGCTGACCCCCGAGGAGACCACGGCGCTGACCCGCGAGGCCCGGCTGCTCGCGGAGATCGTCGACAGCTGCCTGTGGGCCCTCGGCATGCTCCGCACGGGCGTCAACTCCCGCGACGCCGGCTCCCCGGCGCCGATCCCCGGCGACTGGTACGCCGCCCTGCGCGAGCTGGAGCGCATCGCGCCCCGGATCGAGGGCACCCGGGACGCGGTGATCCGCGCACTCGCCGAGTCCGGGGAGGGCACCGACCGGCTGGCGCACGTGATGCACACCGACGAGGAGGCGGCGTTACGGCGCCGGGCCGCCGTGCTCGGGAACCCGCCGTCGGAGTGGGAGACCTGGGCGGCCAAGGGCGCCGCGGAGTAGTCCCCGCGGTACCGCCCCGCTCAGGCCCGTTCCACCAGCACCGCCGAGCCCTGTCCCACCCCCACGCACATCGTCGCCAGCCCCCGCCGCGCGCCCGTACGCGCCATCCGGTGCAGCAGCGTCGTCAGGATCCGCGCCCCCGAGCAGCCCAGCGGGTGGCCCAGCGCGATGGCCCCGCCGTCCGGGTTGACCGTCTCGGGATCCAGCCCCAGCTCGTCCACGCACGCCAGCGACTGCGCCGCGAACGCCTCGTTGAGCTCGGCCGTCTCCAGGTCCGCCACCGACCAGCCCAGCCGGTCCAGCGCCTTGCGCGTCGCCGGCACCGGGCCGACGCCCATGACGTCGGGACGGACGCCGGCGGAGGCGCCGGCCGCGTACCGGCCGAGGGAGTCCAGGCCCAGTTCCGTCAGCGCCTCCTCGCTGACCAGCAGCAGCGCCGCCGCCCCGTCGTTCATCGGCGAGGAGTTGCCCGCGGTCACGCTGCCGCCCGCCCGGAACACCGGCTTCAGCTTCGCCAGTTGCCCGGTCGAGGTGTCCTCGCGGATGCACTCGTCCGCCGTCACCGGGCCGGCGCCGGGCCGTGCGACCGGCAGCAGCTCCGCGTCGAAGTGCCCCGCCGCCCGCGCCGCCGCGGCCCGCCGGTGGCTGCGCAGCGCGAACTCGTCCTGCCGCGCCCGCCCCACCCCGTACCGCTCGGCCACCTCCTCGGCGGTCTCGCCCATCGCGAGCAGCCCGTGCAGGTCCCCCATCCGCGGGTTGACCAGCCGCCAGCCCAGCCGGGTGTCGGCCGTGGCCATCGCCCGCGGCAGCGCCTCGTCCGGCCGGGGCAGCACGAACGGCGCGCGGCTCATCGACTCCGAGCCGCCGGCCAGCACCACGTCCGCCTCGCCGGCGGCGATGGCGCGGGCGGCGGTCGTGACGGCCTCCAGGCCGGAGGCGCAGAGCCGGTTGAGGGTGGCACCGGGGACGGACTCGGGCAGGCCGGCCAGGAGGACGGCCATGCGGGCGACGTTGCGGTTGTCCTCGCCGGCCTGGTTGGCGGCGCCCCAGTAGACGTCGTCGATACGGGCCGGGTCGAGCGCGGGCACGCCGTCGAGCAGCCCGCGGATCACCCCCGCGGCGAGGTCGTCGGGGCGTACGGCGGACAGCGAGCCGCGCAGCTTGCCGATCGGCGTGCGGCGGGCGGCGGCGAAGTGAACGGTGCGCACGGCGGGCCTCCCCATCGAAACTAGCGGCGCTAGTTTCGGACTATAGCCCGCGCGCCGGGCCCGCGGCCAGGATGCCCCGCGAAGCACCATCCGTCCTCTTCGCGGGTGATCGCTTACGATCGGACACGTTGTCCCGGACGCCCGCGACACCGATGCGAGGAGAGCGCGATGAGCAGTGCCAAGGTTGCCGACCAACTCGTGGAGGTCCTGCTCCAGTACGGCGTGAAGCGCATCTACGGCGTCGTCGGCGACAGCCTCAACCCGCTCGTCGACGCCATCCGCCGCAGCGACGGCGCCATCGAGTGGGTACACGTGCAGAACGAGGAGGCCGGTGCCTTCGCCGCCGCCGCCGAGGCACAGGTCACCGGGCAGCTCGCCGCCTGCGCCGGCTCCTGCGGTCCCGGCAACACCCACCTCATCCAGGGCCTGTTCGACGCCCAGCGCAGCGGCGCCCCCGTCCTGGCCATCGCCTCGCACATCCCGGCCACCCAGATCGGCAGCGGCTACTTCCAGGAGACCCACCCGGAGAAGCTCTTCGACCAGGCGTCCGGCTACTGCCAGATGATCTCCCAGCCCGAGCAGATGCCCCGCATCGCCCGGATCGCCGCCCAGCACGCCGTCGGCGCCAACGAGGTCGCGGTGCTCGTGCTGCCCGGCGACATCGCCGACAAGCAGGCGGCCAACCCCACGGGCCACACCGTGCCCTGCGTCCGCCCCGCCTCGATCGTCCCCGACCCGCAGACCGTGCGCGAGCTGGCCGACGCCCTCAACACGGCCGACCGCGTGGCGCTGTTCGCCGGGGCGGGCGTCCGCGGTGCGCACTCCCAGGTGATGCGGCTCGCCGAGACCGTCAAGGCGCCCGTCGGGCACACGCTGCGCGGCAAGGAGTGGATCCAGTACGACAACCCGTACGACGTCGGCATGATCGGCCTCCTCGGCTACGGCGCCTGCCACGACGCGCTGCAGGAGGCCGACCTCGTCGTCATGCTCGGCACCGACTTCCCGTACGACGCCTTCCTGCCGCAGGCCAAGACCGTCCAGATCGACATCGACGCCACCCGCCTCGGCCGCCGTACGCCCCTGGAGGTCGCCGTGCACGGCGACGTGGCCTCCACCCTGGACGCGCTGCAGCCGCAGCTGCGCGAGAAGCGCGAGCGGCGCTTCCTCGACAGCACGCTGCGCAAGCACGAGCGGTCGCTGACCAAGGTCGTCGAGGCGTACACCTCGAACGTCGACAAGCACGTCCCGATCCACCCCGAGTTCGCCGCCCGGCTGCTGGACCGACTCGCCGACGACGACGCCGTGTTCACCGTCGACACCGGTATGAACAACGTCTGGGCCGCCCGCTACCTCACGCCCAACGGCCGCCGCCGCGTCATCGGCTCGTTCACCCACGGCTCCATGGCCAACGCCCTGCCGCACGCCATCGGCGCGGCCTGCGCCGACCGCGGCCGCCAGGTCGTCTCGCTCTCCGGCGACGGCGGCCTCGGCATGCTGCTCGGCGAGCTGATCACCGTCAAGCAGCACGACCTGCCGGTCAAGACGGTGGTGTTCAACAACTCCTCGCTCGGCATGGTCAAGCTGGAGATGCTGGTCGACGGCCTGCCCGCGTACGGCACCGACCACGGCAAGGTCGACTTCTCCGCCATCGCCCGCGGCGTCGGCATCCCCGCCTGGCGGGTGGAGAAGCCCGGCGAGATCGAGGGCGCGCTGCGGGAGGCGCTGGCGGCGAAGGGCCCCGCGCTGGTCGAGCTGATCACCGACTCCAACGCGCTGTCGGTCCCCTCGCGGATCACGCTGGAGCAGGTGCGCGGCTTCGCGCTCGCCGCCGGGCGCACGGTGCTGGAGGGCGGTGTCGGCACGATGCTCGACCTGGCCCGCTCCAACCTCCGCAACATCCCCCGCCCCTGACCGCGCCACCCTTCGTGCCGTACGGGCCGGGCGCCCGCCCGGTCCGTACGGCACGGGCCGCTCAGGTCAGCCAGGGCAGGTCGCCGAAGTAGCCGCCCTTCGCCGGCGGCGTGAGCATCGCCTGGCGCGTCCGGTACGTCAGCGGCGCGCCCGCGCACCGCGCGTCGGCCCGCGCGCGCAGCTCCCAGCGGCCCGCGGGGGCGCCCTTCGGCGGCGTCACCCGCCAGCGGGTGACCACCTCGGCGCCCGGTGCGAGCCGGCCGCGCGGCCGGCGGGTCGCGGCGCGCACCTTCCAGCCCTCGGGGACCTGCAACTGCACCCGCGGCTCGGTCCACAGGGTGTCGGACCCGTTGTGCAGGGTGGCGGTGACCGTCAGCACCCGGCCCGGCTCGGCGTAGGGCGGGGCGCCGATGCGTACGCCGAAGGGCTCGCGGTCGTACGTGTCGTGCCACTCCCGCCGCATCACGTGCACCAGCCGGGCGGCGATGTCCGGCCGCTCCGCGGCCCGGTCGACGGACTCGACGGGATCGTCCGCCAGGTTGTACAGCTCCACCTGCCAGCGGGCGTCCGGCGCGCCGCGGTCCTTGCCGGGCGCGAAGCGCACCGCCTTCCAGTCGCCGGCGCGCACCGCCTCGGAGATCCGGCCGATCCGGTCGTGGTCGGCGGCGCGGGCCAGCGGCGTGGAGGCGCGCTCGTTGCGGTACCAGTACAGGAACTCGTGCCGGGGCGCCGGTCCTGTGCCGGTGAACAGCGGCGCGAGGGACAGCCCGTCGACGTCCCGGGGCGCGGGGGCGCCGCCCAGCTCGGCGAGGGTGGGCAGCAGGTCTATGTGGGGCGTCGGCCGGCTCACGACGCCCCGCCGGATGCGGTACGGGGACCAGGCGATGAGCGGCACCCGGATGCCGCCCTCGTACAGGTTCCGCTTGTAGCCGCGCAGCGCGCGCTCGCGCTGGAAGAGCGCGGGGGTCACGCCGCCCTCCTCGTGCCGGCCGTTGTCGCTGGTGACGATCACCACGGTGTCCTCGGCGATGCGCTGCTCGTACAGCTCCTCGATCACCTGGCCGACCATCCGGTCGAAGTTCGCGACCTGTGCGGCGTGCCCCTTGTCCTCCGGCTTCCAGTCCGTGTCGCTGTACTCGCCGGTGTCCGGCACGGTGCTCGGCGCGTGCGGCACGTTGGGGGAGAGGTAGAGGAAGAACGGCTCCTCGGCGTGGCCGCGGATGAACTCCAGGGCGCGCCGGGAGAGCTGCTCGGGCGCGTACGTGCCGCGCCCGCCGTCCCCGTTGCCCGCGAGCGGGACGCGGCGGCTGTTGTGCCAGAGGTACTGCGGGAAGTAGTAGTGCGCGTGCCGGTGCGTCAGATAGCCGTAGAACTCCTCGAAGCCCCGGTAGTTGGGGTGGCTGTGCTGGTCCGGCTCCTCGGGGCCGAAGCCCCACTTGCCGATGCACGCCGTGCGGTAGCCGCGGGCCCGCAGCAGTTCGGCGACGGTGGTGTCGGCGTCGCCGATGGAGGGCTGGATGCCGCGCATCGGGTTCTCGCGGACCCGGGCCCGGCCGCTGTGCAGGCCCGTCAGCAGCGAGGCGCGCGAGGGCGCGCAGACCGGCGCGGAGGCGTACGCCGCGGTGAACCGCAGGCCGTCCTCCGCGAGGCGGTCCAGGTGCGGGGTACGGATGAGCTCCTGGCCGTACGAGCCCAGCTCGCCGTAGCCGAGGTCGTCGGCGACGATCAGGACGATGTTGGGGCGGTCGCCCCGCGGGCTGCCCGGCGCGGCGGCGAGCGTGGCGGGGCTCAGGGCCGCGGCGCCGGCGCCCGCGGCGGAGGCCGCGAGGAACTGCCGTCGGGTGGTCAACCGGCTCCCCCTCTCGGACGACTGGTGCCGATGAGCAGCGCCGTCCGGAGGCGGTGGAGGCGGGCACGCAGTGTCCCGGGCCGCGCCACCCGCCGGGGATGAGCCGGTCCGGCAACCGGGTCCGCCGTGGCGGAATCCGGGCCGGAAGCGGTGCGACGGCGCCCGTATCCGGGTACGGGCCGGGCGCTCGACTGCCGCGCCGTCTGGTCGGGACGGCGGAATGGCCGCGCAGGGGTGACCTACGGATCAGTTCCCCCCGGACTGCGTCTACCCCGTGCGCTTGCGTACGGCTTGACGTTTCGAGGGGGACCCTACCACCAACGATCGATGCCTCCCCGCGTGTTGGAAGCTCGCGGAGGCTGTGCCTCCGGTCGTTCCGAACCCCGCTACTCGCGTCCCTCGCGTCCCGCACGCCACTCCCGTACCAGCGTGTCGGCGTCCAGCGGGGCGAGCTTCAGCGGCGGGCCGACGGCGGGCGCGCGGTGCGCCGCACGGATCTTCTCGTTGACCTCCGCGACGATCTCGCGCACCTCCTTCTCGCTCCGCGCCCTGGTCACGGCGGCGAGCGCGGCCTCGGCCTCCTTGCGGACGGCGAGGGAGGGCGGCAGCGCGGACAACTGCTCGCGCGCCACCTTCGCCTTGACCCACCACAGCTCGTCGTACGGCCGGTCGAGATCCGCGAGCGGCTTGCCCCTGCCCGGGAGGTCGTCGAACTCGCCGCGCTCGGCCGCCTCGCGGATCTGCCGGTCGATCCAGGACTCGAAGCTCACCCCCGGCGGCTTGCGTTCGGTCATGTGCGGTGCTCCCCTCCGCTCGCGGCGGTCGCGGATCGGCCGTTCTCCCACCTCAACGGTAACGGCGGCGCCCGGCCTGCGACGCGCGGGCGGCGTCGCGCCGATGGCGGCTCTCAGCTTGCGCACACCTTGGTAACAATTCAGACAATGGCCTCGGAAGGTGTCCATCCGGCCCCGATAGGGAGACCCTCGTGCCCCGTCTGCGTTCCGCGCGCCGTGCACCGCTGCCGTCGCGCCGTGTCCCGCGCCCCGCGCGCCCCACGCCGCGGCTGCCGCGCACCGCGCACCTCGCCGGCGCCGCGGCCGTCGTCCTCGCCCTGTCGGTCGCCGCCGCGTCGTGCGCCGCGCCCGGGCAGGGCGGCAGCGCGGCCGCGGCCGACCCGGCGGCGGAACTGGTGCTGCAGCCCGTCGCCGACCGCGGGCACGACCCCTTCACCCCGAGCACCGCGACGCCCGACGGCGCCGACCCGTCGCCCTCGCCCACCGCCGCGCCGCCGGACAGCCCGCCGCCGGCGGAGCCGAGCAGGCACCAGTCGGTGTCGGGCGGGAAGGACGGGCTGTACGGCGGCGTACGGAACGTCGCGAGCTGCGACGTCGACAGGCTGATCGCCTTCCTCGGCCGGGACGCCGACAAGCAGGGGGCGTTCGCGCGCACCCTGCGGGTCGACGAGGGGGACCTGCCGGGCTTCCTGCGCGAGCTCACCTCCGTGCTGCTGCGCGCCGACACCCGGCTGACCGGCCACGGCTTCACCGGCGGCGAGGCGAGCGCCTTCCAGTCGGTGATGCAGGCCGGTACCGCCGTGATGGTCGACGACACGGGCGTACCGCGGGTGCGGTGCGCGAGCGGCAGCCCGCTGACGGCGCCGGAGAAGCTGAGCGGCAACGACCGCTACGGCGGCACGGGCTGGCGTGGCTACCGGCCGTCGCGGACCGTCGTGGTGACGCCGGCGGGGCGGGCGCTGTCCCGGCTGGTCATCGTGGACGTCACGACCGGCCTGTGGTTCGAGCGGCCCGTCGGCGGCCGGCCCGGCGAGGACCGGAAGCTGCCGCAGCCGCCGCGCGACCACTTCAACCCGCCGTCGCCCGGGCCGAGCGGCCGCTCCGAGAGCCCCAGCACCGAGCCCACGGGCAGCCCCGGGCCGACCACCCAGGGCCCGTCCGAGGGGCCCGGCACCGAGTCCGGGCAGCCGAGCACCGCCCCGCCGCTGCCGGGCGGCGTCGAGGAGGACGAGGACCACGAGCGCGTCTCCGCGGGCGAGTCGGCGGGGGCGGGCGAGTCAGCCCGGTGATCCCGCCGGCTCCGCCGCGGGCCCCGGCGCCGTCCGGGGCGCGGCGGGCCGGCGGCGCACCGGCGCCAGCGTGAACCCGCGCGGCATCAGCGTCAGCCGCTCGGCTATGTCCAGCTTGTAGCCGGGGTCGCCGCGCAGCTCGTACCTGCGCAGCAGCAGCCCCAGCACGAGTGTCGCCTCGTGCAGCGCGAACTGCCGCCCGATACACGCCCGTTCGCCCGTGCCGAAGGGCTTGAAGACATGCCCGGGACGGGCCCGTACCCGCTCCGGCAGGAAGCGGTCCGGGTCGAAGCGGTCGGCGCCCGGGCCCCACACCGCCGGGTCGCGGTGCAGGGCGGGGATCAGCACCAGCGCCCACGCGCCCGCCCGCATCGGGTGGACGCCGCCCAGCATCGTGTCCGTACGCGCGGCCCGGGTGAACGCGGGTGCCGTGGGCCACATCCGCAGCGACTCGTCCAGCACCCGGCGCACGTAACGCAGCTTGCTCACCTGCCGGTACGACGGCTCCCCGGCCGGCCCCCACACCCGGTCCACCTCGGCGCGGGCGCGGGCCCGCACCTCCGGGTGCCGGGAGAGGTAGTACAGCGCGAAGGAGAGCGCGCCCGAGGTCGTCTCGTGCCCGGCGACCAGGAACGTGAGTATCTGGTACCGGATGTTCTCCGGCGACAGCCGCTCCCCGGTGCGCGGATGGCGGGTGTTGAGCATCAGCCCGAGGAGGTCCTGCGTGCCCGGGTCCGGGCGGGCGGTGCGCTCCCGTACGACCTCGTCGACGACGGAGGTGAGGTACGCGGTGTCGGCGCTGCCGCGGCGGCCGGGCCCGCGGCTCTTCACCGGGCTGAGCGGCCGGGGCACGTTGCTGCCCTGCGCGTGGCGCAGGGAGCGGACCATGGCGGCGACGAAGGGGTGCTGCTCGGTGCGCTCGAAGGAGCCGAAGTCGTAGCCGAAGCCGGTGTGGGCGATGGTCTCCAGGGTCAGCTTGGTCATGTCGCCGGACACGTCGGCCGCGGTGCCCGCGGCGGCGTGCGCGTCCCAGGCGGCGGTCAGCCTGGAGGCCATCGCGAGCATCACCGGGTGGTAGCGCTCCATCGCCTCGCGGGTGAAGGCGGGCGCGAGGATGTCGTGGCCGAGCTGCCAGTTCGGCTCGTGGCTGTGCGCCGTGAACAGGCCGTCGCCGCCGACCTCGCGCAGGTTGTGGACGGCGAGCACGACGCGCTTGGTGAACCGCGACTCGTCCGCCAGCTCGGCGACCAGGTCGGCGCCGGAGACCACCACGATCTCCAGCCCGAAGATCTTGCGCCGGAAGATCGGCCCCAGCGCCCGGGCCATCCGCAGCGAGTCCTGTATCGGCCTGGCGGGATCGATGCCGAAGACGTCGCCCACCACCGGCAGCCGGCGCGGCGGATGGGGGATGCGGCTCAGCTCCGGCCAGGGTCCGGGACGGGTGCGTAAGAACGGCTTCGCCATCGTGCCCTCCCTTATTGAACTCGATTCAGTAAGCAGCGTGCGGCACCGCTGAACCGGTGTCAAGTAAGGTGGCGCGATGGCTCGTTCCGGTGCTCGGGGTACGCAGACGGGGCGCCCGCGCACCCGCATGGGCACCGAGGAGCGGCGCCGGCAGTTGCTGCGGATCGGCGCAGAACTCTTCGCCGAGCGGCCCTTCGACGACGTGTGGATCGAGGAGGTCGCCGAGCGCGCCGGTGTCTCGCGCGGGCTGCTCTACCACTACTTCCCGGCCAAGCGGCAGTTCTACGCGGCCGTCATCCGGCACGAGGGCGAGCGCCTGCTGCGCATGACCGAGCCCGACCCGGACACGCCCGTCGGCCGGCAGGTGCAGCAGGGGCTGGAGGCGTACCTGCGCTACGCCGAGGAGCACGCCCGCGGCCTGCGCGCCTTCCACCGCGCCTCGGCCACCGGGGACCGGGAGATCCACGAGATCCACGAGCAGCTCCTCGCCGAGCAGGAGCGCCGGATCGTCACGGTGCTCGACGCCCAGGCCGCCGCCGGGCTGATCGACGGGCCCGCGCCCGCGGCGCTGCGGCTGGCGGTGCACGGCTGGCTGGCCTTCGTCACGGCGGCCGTCCTGGACTGGCTGGAGCGGGGGGAACCGTCGCGGGCGGAGGTGCGGGAGGTGTGCACCCGGGCACTGCTCGGTGCGCTGGCGGGGGCGCGGGGGGACTGAGGCGAGGAGCGGCCCGGCGCGGCTGCCCCCGCGGCCTTCCGGCCGCCCGCCGGGGCGGTCCCCGCGGGCCCCCCGCCGCTCGACTCGTGAGGTGCGGGCCGCGGCCCTACGCTGGTGAGCATGGCCGCGCGAGCACTGGACGCCACCGGGGCCGCGGAACTGGTACACGCCGCGACCGC
Source organism: Streptomyces sp. B5E4 (assembly GCF_039871555.1). Lineage (NCBI taxonomy): Bacteria > Bacillati > Actinomycetota > Actinomycetes > Kitasatosporales > Streptomycetaceae > Streptomyces > Streptomyces sp. B5E4. The sequence goes on from NZ_JBDPMI010000011.1 coordinate 156,151, forward strand.
CGCGCCCTCCATGCACAACGCGCAGCCGTGGCACTTCCGCTGCCACCTCGGCCACCGGATCGTCGAGATACGCGCCGACATGGAGCGCGCCATGCCCGCGGCCGACCCGGAGCGGCGCTCGCTCCACGTCGGCTGCGGCGCCGCGCTGTGCAACCTGCGGGCCCAGGCGGCAGCCGCGGGCTGGCGGACCAGGACCGACCTGCTCCCCGCCGCGCACGAACCGCTGCTGCTCGCCTCCGTCCGGCTCTCCGGCGCGGAGCCCGGCGAGGAGACCGACGGGGAGCTCGCCGGGCTGGCGGAGCAGATCCCGCGCCGGCACTCCAGCCGCTGGCCGTTCGCCGAGAGGCCCGTACCCCCCGCCGCTCTGGCGGACCTCGTCGAGGCGGCGCGGACCGAGGGCGCGAAGCTGGTGTTCCCCGACGCCTGGCACGCGGCGTCCCTGCTGGAGCTGGTGCAGGACGCCGAGGTGCGCGACGCCGAGACGCCCGACCGCGCCGAGGAACTGGCCCGCTGGACGCACCCGTGGCCGGACACCTCCGACGAGGGCGTCCCCGGCTACGCCTATGGCCCCCGGCGCCGCGGCGGCGGCGCCCCGACGCGCGACTTCGGCGGCCGCGCCGAGCCGCCCGGCCGGACTAGCGCGTCCTTCGAGTCCGCGCCGAACCTCGCCCTGCTCGGCACCGCGCACGACAGCCCGGCCGACTGGCTGCGCGCGGGCCAGGCGCTGGAGCGCGTCCTGCTGACCGCCACCCGCGCCGGGCTCGTGGCCTCGCTGACGAGCGAGGCGCTGGAGTGGTCCGACCTGCGCGAGCTGGCCCGCGACCCGCTCACCGACGTCGGCCAGGTCCAGATGGTGCTGCGCATCGGCTACGGGCCCCGCGGCCCGACGACGCCGCGCCGGCCGCTGTCGGAGGTCATGGAGATCGTCTGACCGCCGGCGGGGCGCCGGCACGTACACGAAGGGGCCGGAAACGACGAACGGCAAGGAGCACCGCGCTCCTTGCCACTCTCAACGTATAGCGCACCCCGGGGCTTGCGGCAAGGCCCCGGGACTGTTGCAGAATCTCCCGCCGAAGCCAGGACCTGCGGAAACGGGAGACTCATGAGCGACGTGATCATCGCCGGCGGCGGCCCGACCGGGCTGATGCTGGCGGCCGAACTCCGGCTGCACGGCATGCGCGTGGTCGTGCTGGAGAAGGAGCGAGAGCCGACGAAGGTCGTGCGGGCGCTCGGACTGCACGCACGCAGCATCGAGGTGATGGACCAGCGCGGGCTGCTGGAGAAGTTCCTGGCGCCGGGCACGCGGTATCCGGTCGGCGGCTTCTTCGCCGGCATCGCCAAGCCGGCGCCGGAGCACCTGGACAGCGCGCACGCGTACGTCCTCGGGCTCCTGCAGACCACCACCGACCGGCTGCTGGAGGAGCACGCCGCCGAGGCCGGCGCCGAGATCCGCCGCGGCCGCGAGGTGGTCGGGCTGAGCCAGGACGAGGACGGCGTGACCGTGGAGGTGGCCGGATCCGGCCCGGTGCGCGCCCGTTACCTCGTCGGTTGCGACGGCGGCCGCAGTACGGTGCGCAAGCTGCTCGGCGTCGGCTTCCCCGGCGAGCCCAGCCGGGTCGACACGCTGCTCGGTGAGATGGAGCTGACCGCGTCGCCGGAGACGGTGACCGCCGTGATGGCCGAAGTCCGCAGGACCCAGCTCCGGTTCGGCGTCATGCCGCTGACGGACGGTGCGTACCGGGTCGGCGTGCCGGCCGCGGGGGTGGCCGAGGACCGCTCGGTGCCGCCCGCCTTCGACGAGTTCACGGCGCGGCTGCGGGCCGTCGCCGGCACCGACTTCGGCGTGCACTCCCCGCGCTGGCTCTCCCGCTTCGGCGACGCCACCAGGCTCGCCGAGCAGTACCGGGTGGGCCGCGTGCTGCTGGCCGGTGACGCGGCCCACGTCCACCCGCCGGCGGGCGGGCAGGGGCTCAACCTCGGCGTCCAGGACGCCTTCAACCTCGGCTGGAAGCTCGCCGCGGCGCTCGCCGGCTGGGCCCCGGAAGGGCTGCTGGACAGCTATCACGCCGAGCGTCACCCGGTGGCCGCCGGCGTACTGGACTTCACCCGTGCGCAGATGGAGCTGATGTCCACCGAGCCGGGGCCGCGGGCAGTGCGCCGGCTGATGGCGGATCTCATGGACTTCGAGGAGGTCCACCGGTATCTGATCGAGAGGGTCATGGCGATCGGCATCCGCTACGACTTCGGCCCGGGCCACGAACTGCTCGGGCGCCGGCTGCGGGACATGGCGCTGAGCAAGGGCCGGCTGTACGAGCTGACGCGCGCCGGCCGCGGGCTCCTGCTCGACCGGACCGGCCGTCTCTCCGCCGCAGGATGGGCGGGCCGTGTGGACCACGTCGTCGACGCCGCTGCGGAACTGGACGCTCCCGCCGTGCTGCTCCGCCCGGACGGACACGTCGCCTGGGTGGGGGAGGACCAGGCCGATCTCCTCGACCACCTGCCGAGATGGTTCGGCGCGCCCGCCGCCTGACCCCCGCGGCCGGCGTCAGTACTCGGCGAGCAACCGCTCCAGCATCTCCTGGCTCGACTCCTGCTTCTCCGCCGCCGCGCACAGGCCGTCCATGGTCAGCAGGTAGCGCTCGACGTCGTTGCGCTTGTCGAGGTAGAGGGCGCTGGTCAGTTGCTCGATGTACGCCACGTCCGGCAGGTCCGGCTCCGCGAAGCGCAGGATCGTCAGCGGGCTGACCACGGCGGCGAAGCGGCCGGTGGCCAGCCGGGCGACCTGGACCGTGATGTTCGACAGCTCCAGGATCCCCAGCAGGTGCTTGATCTGCGCGCGCATCACCGCGCGCCCGCCGAGCGGGCGCCGCAGCGCCGCCTCGTCCAGGACCACCCAGTAGCGCGCCGGCCGGTCCGTGTGGCCCAGGATCTGCTGCCTGCGCAGCCGCAGGTCGACATGGCGCTCTATGGCCGCCTCGTCCGCGCTCGGGTACGCGATCTGCGCGAACGCCCGTGCGTAGTCGGCGGTTTGCAGCAGGCCGGGGATGCGCTGGGCCTGGTAGGAGCGGATCAGCGAGGCGGCCTCTTCGAGGCCGAGGAACGTCTCCATCCAGGTGGGCGTTACATCGCTGTACTGATGCCACCAGCCGGTGGTGTTGGCGCCGCGGGCCAGCGCGAGGTAGTGCTCGCGCTCGGCCTCGTCCTCCACCCCGTACAGCGTGAGCAGGGCGGCGATGTCGTGTTCCTTGCAGCCGCCCCGGCCCAGCTCCAGCCGGCTCAGCTTGGGCTGTGAGGCGCCGATGGTGCGCGCGGCGGCCTGGAAGGTGATGCCGCGCTGCTCGCGCAGCCGCCGTAGGTTGTTGCCGAGGATGATGCGGCGGACGGTGGGGCCGCCTCGGGACGGGGCCGGCAGAGAGTTCGTCTCCGACATGCTTGGCGCGTGCATCGGGCTCCCAAGGATGATCAGGTCGCGCCCTTCAGTCTCGCATCGAAGGAGTCAACGTGTACAGGGAAAGCGATTGTTAAAGTTGAATATGCCTCTGGTACGCGGCTGTTACGCTCCTCGGCCGCCCGGACCGGTCAGGGGCGCCGCGCGAACACCGCGCGGGCGCGCGGACTGCCGTCCGGCCGCCGCCCCAGCTCCTCCAGCGCGGCCGTCGCCACGGTGAACCCGGTCCGCTCCAGGTCCGCCAGCACGTCGGGCAGGCGGAACGTGCGGTAGTACATGACGAACCGCGGGCGCCACAGCGCATTGCGGACCCGCATCACGGCGTCGAACCCCCACAGCGCCCAGTACCCCCGGGACCCGACCGTCTGCGGCGCGGGGACGGGAAAGGCGAAGTACCCGCCGGGGCGCAGCGATCGGAAGACCTGCGCGAAGAGCGCCGGGCGCTCCCGGGGCAGGAAATGGCCGAACGCTCCGAAGCTCACCGCGAGGTCGAAGGCGGGTGCGAAGGGCAGCGCCAGGGTGTCCGCCCGTACCCAGCGCATCGAGGGCGGGGCCGCGGCGTCCGCGTACGCGCCGCGCGCCTCGGCCAGCATCCCGGCGCTGAAGTCGACGCCGACGACCCGCTCGGCACACACCCGCCGCAGCATCCCGGCGCCCGCGCCGGTGCCGGTGCACACGTCGAGGCCGTGCGCGAACGGCCCCAGCGGCTCGACGGCGGCGGCGAACGCGTCCAGCACGCGGTCGGGGGTGCGGAACGGGGAGCTGTCGAACTTCGCCGCCAGCAGGTCGTAGCCGCGTTCCGTGGAGGACATCGCCTGCACGGTCAGCTCGAGAAGGGTCGGGCCCTCGGGACTGAACATCGTCGATCAGCGTAGTGGCGCCGGGCGCCCGCGGGCGCCGCCTCTCCGTTGGTGGCACGTACCTCGCCGCGCGGCCGGGACATCGCGGCGGCCGTCTCGCGCAGGAAATCCGCGGCGAGCCCGACGTTGAACCGCGCCCACGGCACCGTCGCCCCCACCTCGCGCGCCACCAGCGCCACCGCCTCGTCGGCGCGCGACTCCAGCAGATCCGCCGCGCCGACTGCTACGCCGCCACCGGCCCCGGCTGCCCGTCCTCCCCGGCCCGTCCGGCGCCCCCCGCGCCGGGCAGCCGCCGCGTGCGCGGCACGGGCGAGGGCAGCAGCCACAGCACCGCCAGCGCCGCCCCGACCGTCGCCACCCACAGCGTCGGCCGCAGCCCGAGCGCGCTGCCCAGCGCCCCGCCCGCGAGCGCGCCGAGCGGGCGGATGCCGAAGTTGACGGTCTGGATGGCGCCGAGGACGCGGGAGCGCAGCTCGTCGGGGATGGCGGCGGCGAAGTAGGCGTTGGCCGAGATGTCGAGGATCATCACGCCGAACGCGGAGGCGAACTCCGCGGCCAGCAGCATCGCGGCGACCACCGGCGTCGGCCCGTCCGCCAGCGGTATCAGCGTGAGCGGCACGCTGAAGCCGGCGAACCCCGCGGTCATCGCGGGACCCACCCCGTACCGCGCCACGACCCGGGTGGCGAGGACCGCGCCGACCAGGCCGCCGACGCCGCCGGCTGCGAGCACGAGGCCGAGGAGCCCGGGGCCGAGGCCCAGCTCCCCGGTCGCGTAGAGCACGAACAGCGCCTGGAAGATGAAGTTGAAGAAGTTGAGCGTCGCCGTGGCGGCGGCGCAGGCGCGTACCGCGGGCGTCCGCAGGATCCACCGGACACCGGCGGTGCCCGGCTCTTCTCCCGTGCGGCGGGCGGGGGTTCGGAGGGGGAGATACGGCCGAGGAAGAGCGCCGAGACGAGGTAGCTGAGCGCGTCGAGCAGCAGCGCGAACGGCGCCGTGGCCACCTGTACGAGACCGCCGCCGACCCCGGGTCCGGCCGTGAACGCCAGCGCCCGGCTGCCGTTGAGCAGCGAACTGCCCTGGACGTAGCGCTCGACGGGCAGCAGGGCGACGTACACGGTGCCGGCGCAGACGTTGAACAGCGCGCCGAGGGTGCCGACGGCGAAGGCGGCCGCGTACAGGTGGGTGAGCGTCAGCGCGTCGAGCGCGTACGCGACGGGGACGGAGGCGACGGCCGCCATCCGGCCGAGGTCGGCGGCGATCATCACCCGGCGGCGGCTGCGCCGCCGGTCGGCCCAGGCGCCGGCGGGGAGGGAGAAGAGCAGTGCGGGCAGCAGGGCGGCGGCGGTGAGGAGGCCCATGTCGGCGGCGCCGGCGCCGAGGAGCAGCACGGCGGCGAGGGGGAGGGCGATGCGGTGGACCTCGTCGCCGAGGAGGGAGACGCTCTGGGCGGCCCAGTAACGGCGGAAGGGGCGGTCGCGGAGCAGCTCGGGGAGGGCGGGGTGTCTCACGACGGGCGCTGCGGGGGGCCGGCGGGGTCCTCCGCGGTGGCCGGGGGCGGTGCGTTCGCCGCATCCGCCGTATCCGTCCCGTCCGGCGGGTCGACGAAGGCCAGGCGCAGCATGCTGACCAGCCGGGCCCCTTCCGGGCGCCGCGCCGGGTCCTCGAAGCGGTCGTCGTAGCGGGACAGCAGCCGGGTCATCTCCTCCATGAGTCCGGTCAGCTCCTCGGGCGTGAGGTACAGGCTCCGGTCCCCGGAGTACTCCGCCTCCTGCCAGGCGCGCGGCAGCCGGTGGCGGACGGCGAGCGCGGCGCCGAGCTTGCGCACGTACGCGTCCACCTGGGCCATCGTCAGGTCCCCGACGGCCTCGGTCGCCGCCGGATCGTCGTACGCGGCCTCCCAGTGCGTCGTACGCGCCGTGGCCCGCCACGGCTTCTCCCGCCCCCGTCCGCCGCCGCTCTGCTCGACGAGCCCGTACTTGGCGAGCATCCGCAGGTGGTACGAGCACCCGGCGACGGACTCCCCGGTCAGCTCCGCGGCCCGGGTGGCGGTGAGCGGCCCGTGCCGGCGGAGCAGGCCGACCAGCTCCATCCGGGTGGGGTGGGCGTAGGCGCGCAGGGCGCGGGCGTCGGTGAGGTCGATGCGGTCGGGCATGCATCTAAAGGTACCTTTAGAAAGGTTTCTTTAGAAGCCTCGTGAGCCGACCGGCAGGAGAATGGGTCGGATGGACCTGGAGAGCGTCGCGGACGAGCTGTACGGGCTGCCGCCGGGCGAGTTCGTCGCCGCCCGCGGCCGGCACGTCGCGGCGGCGCGTACGGCCAAGGAGCCGGCGCTCGCCAAGCAGATCGCCGCACTGCGCAAGCCGACGCTCGGCGCCTGGGCGGGCAACCTGCTGGTCCGCTCCGCGCCCGACCAGGTCGACGCGCTGCAGCGGCTCGGGGAGGGCCTGCGAGCGGCGCAGGACCGGCTCGCGGGAGACCGGTTGCGTGAGCTGACCCGGCAGCGCAACGCGCTGGTCGCCGAACTCGCCCGCGAGGCCCGCCGGCTCGCCGCCGAGGCCGGCCAGCCGGTCGGCGACGCCGTCCAGCACGAGGTCGAGACGACCCTCCACGCCGTCCTCGCCGACCCGGACGCGGCCCGCGAGTGGGCCGCCGGCCACCTCGCCAAACCCCTGACCACCCGCCCGGGCTTCCCGGGCACGGGAGCCACCGCCGGTGCGCCCGCACCCCGCCCGGCCCGCAAGCGCCACCTCAAGCTCGTGGAGGACCCCGCGAAGGCCCGCACCGAAGAACTGACCCGGGCCCGTAAGGAAGCGAAGGCCGCCGAGCGGGAGGCCCGCGATCAGGACAAGGCCCTGCACCGCGACGAATCCCAGCGGAGCAAAGCGGAATCCCGCCTCGACGAGGCCACGGCCCGCGTCGCCGAGCTGACCGAGCAACTACGGTCCGCCGAGAAGGCCGAATCCCAGGCCCGCGAAGCCCTCACCCAAGCCCGCCGCACCCTGACCGCCACCACCCGCGCCACCCGCGAATCCCGCAGGGCGGCCGACAGGGCGGCGGCGAAGCTGGCGGACCTGGAATCCGAATCGGACACGTGAGGCATCCCTTCCGGGACGCACGGACCCGGCCCGGACACTCCATAGGCGTAGCCCACTCTTCGAAGCGCCTGCCCCACTGGTGTCACGCCCGGGGCGCGGGCGGTGTCTGGATGGGGACCGGATCGTGTGAGCAAGGAGAGATCGTGGCGGTGCGTGTTCCCAGGGCGGAGCTTCCCGGCGAGATGCGGGAGGCCATGGTGAAGCAGTTCGGCGAGTTGCCCGAGCCGGTGGAGGTGCTGTTCAACCACCCCGACGTGGCCGTCGACAATCTGGAGTTCGCGGCGAAGGCGGCCTCGTGGCGCGCCGTCGACGCGAGTCTGAAGTCGTTCGCCCACATGGCGGTCGCCGCGCTCGTCGGGTGCAGTTGGTGCCTCGACGTCGGCTACTTCCAGGCGCAGAACGAGGACCTGGACCCGGCCAGGGCCAGCCAGGTGCCGCGGTGGCGGGACTCGGACGTGTTCTCGCCGCTGGAGCGCGAGGTGATGGCGTACGCGGAGGCGATGTCCGTCACGCCGACGGCCGTCACCGACGAACAGTCGGCGAGCCTGCTGGCGCAGCTCGGCCCCGCGGGGCTCGTGGAGCTGACCGCGTTCGTCGGGTTCGTCAATCTGTCGACACGGGCCAACACCGCCCACGGCGTCACGTCGCAGGGCTTCTCCGAGGCGTGCGGGATCCCGCTGGCCGGCCGCACGGAAGCCGTCGGCCGGGCATGACGACGGCGCCCGACGACCCGTTCGTCACCCACCGCAGCCTGCTGTTCACCGTCGCCTACGAGATCCTCGGCTCCGCGGCGGACGCGGAGGACGTCCTGCAGGAGTCCTGGCTGCGGTGGGCCGCCGCCGACCGGTCGGAGGTACGGGACCCGCGGGCGTACCTCGTACGGACCGTCACCCGGCAGGCGCTCAACCGCCTGCGGACGCTGGCGCGGCGGCGCGAGGACTACGTCGGCGAGTGGCTGCCGGAGCCGTTGCTGACCACCCACGACGTCGCCGACGACATCGTGCTCGCGGAGAGCGTGTCGATGGCGATGCTCACCGTGCTGGAGACCCTCGGGCCCACCGAGCGGGCGGTGTTCGTGCTCCGCGAGGTCTTCGACATGCCGTACGGCGAGATCGCCGAGGCCGTCGGCAAGCCGGCGGCCACCGTGCGGCAGATCGCCCGGCGGGCCCGCGGCCACGTGGCGGCCCGCCGGCCGCGGGTGCGGGTCAGCCCGACCGAGCAGCAGGCGGTGGTGGAACGGTTCCTGGCCGCGCTGCACACCGGCGAGCTGCAGGAGTTGCTGGAGGTCATGGCGCCCGACGTGGTCCTGGTCGCCGACGGCGGCGGGATCGTGGCCGCCGCGCTGAACCCGGTCCGGGGGGCCCGCCGGGTGGCGACGCTGCTCGCGACCGCGAACCGGGTGGCGCTGGCGACGGCCGCCGTCTGGCTCAACGGCGCCCCCGCGGGCCGGGTCGAGTTCGACGGCGAGCCGGCGGCGGTGAGCCTGGAGCTGGCCGACGGGAAGATCACCCGGATCTATGTCGTTCGCAACCCGCACAAGCTCACCGGCATCGACCACCCCGCCCGCCTCACCCGGTGACGCCCGGACACCGCGCGGTGCGGCGGACGGCCGGATCCGCTTCGCATCCGGCGTCCTGGACCGAGCGCCGGACGGGGACCGGCTCCCACGGCACACTGGTGCGGGTCCACCCCGCATGCGAACACGAGGAGCGCCGATCATGGCCGAGCAGCACTTACCCGACGGAACCAGGTCACTGGACCAGCAGCGGCCGCACTCGGCGCGCGTCTGGGACTACTGGCTGGGCGGCAAGAGCAATTACGAGGTCGACCGTGCAGTCGGCGACCAGATGGCGGAGGTCGTGTCCGACGTCGTGGAGGCCGCGCGAGCCGACCGCGGCTTCCTGATGCGGTCGGTGCGCCACTTCGCCGCCGAGGCCGGGATCCGCCAGTTCCTCGACCTCGGTGCCGGACTGCCCACCAACCACAACACCCACGAGGTCGCGCAGGACCTGGCGCCCGAGTCGCGCGTCGTCTACGTCGACAACGACCCACTCGTGCTGCGGTACGCCGAGGCGCTGCTCACCAGCGGCCCCCAGGGCGCCACCAACTACGTCGACGCCGATGTGCGCGACGTGGCGGCGATCCTCGAACAGGCGGCGAAGACGCTGGACTTCAGCCGGCCCGTCGCCGTGATGATGCTGGGGATCGTGCAGTTCATCGTCGACGACGCCGAGGCGCGCGAGGTCGTGAGCCGGTTCGTCGCGGCCGTGCCGTCGGGCAGCTACCTGGCCCTCGCCCACCCCGTCAGGGGCGTGAGCAGCGAGGTGGACGGCGTCCTGCAGATGTGGAACGAAGCGAGCGTGGACCCGCAGACGCTCCGCGCCCCCGACGACGTCGCGGGCTACTTCGACGGCCTGGAGATCCTCGAACCGGGCGTCGTGCCCTGCGCCCAGTGGCGCCCCGACGACGCGGCCGTCGGCCGGAACCGCACGGTGGCCCCCTGGCGGGTCTGCGCCGTGGGCCGAAAGCCCTGACGCCGCACCGGGGCGGCGCCGCCGCGACGGCCGGCGGGCCGCCCGCATCCGCGGCGGCATCGCCGTCCGAGGTCCACGCTGCCCCCGCCGCAATCGCCTCGGCCGTACGGCTGTCGGGGCGGCCGCCGTGCGGATCCGCAGGTGACGGGGACCTTCAGTCGTCCTCGGCGACCCGGATGATCGTCTTCCCGGGCGTACGCCGACCGGGGGCGAACGCCTCCGGCGCCTCGGCGAGCGGCCGTACGCTCCCGACCAGGGGCTTGAGCCGGCCGTCCCGCAGCATCCGCGCCAGCTCCGCGAGGCGGGGCCGGTCGGGTTCGACGACGAAGAAGACCGCCCGTCCGTCGCCGGGCCGGACCGTGACCGGCTCGGCGATGGTCACCAGGGTGCCGCCGGGGCGGACGAGCGCGGCGGAGCGTTCGAGGATCCCGCCGCCGAGGACGTCGAAGACCACGTCGAACTCGCCCGCGTCCTCCAGCCGCTCGGACTCCAGGTCGACGAACGCGGCGGCGCCCAGGTCCAGGGCGGTGGCCCGGCCGCCGGCGCGGCCGGTGCCGATCACCCGGGCGCCGGCCTCGCGGGCGAGCTGCACGGCGATGGATCCGACGCCGCCGGCCGCGCCGTGGATGAGCACGGTCTGCCCGGTGGTGAGGCGGCCGTGGTCGAACAGCCCCTGCCAGGCGGTGAGTCCGGAGATCGGCAGCGCCGCCGCGGTGACGTGGTCGACGTCGGCCGGCAGTGGTGCGAGGTTGCGGGCCTCGACGGCGGTGTACTGCGCGAGCGTCCCGTCGCGGGTCCAGTCCGCGAGCCCGTAGACCCGCTGCCCGACGGTGAGTCCGGTGGTGCCGTAGCCGAGCTCGGTGACCACGCCGGACAGCTCGTGCCCCGGCACGCTCGGCGTCCGGTCCCGCCCGGCGCGATCGGTCCACGTGCCCGGCCAGGCCAGCTCGCCCGGGGTGAACCCGGCCGCGTACACCTTCACGATGACGTCGTTCTCGGCGGCGTGCGGGTGGGGCAGGTCGGTCGGGGACATCCCTGCCGGGCCGGCGTCACGGTCGCGAACGGTGAGGGCTTCCACGGGAATCCCTCCTCTCCGGGCGGCCGGGGACGGCTGTCCGCTCTCGAACAGGTGGGTGCTCTCTTCGGGGAGGAGGTGGCGTACACCGGCGCCGGTCTACGCGGCGGTGGCGGAGCCGACCGGTGCGGGTGCTGCGGGCCGGGCCGTTGCGGCCTGGTCCGCCTCCACGCGCTCGCAGACGCGCGCGCACGAGTGGCTGATCAGCCGGGAGACCTGCATCTGCGAGATGCCCAGGTGGTCGGCGATGCCGCGCTGCGTCATGTCGCAGAAGAAGCGCAGGTAGAGGACCTCGCGTTCGCGTTCCGGCAGCCGGCTCAGATGCGGTCGCACGGCCTCGCGGTCCACGGCCTGGTCGAAGCCGGGTTCGGTGCTGCCGAAGGTGTCGATGAGCGAGTAGCCGTCCTCGGTGCCGGGGAGGGCCGCGTCGAGGGAGAGCGTGGCGTAGCTCTCCCAGGCCTCCAGGCCCGTACGCACCTCGTCCTCGGTCAGGCCGGTGGCCTCCGCGAGGTCCGCGGTCGTCGGGAACCGGTCGTCGGCCGTGACGGCCAGCGACAGTCCCGCGCTGCGGACGCGGTTGCGCAGTTCCTGGACCCGGCGGGGCACGTGCACGCCCCACATGTGGTCACGGAAGTGGCGCTTCAGCTCGCCGACGATCGTCGGCACGGCGAAGCTCTCGAAGGCGTTGCTGCGCTCCGCGTCGTACCGCCTGACGGCCTTCACCAGGCCGAGGTGGGCGACCTGTTCCAGGTCCTCCAGCGTCTCGCCGCGGTTTCTGAACTGGTGGGCGAGCCGCTCGGCCATCGGCATCCAGGCGCGTACGACCTCCTGCCGCAGGGCCTTCTTGTCGGGCCCTTCCGGCATTCCCGCGAGCAGACGGAACTGCGCGGAGGTGTCCGGTGCGTCGTGGTGCGGGTGTTTTCTCCTTGCCCTGACATGCGCCACGGGGGCCTCCCTCGGGCGAGTCGTGCGTGTGCGATTCTCACGGGAGGACGACGGCGGCGGACACCTGCCACCGGGACGCCGGCCGCGGCCGGAGCGCCGGCGACAGGGAAACCGTGTACTCCCGCGGCGTGCCTCCCGTCCGAAGCACGGTGGGCCGCCTGCCCGACGCCGTGGGACGCAAACAGGGCCCACGGGCCTGTTCCAGAATACGCCGGGGCGGCACGTCGCACGAGCGGTCGCCGTCCCGCCTCCGGGACCGCCCGCCGGATCGGCCACCGCGGCCACCTCTGCCGGGCCGCGGGGCGCGAACGCACCCGGCTGCGCCCCCGCCGCCCACGGTGGCCTGCCCACCCCGCCGGGAGATCGTTCGTTAGGACGCGCAGGAGCGTGGTACCCGGCACTGAGGACCGACCAGGACACGGCGCGTACGTGACCGGACCGGCGCGTCGCCGTGCCCGTGGGCCGGGACAGCACTCACCGCCCGGACAAGGAGCACGACATGACCTCCGTCGATGTGGATCTGGACCTCTCCACCGCGCTCGGTCGCCAGTTGCGCGTGGACGCCGTACGGGCCGCCGCAGCCGCCGGATCCGGCCACCCGACCTCCTCGATGTCCGCGGCCGACCTGATGGCCGTGCTGCTCGCGAGGCATCTGCGCTACGACGTCGACCGGCCCGACCACCCCGGTGCGGACCGCCTGGTTCTCTCCAAGGGGCATGCCTCGCCGCTGCTGTACGCGGCGTTCAGGGCGGTCGGTGCCGTCGACGACGAGGAACTGCTGACGTTCAGGCAACTGGGCAGCCGGCTGGAGGGGCACCCGACCCCGATGCTGCCGTGGGTCGACGTGGCCACCGGGTCGCTCGGGCAGGGGCCGCCCGTCGGCGTCGGCATGGCGCTGGCGGGCAAGCGGCTCGCGCACCTCCCGTACCGGGTGTGGGTGCTGTGCGGCGACAGCGAGATGGCCGAGGGCTCGGTCTGGGAGGCGTTCGAGCACGCCGGGTACGAGCATCTGGGCAACCTCACCGTGATCGTCGACGTGAACCGGCTCGGCCAGCGCGGGCCCACCCGGCACGGCTGGGACCTGGAGGCGTACGGCCGCCGGGCGCGGGCGTGCGGCTGGCACACCGTCGAGGTCGACGGACACGACATAGCCGCCATCGACGCCGCGTACGCCGAGGCCGAGTCGGTGACCGACCGGCCGACGGTCGTCCTCGCCCGCACGGTGAAGGGCAGCGGGGTCGCCGCCGTGGCGAACCGCGAGGGCATGCACGGCAAGCCCCTGCCGGACCCCGAGGCGGCGATCGCCGAGCTGGGCGGCACCAGCGACATCCGCGTCGAGCCGCAGGCCCCGCCGCCCGCGCTCGCGCCCCCGCGCGCCGCCGCGCCGCATCCGGCGCTGCCGCGGTACGACGTGGGGGACCCGGTGTCCACGCGGGACGCGTACGGGCACGCCCTGGCGGCGCTCGGCACCGCACGGCCGGACGTCGTCGCCCTGGACGGCGAGGTCGGCGACTCCACGCGCACCGAGCTCTTCGCCAAGGAGCACCCCGACCGGTACTTCGAGTGCTACATCGCCGAGCAGCAGCTCGTCGCGGCGGGCGTCGGCATGCAGGCGTGCGGCTGGGTGCCGTTCGCCGCGACCTTCGCCGCGTTCATGACCCGCGCCCACGACTTCGTACGCATGGCGGCCGTCAGCCGGGCGAACCTCAGCCTGGTCGGCTCGCACGCAGGCGTCGCCATCGGCGAGGACGGCCCGTCGCAGATGGGGCTGGAGGATCTGGCGATGTTCCGCGCCGTGCACGGCAGCACGGTGCTGCACCCCTGCGACGCCAACCAGGCCGCGCGACTCGTCGCCGCCATGGCGGACGAGGAGCTGACGGGCGTGCGCTACCTGCGCACCATGCGCGGCGCCCGGCCCGTCCTCTACGGCCCCGACGAGGACTTCCCGGTCGGCGGCAGCAAGCTGCTGCGTGCCGCGCCCGGCGACAGTGTGACGATCGCCGCGGCCGGGGTCACCGTGCACGAGGCGCTGGCCGCCGCCGAGTTGCTGGCCGCGGAGGGCATCGGGGCCCACGTGCTCGACCTGTACTCCGTCAAGCCCGTCGACGCCACCGCCGTGCGCGCCGCGGCGGAGCTGACCGGCCGGGTGCTCACGGTCGAGGACCACCGTCCGGAGGGCGGCCTGGGCGACGCGGTGGCCGAGGTGTTCGCCGACGGGCGCGCCGTTCCGCGGCTCGCCCGGCTGGCGGTACGCACCATGCCCGGTTCGGCGACGGGGACGGAGCAGCTCGCGGCGGCGGGCATCGACGCGGCGGCGATCGCGGCGGCGGCCCGCGACCTGGCCGCGGTGGACGGCACCCGGACGGCCTGACCACGGCGCATGCCGGCGGCGACCGCCTCGGCGACGTCCCTCGCCTGCGCACCCCGGGGGTGTCCCCGGGGGGTGCGCACGGGTGGGGATGCCGTACGGGTGCAGGTCCGGGCCGCAGGGTCCCGACGAGGCGATCCGCACCACCGCTTCGAGGTGAACGGCTCGCCCGCCGTGTCCCAGGAGGGCCGCCGGCGTCCCGCGCGAGGCCGGTCGGTGTTCCCCGGCCGGCTACCCGCGCCGTCGCTCACGACCCGTGGACGAAGCAGAACGGATGCCCCGCCGGATCCGCGTACACGCGGAAGTCCCGCCTGCCCCCGTCGTCGTCCGTGTCCAGCGGCCGGGCACCCAGTTCCAGAGCGTGCCGCTCCGCCGCCTCGACGTCCGTGACCCTCAGATCCAGGTGCAGTTGCTGCGAGTTGCCGTCGGCTCGCGGCCAGTCGGGCGGACGCAGGTCGGGCGCGTGCTGGAAGGCGAGCCGTCCCGTGCCGTCCGGCAGGAAGAGCTCTGCCCAGTCGTCGCGGTCCGCCTTCACCTCGCCCCCGAGCAGCCCCTGGTAGAACTCGGCCAACCGGCGCGGTTCCGGGCAGTCCAGCGCGACCAGGCAGAAGGTGGCGACCGGCATGACGACCTCCGATGTCGGTGTGACCCACGGGTGGCGTACGCCGGGGTACCCGGCCTGCGACGGTACGCCGCGGCTCAGGCCGTGGCCAGCAGGTCCCTCACTCCCTGGGCCGTCAGGGCCATCTCTTCCGGCGTGCCCACGTCGACGACCAGCACCGGGCCGTCCGAGGGCCAGCCGCGGGCGAGGTCACCGAGGGCCACCGCGTTGTAGTGCTCGACCTCGGGGAAGACCTGCTCCAGGCGGTCGGGGGAGGTGAAGACCGGCACCAGCCGGGTGCCGTCGCCCTGCTCCACCACCGGCAGACTCAGCGCCTGCGCGGACCCGACGGGCTCTTCGGCCGGTTCCGGGTCGGGCAGCAGCACCCTGCTCTCGGCGAGCGTGTGCAGCGCTTCCTGGTCGGGACCGTTCTCGGCGACGGTGTGCAGCGCCTGCTGCGCGGCAGAGCGCTGGCCGTCCGGTTGGTACGTCATGGGTGTCCCTTCGCTGTGCGGTGCCGGAGGCCGGTCTCGGCCCGGGTTCCCCGGGCCGGCGAGCTGAAACCGGAGTGCACAGCAGACCGTTTTGTCCGTTTGGTGCGGAATCTCCGGTGGCTGAGGATGGGGGCGTTGCATCGGACCCACTGCCAGGGAGAAGACATGCCGAGAGGATCCGGCCCCAAGCGGGAACGCCAGTCCGAGCACATGGAGAAGGGCGCCCGGAAGCGCGGCGCCCGCCCGGCACGGCCAAGGAGATCGCCGCCCGTACCGTGAACAAGGAGCGCGCCCATACCGGCGAGGCCCGCACCGCGAGCCGTACCTCCACCCGCGACCTCTCCTCCGCCCGCCGCGGCGGCCTCCGCTCCCACCGCGGCGCCGAGGGCCCCACGTACGACCAGCTCTACGCCGAGGCCAGGCGCCGCAACATCCGCGGCCGCTCGTCCATGAACAAGGCCCAGCTCACACGCAAGCTCGCCCGCTGACCCCCAGGGCCCCCGTCACCCGCCCGGCCGAGACCCGCCCCGTCTCCTTCACGGCCGCCCGGGTGCCGGGTGCCGGGGGCCTCGGCCGGCGCGGGATCGGCCACGACGCGCGCGAACACCCGGAGGCAGCCCTCCGGGCGCCCTCGTCGACGGCGCACGGCCGGACCCCTCACAGCGCGCCCCTCCACGCGCCCCCCGCGGGTAGGGATCGGCCCGAAGGCGGGCGGGCAGGTACTTGTCAGCGTGCCGGCAACGGGCCGCATCGCGCCCCGCATCCCCGATAGCATCGCCGCCACACGAGAGGGGGTCCCCCCGGTGATCGAACTGGCCGAGGTGATCCGGGCGTTGAGGCGTGAGCTGCAGGACGCGATCGCCGACCCGGACGCCGGCCCGCTCCGGTTCCGGCTGGGTCCGGTGGAGGTCGAGACCACCGTCGCGGTCACCCGGAGCGGCGGCGCCGGCGGGAAAGTCGCCTTCTGGGTCGTCGAGGCGAACGCCGACGGCCGCACCGAAACCGCCCGGACGCACCGGATCGCCTTCACCCTCGATCCGACCCTCGTCGACCCGGAGGGGACCGCTCACGCGGTGATGATCGCGGACGCCGCGGAAGAGGCGGAAAGATGACCCTGTGCGGCCGTCGTCACGATGGCTCGCGGGGACTGCTGGCCGTACCCTGTTTGCACGACGCGCGGGCTGATGCGAGAGCAACTGGGGGCACAGGCGTGGAGGGACGCAGTCCTGCACGGGTTCGCAACGAGTTATTGGCCTCCGTGGTCGACGTGCTCCAGGAGGCGGAGACGATCCGGCGTCCTGCCAGCATGGAGATGGTGGTCCAGGCCGTCGCCTCAGAACTGCGGACACCCGTGGAACCACCGCGCCAGGACCAGCCGTTGCGCGTCTGGCTGTTACGTCTCGTCGGTATCTGCGCCGACGTGGACGAAGGGCTGCAGGGACTGGCGCGCTGCCTCGGCTATGTAGAGCAGCAGTCCGTGCTCATGGACGACCTGGCGCGGCTGCTGGACGAGTGGGAGGCCGCGGTCTTCTTCCGCTTCACCGACCTGTATCCGCTGCGGTCCGTGCTGCAGAAGCTGCCGTCCGACGCCCTGCTCACCCTGGCCCGGCGGGCCAGCCGCTCCCGTACGCAGGAGCTGGAGGCGTGGTGCAAGACCGGCTGGGACGTGTTCCTGCGTCTGGCCGGCGACAACACCACCGAGGAGGAGCTTCCGCCGTGCCTGGCGTACCTGGACCTCGCCGCCGACCTCCTGGTCGAGGAGGGGCGCCACAGCGAGGCGGAGGAACTGCGCCGCTGGGCCCGCCGGCAGGCCCAGACCAGGGGACTGCTCGACGCGCAGGCCGACTGGGTCGCCACCAAGCAGCGCTCCCGTACGTCGCAGCCCGCCGCCCCCTCCCTGCACCCGGCCTACCTGCTCATCCAGTGTGAGCCGGACGGCGTCGACCCCGACCGCTTCTACCTGTCCCACTGGCGTCAGGCCGACGCGGACGGCTGGCACCCCGTCCCCGGCGAAACGCTCAACGTGCGCCGCAGCGACCTCGAGGTCGAGGTGGAGCGGCTCGTCGAGCAGGCCGAAGCGCGCTGGGCGGAGCTGCGGCAGCCGGTGGTGATCGAGTTCATCCTTCCCTGGGAGCTCCTCAAGGAGCCCGTGGAGTGGTGGAACAAGGAGACCGACGCG
Source organism: Streptomyces sp. B5E4 (assembly GCF_039871555.1). NCBI lineage: Bacteria > Bacillati > Actinomycetota > Actinomycetes > Kitasatosporales > Streptomycetaceae > Streptomyces > Streptomyces sp. B5E4. The sequence goes on from NZ_JBDPMI010000011.1 coordinate 173,751, forward strand.
CGGCATCCGACCCCGCTGGTCATGTACTACACCGTGGTGCTCCGCTCGCTCGACCGCCTGCGCAAGCCCTGGTACCGGCCGTGGAACAACCGCTGGCGCCACTTGAGGGACAAGCCTGCCGAGAGCCGGTCGCACTGGAGCAGGCCGGGCCAGTCGGCGTTCCATCTCGAACGGGAGCTCCAGGAGGACGACCAGATCGTCTGCCTCGTGCTGAACGAGGTTCCCGGCAGCGACTCGGAGGCCGCCCAGGACGAGTTCACCGCGGCCCTGCGGGCGGGCGTCCCGGCGATGCTCTGGCAGCGCGGCGAACCCGACCCCGGCTTCCGGGAAGCGGCGGCCGACATCCTTCAGGAACGCAGCCTGGCCGGCCTCCTGGAGCGCACCCGCGTCTGGCGCAGACAGGCGCTCTCGCTCGGCCGGGAGAACTGGGACGGCCATATAGGGCGTCATCTGGCCGTGCTGCTGGACGACCCGGAACGTATACCCGGACCCTCGAGCCGACCCGACGCGGGCGGCACCGACCGGAGGCGGTGAGGCATGTATGGCAGGGAAGGAGACACCACCCGGTGATGTGGAGTACGCCGGCAGACATGCGCCCCCGTCCCGGCGAGGGACGGTCATGTACCGAGGCCCCGCGACGAAGGTGCCGTGATCGCAGTGCTGCCCATGTCCGATGACGACGCGCGGGGCGAGCAGTCCAGGCCCTCGGCGGACCCGGCCGGTCCGAGCGCCCCGTTGGCGGCAGGACCGGATCTGGCGCGGCTGTGGGAGGGCTGGCCCGCCGGGGACGCCGGGGAGCCGAGCCGGGTGCTGCTGGTCGTCGACGCCCACGTGACGGTGCAGGTGTGGGACCGGATGCTGGCCGATCTGCAGCAGGCGCTGGCGGACTGCTTCTCCGAGGTACGGGTCCTGCGTCTGCTCCGCACCGACGAGACGGCACCCGGCCGCGTGCACACCGACGTCCCGCTCGACGGGACGCCCACGACGGGAGCGCGGACCGTGGTCCTGGTCGTCACCGACGGCCTGGCCGCCGGCTGGCATCTGGGTGTGGTGCAGTCGCTGCTGCGGGACTGGGGACGGAACCTGCCGGTCGCCGTGATCGAGCTGCTCCCGCCCCCGCTGTGGTACCGCACCGGCCTCACCGTCTCCCGCCTCCGGGTCCGGGCGGACCACGCCTGGGCCGCCAACAGCACCTGGGAGTGGCGCGAGCGGGACGTCCGTACCGCATTACGGGGTGACGCCGCCGACGACGCGGACGATCCGTCCGTCATGCCCGTACTCTCCCTCACCCAGCACGGGGCGCAGGCCCTGTCGCTCCTGCTCTCCGGCGACCGGCAGCGCTGGGTGGACCTGCCGGCCTTCCCGGCCCACCGCTGGAAGAACCGGCCGGACCTCGCCCGCCCGCTGCCCTGGCTGGCCGAACCCCCCGACGCGGAACAGCCGCAGTCCGCCGCCGACCGCGTCTTCGAGTTCCGCGCCGCCGCCTCGCCCACCGCGTTCCGGCTGGCCACCCGACTGGCCGCGGCACGCTGAGCCTGCCGGTCATCCGCAAAGTGGTGGAGTCCACCCCCGGCGCGGGGCCGGTGCACGCCGCCGAGTTCTTCATGAGCGGGCTGGTGCGGCCCACAGGCGTGCCCGACGACGCCCCGGCGGCCCTCGCGTACGAGTTCACCCCGGGCACCCGCGGACAACTGCTGGCCCTCGGGCGGCGCAGCGCCACCGTGCGCACCCTGCGGGACGTCCACGAAGTCCTGGCGTCGGATCCGGGCAGCGCCACGCTGCTGCCGCCGCTCTCCGCGCCGCTGGACGAGACGGCGCCCCCGTCCGTCACCAAGCGCAGTGCCGCGTTCCTCCGGGTGGAGCTGGCCGCCCTGTCGGCCCTGTCCGGTGCATTTCATCAGCGCGCCGCAATTCTGCGGAAAGCACTGAAATGGCACGATCAGTGGAACGCGACCCGTCCCCCCGATGCTCTGCCCAGCGCATCGCCGACAGCATCACCCACATCCGCAGCAGGCGAAGGAGCATCGCCCATGTCGACCACGCCCCAGCGCACCCTGGAAGGAGAGCGCGCCGCACGGCCACGCATCTGGGGTAACCTGCCGCCGCGGAACCAGAACTTCACCGGCCGGGACGAGCTCCTGGCCCTGCTGGAGCAGCGGTTGCAGGAGGGTACGACGACGGTCCTGCCCGAGGCCATCCACGGCATGGGCGGTGTCGGCAAGACGCAGTTGGCGATCGAGTACGCCTACCGTCACCAGTCCGAGTACGACATCGTGTGGTGGATCCCCTCGGAGCGGCCGGGCCAGATCGGCCAGTCCCTGGTGGAACTCGCCAAACGGCTGGGCCTGGAGACCACCTCCGAGGTCAACGTCGCCGGTCCCGTCGTCCGGGAGGCGCTGCGCGAGGGGAAGCCGTACTCGCGCTGGCTGCTGATCTTCGACAACGCGGACAGCCCCGAGCAGGTACGCCCCTACTTCCCCACCGGCGGCACCGGGACCATCGTGGTGACCTCGCGCAACCGGCGGTGGAGCCTGGTGGGCGGCTCCCTCGACGTGGACGTCTTCACCCGCGAGGAGAGCAAGAAGCTGCTCAGCAGGTCGGGGCCGGAGCTGGCGGACGAGGAGGCCGAGGCGCTGGCCGAGGCGCTGGGCGACCTGCCGCTGGCCCTGGTGCAGGCGGCCGCCTGGCGCACCGAGACCGGCATGCCGACCTCCGAATACCTGCGGCTGTTCGAGGACAAGAAGAACGAACTCCTCGAAACCGCCCCGCCGCCGGACTACCAGCTTCCGGTCGCCGCCGCCTGGAACGTCTCCCTCGACCATCTGGAGCAACGCAGCCCGACAGCCCTCCGCCTGCTTGAGCTGTGCTCCTACTTCGCCCCCGACCCGATCAGCCGCTCGGTCCTCAAGGGACCGGGCCCGCAGAGCATCTTCCCCCAGCTCGATGCCGCCCTCAACGACCCGATGAAGCTCGCGCGCGCGATACGGGAGATCAACCGTTACTCACTCGCCCGCATCGACCACCGCACGAACTCCATCGAGATGCACCGACTCGTGCAACTCGTACTGGTGAACCGCATGAGTCCGGAGGAGCAGAACCGCATGCGCCAAGGCGCTCACTCCTTGATGGCCACCGCAGATCCCAAGGAACCGAACGACCCGTCGAACTGGCCGCGGTATGCGGAGCTCTACACGCATGTCATCGCCTCCGACGCCGTCAGGTCGGACCAGCCCTGGGTACGCCAGCTCGTGCTGAACGCGGCCCGGTACCTCTACCACTGGGGCGACCACGACGTCGCGGTCTCCTTCTCCGAGGACGCGTGGAACGCCTGGACGGAGTTGTTCGAGGAGGACGACTCGCTGTCCCTGCTGATGGGTCAGCACCTGGGCTTCATGTACTGGGCCGTCGGACGGTACGGTGACGCGGCGCGGCTGGTGGAACTGCTCCGGCAGATCTACGACCGTACGCAGCCCGCGGACAGCGAGGGCGCGCTCGACGCCCTCCAGCTGGAAGCGGCCGTCCGGCGCGCGGAGGGACGCTTCGCGGAAGGCGCCGAGATCGACAAGATCGCCCACGACCGGGCCCTCCAGGCGTTCGGCGAGGAGGATCCCACCACGCTCAACGTCGCCCACAACTACGGCGTGAGCCTGCGCCTCATGGGCGACTTCCAGAACGCGCTGGAGCTGGACCGGCAGACCTGGCTGCTGCGGCAGCGGCTGTTCGGACGCGACGACCCGCGCAGCCTGGAGTCCGAGATCGCCGTGGCCATCGACGTACGGGAGAGCGGCGACTACATCGGCGCCCTGTCGTTGCACGAAACCGTCGTGGCGGCCCGGCAGGACATCCTCGGCAGCCGCAACCCCTCCACCTTGCACGCGCTGCGCGAGCTGAGCATCACCACCCGGAAGGCGGGTGACCACGCGCGTTCGCTGGAGCTGGCCATCGAGGCCCACGAGGGCTTCAACCGCCGGTACGGCGAGGCCCACCCCCAGTCGCTGGCCGCCGCCCTGACGCTGTCCATCGCCCTGCGCCAGACCGCCGACCTGGACGCCGCCCGGGTCCGCGGCTCCAAGGTGAGCGAGGGCTACCGGGAGCTGTACTCCGCGGAGCACCCGTACGCCCTGGCCGCCGACGTCGACCTCGCCCTCTCCGAACGGCTCCTGGGCCGCCCGGAGGAGGCACGCCGGCTCGACGAGCACGCGCTCCGCACCCTGACCGAAGTCCTCGGGGACGACCACCCCCACACCCTGGTGGCCGCGGTGAACCTCGCCAGTGACATGGCGGCGCTCGGCGACCACGAAGAATCCGTCCGCTGGGGGCGCCCGACCCTGGGACGGTGCCAGGAGGTCTTCGGCACGGCCCACCCCACCACCCTGGCCTGCGCCGGCAACCTCTCCCTCGACCTGGCGGCGACCGGTGAAGCCGAAGAGGCCACCGCGATGCGTCAGGACACCCTGGAGCGGATCCGGCAGGCGCTTGCGGCCCCCGAGCCCTCGGGGGAGGAGACACCCGCGACACACCCGGCGATCGTGGCCTTCGCCGCCGGGCTGCGGGCGGACTGCGACATCGACCCGGCACCGCTGTAAAAACCGGACCGCGGCGGGTCGGGAGCCCGCCCCGCCGCGGGCAGCCGGTCCGTCCCGGTCAGTTGGCCGCGACGTCGGCGCCCAGCCAGTCGGCGAGTTCGACCGGATCCGCGGATGGCGCCCCCGTCGCCCGGAGGGCGTCATACAGCGCCCGCGCACGCTCGGGGAACCGCCGCAGGAGCCGGGACGCGGCGAGGTGTGCCGGGTCGTCTTCCAGGGCCCGGCCCAGGACCGCCCAGGTACCGATGGGAACGTGCTCGTCGCGCAGCCGGGCCCGCAGGGCATGCTCCGCCGCCGTCCGGTTTCCGCCCGCCAGCAGCACGTCGGCCGCCTGGGCCCCTCTCACGCCGGCGGCCGTGTCCGTCCAGGCCCCGTCGCCCTTGCTGAGACTGTGCCGGGCCAGGACGGCCGCCGTGTCGAGGAATCCCACCGCGGGGTCTGGCACCATCGAGGGCTCGGCGGCGAGGGCCGACGGCGGCCGGAGGGCTCCGCGGTACCAGGCCCGCGCGGCCTCGGCCACGGCCCCGGCGGGCGGGCGCAGGTGGTATTCGCGCCAGCGGGCCCGGTGGTCCGACGCCGACTCCTCGGCCAGCCGGGACACGTGTGCGGGTACGTCGTCGGCCGCCCACTCCGCGCAGCGCTCGCCGAGCCCCGCGATCAGCCGGGAGCCGAGCGGCGTGAGCCTCTCGTGGCCTCGTACGCCCTCCAGCGTGGACCGCACCTCGTCGCGCCAGAAGACGTATTCGAAGTGGGCCACCGGTGCGTCCGCCGGGTCGACGGCGTGCCGGTGGGCGCGCCAGAAGCGTGCCACGCCGAAGAAGGCGTAGATGCCCTGGAGCAGGCCCTCCAGGGGACGTGGGTCGTCCCGCCAGGGGGCGTGGAACAGCTCGGGTCCTTCCCCGTCCGCGGGCCCGGCCGGCCGGAGTAACGGGTACAGGTGTAACAGCGCGCCGAGCTTGATGTGCTGGAACTCGTGCACCAGCGTCGCGGCGAAGTGCGAAGCGCCGTCCGGCAGGGAAACGTTCATGCCGCCGAAGGCGTCGCCCGCGGAACTGCTGTAGGGCCGAAATCTCTCTCTCGGCCCGACCGGAGTGATCGAGAGCAGCCCGCGGCGCATCGCCTCGGCGGCGACCGGTTCGTCACGCAGCAGGATGCTCCACGCCTCGCCGACGTACGCCTGCCACTGCGCCGCCTCGGCCTCCGACAGGACACGCGGCGGGCTGGTGCCGAGGTAGGTGCGGTAGGGGTCGGACTCCTCCAGCGCCAGGACGAGTTCGCGACCGGGCGGGCCGACCGTGAGGCGACGCGTGGGCAGCCACTCCGCGCTCCGGCGCTCCCCGCGGGCCGCGATGACGGTCTCTCCCCGGTAGCCGGATAACGTCAGGTCGCCTGCCCGGCCCGTGACCTGCGCCGTGCTCCACTCCGCCGCCGCCGGCAGCGCGGCGCAGCCCACCGTCGGCAGGTGGACGTACCCGCGGCGCACCGGGACCGTGGCGGTGAAGCCGACTCCGGCGCGGGTGGCCGCGGCCGCGGCCACGGCGGACAGATGTCCGGCGGTCACCCAGGCCGGGGCGTCCTCCGGCGACTGGCCGCGCAGCCGGCGCAGCGCACTGGACAGCCAGATGCCCGTACCGGGTGCCATCAGGAGGTCGTCGACGACCTCGGGCGCCCGGCGCTGCACCTCCTCCAGCAAGGCCCACGCGTCGGCCGAAGCCTGTCCGCCGGTCTGGTCGAGCAGCGCGCGCAGCAGCAGCATGCGGCGGCTGAGCTCCGCGTTCATGAGCTGTCCGACGACCTCGCGATCACCGTCACCTCGGGTGAGGGCGTCGAGGGCGGCCTCCGGGAGCCTGTGGAAGGCAGCGCGTTCCTGTGGTGCACTTTCCTCTGCGGGCACCAGGTCTCCCCTGTTGGCCGTCGACAGTCCTCACCCGGGCTCAGTCGATACGCTGGGCGCCGTAACCGCCTGCCAGGACGGCCGGAGGGTGGTCGATGTGCTGCATCAGCCGCTCCAGAGACGCCACGATGGCCGGGCCATCCATGGAGCGCAGCGATGCGAGAGAGACCCCCGAGAGGTCCAGGACCGCGGACTCCACGTCAGGCATTTCCGACTCCATAGCGGCAAGTCCCCTCCCCGTCGTGTGGTGGCATGTACGCGGCGTCGTTGCCTTAGCCAATGATGACTCAGCCGGGCAGGCGTCGAAACCCCGCGGATCAGCCAGTCGTAAAACACCTCACCTGTGGCGTCGGGCCAGACCAGCGGCTTCCTCGGAGGCCCGGGCCATGGCCGCGGACCCCTCCTCCCACACCCGTAACGCGGCCAGGAACTCGTCGAGCGTGCCGGGATAGCGCAGGCAGGTGCGGAGAACGCCGTAGAGCTCGGCCCGCAGCGTCGAGGCGCGCATACGGTTGCCCGCGATCCGCGGATCGACGTCGTCCAGCACCGTCTCCAGGCCGTCGGGCCGGCGCAGCGTGGGCAGTTCGGCCAGCGCGGCGATGAGGTCCTTCAGATCGCCCATGGCCAGATCGGGGGGCAGCGACGCGAGCGACGGCACGCCCGCCGCCGGGTCGACGGGACCGCCGACCTCGGCCAGTTCCTCCCTCGGAGGCAGCCCGGCGCAGGTGTGAAGGACGGCCAGCTCGGCCGCGGACAACGTCTCGTACCAGCGCTCGACCCGGGTGGCGGCGAGCCGGCCGGGGCCGTCGGTGCGGTGATGGGTCGCGATCACGCCGATCACGGCGTCGTCCGACCAGACGGCGGCGCCGGACATGCCCTGCCAGGGGGAACGATCGGGTTCGACGGTGTCGGAGGGCGGCTGGACGGCGAGTTCGAGGGTGCCCTCGCGCCGGTTGGAGAGCGCGGCGATGGTCCCGGACGCGTGGAAGGTGTCGCGGTACTGGGCGAGCGAACCGTCGTCGGGGCGGCGGGCGGTGCCGTCGTCCTTGCGGAGCTTGAACCGGGGGAAGCCGACCGCGGTGAACGGCAGGACCACGTCCGTGTCGGGGACGGCGGCGTACCGGGGCGGGGACACGGCCGTGCCCCGTGGTGCGGCGAGTTCCAGGAGGGCGAGGTCGGCGGCCTCGGAGCGCAGGCCGATCACGGCCTCGGTGGTCCACTCACCGGGCCGGTCGGCGTCGAAGCGGACGCGCAGGGAGGCCACGGGCGGTGCCACGAGGTGCGCGGCGATCAGGACGTACCGGTCGCCGACACGGTACCCGGACCCGCGACGGCCGGGCGTCCCGGGCGGACGGCCGACCAGGATCTCGGCCACCCGGGCCATTCCCAGCCCCTGGGCAGCACGTTCCGGCCTTCTCATGACCCACCCCGGTCGCTCACACGAGGAACGTACCCGCCGACGTACCGCGAGGCACCCGAAGCCGGAGCACGCGACGACCTGGGGAAGAGATCCACGCCGTGGTCGAGGCTGCGCTCGATCCGCACCGGAGAGGGAAGTGTGGTGTCCAGGGCCCGACTCGCACCACAACCCCAACCCATCGTGCTCCGCGGCGCTCTGCACCTTGATGGTGCCGTGGAGGACGAACCGCACGTCGTGCTGCCCAAGGGCGGGTGTGTGCGACCGACGGTAATCGTTTACGCCGGGTCACGCTTGGGTCGTGGTCTTCTGCCGGAGGCGTTCGTAGGGCGTCTGGCCTCCGAGGCCGCCGTGGGGCGATGGTAGTTGTAGTAGTCCTCTCACTCGCGCAGCTTGTCGTTGAAGACGTCGGCGTCGTCGATGAGGACGCCGTCGAGGAGGCGGTAGAACTCCTCGGCGTCGATCCGGTGGGAGCGCTCGACCTTGCCGTTCAGCCGCGGGGTGCGGGGTGCGGGGTTTGATGTAGGTGTGCGCGATGCCCCTGTCGAGGACGTGGAAGTGAAAGGCGGACTGGAACTCGGCCCCGTTGTCCGTCTGGATGACCTCGACTTGGAAGGGCAGCCGCTGGATGACGTGGTCGAGGAACTGGATGGCGGTCTTCTGGTTGAGCGTCGGATAGATCCGTAGCACGCGCAGCCTCGTGCAGTCGTCGATCGCGGTGAACTGGTAGTACTTGTTGCGCCCGCCCCGGCGGCCGGTGGTCGTGCCGGCCAGGGGTTCGATGAACTTGACGTCGATCTGCACCCGGTGGCCGGGCATCTGCTTCTCGTAGCGCTTCCAGCGGCGGCCGTGGCGTTTGTAGCGCTGGGAGGCCGGCAGGCGGCCCATGTCCAGGCGCTTGAGGATGCGCCAGACGCCGGATTTGCTGATGGTGACGTCGTGGTATCGCTTGAGGTACATCGCGATCTTCTCGGGTCCGAAGTGGTAGGTCTGCCGTAGGTAAATAATCTTCCCGATCACCTCGACGTGGGTGGCGTTGGGCGACGTCTTCGGGGCATTGGAACGGGTGCGCAGGCCCTCGACGCCCTCGGCTGGTAGCGGCGGTACCAGAGGTAGTACGCCTGCCGGCTGATCCCGAAGTACCGGCAGGTCATGGCGACGTTGCGGGTGACCTCTTCCACGTGGCCTATGACTGGCCGGGCGCCGCTTGGCCTCACGATCGAGCGGGGGTGTCTTCGACATGTGGATCTCCGTATCTGTCGGAGACCCAGGTGTCAACGATGATCGTCAGTTCTAGACCGACAACCCATCCGGTGACATTGCTGTCCCCACGCGAAGGCGCCCGGGTGATGGGGTCTGCACCTACAGCAGCGGGCCTGGAGTGGATCTGGGTGGATCTGGCCAACGGCGACATACCGCCACCAGCACGTGATGGTGAACTGGCCAGGGCCTTACGCAATGTTGCCCGGATCCTCCGCGACGGCTCAGGCGTTGTCATCCACTGCTCAGCCGGGATCCACCGGACCGGAATGTTCGCTTACAGGCTGCTTCGTGCGACTGGGATGGGCGCCGTAAACGCGAATCAGCATTGACGCAACTGCGAGCCGGCACCGCGGAAGGAGTCGGTGAGCACCGCCTTGAATGGGCCGACCGCCTCTGCACCACGATGGGATGGGCTTCCAGGCACGAGTGACACGCTTGCCGGCCCACTACAGAAACCAGGTTACCAAGTACAGCTGGAGTAGTAAGCTCCTGGGATGTCTCTCGGGCGGGACGCACCAAGCAGGGCTTCGGGGCCCGGGTTCCGGGTGTCTCGCATCCCGGAACCCGAACCTCACCGAAACCCTGCACGGATCAGGGGATCAGCCGGCCTTCGTCATGATTCCCGCACTCGAAAAGACGGTCATGCCAGGGCAGTAGACATATGAGTGCTTGCTGCCGCCTGCCTTTTGCCACACCGGCGCCAGCCGGTAGACGATGGGTCCACCGGTGATGGGTTTGCAGTTCACCGCCGCCTTGAAGTAGCCCCCGCCCGACCCGCAGTACGCTTGAGCGCCTTCGGAACCGAGGACGTCCTTGTAGTAGTCGTAGCTGCAGTCCTTCGGCCACGCCTTGGCCGCCGTCGTGGTCTGGGACGACTGGGCTTCCGGTGCGGGAGCCGCGTTGGCCGTGCCGGTGACTCCCGTGACGACGCCCATCGCCAGCGCGGCACCGGCGGACAGCGACAGCAGTCGCTTCTTCATGGTGAAGCTCCTCATCGGGTCATGTCCTTGGTGGTGGTTTCGATACCGGCGCTCTTCACCTTGCTGTCACCGTTGCAGTACGCCACCGACACCGCCCCCTTGGTCCACTGGCCGTACCCGTAGAGGATCTTTCCCTCGGTGCTCTTGCACAAGGCAATGGCCCGCCAGGAGCCACCGTTGTCGTCGTCACACATGGCCCAAGTCGCGTCGAGGCCGTCCCAGATTCCGTAATCGCAGCCGCTCGGGCGCCCCTTGGTCCCGATGTCGTTGGTCCCGATGCCCGAGGTGACGCGCGCCGTCGAATCGGGGGCGGCGGCTGATGACGGGGTGGCCGCGAGGACCGGCAGGGACAGGACCGCTATGGATGCCCCCAGCAGCCCCAGCATCTTTCGTGAAGTGGTGATGGTCATACACCTCTCATGTGGGTGTCGCTCAGACGTTGAGCTGAGCCGACCATGCCGCAGTGCACTGTGCAGAATCTTGAGAAAATCTGACAGCGTCACCGGCCGCCCGGTCATCGAGTGAGGACCGCCGGCACCCTATTTCCGGCCGAAGCGCTCCCGGCCGGACGCGGACGCCCTACTGAGTTTCAAAGGGTGGTGTCGTGTGGGCTGACGTCCCGTGATACCTGCGGTATGCCGGTTGTGTGAGGTACGCGCAAGGCGGTGGGCTGACCGGTGAACGGCGGGCCTTCCGCGAGAAGTTGCAATGAATCCGGCGCCGCGGCGCCGGCGCCCATGGGGGCAGACAGCCACTTGTGCGGGTCCACGGTGACCCTGTCGGCCCGTTCGACGCCGGCGAGCAGCGGGCGCAGCCGGTCGGACAGCGCCACCGCGCTGGCCCAGGCCGCGTCCACGTGGAAGTGCAGACTCCGCCCGGCGGCCAAATCCGCCGGCCGCGGCAGCGGGTCGACCGTCCCACCGCCGGTGGTGCCCGCGGTGCCGACGAGCAGGAAGGGCAGCCGCCCGGCCGCGATGTCCGCGTCGTGCAGCTCGCGCATCCGCGCGGCGTCCGGCCGGCCCGCCGCGTCGACCGGGACGAGCCGTACGGCGCGCCGGCCGAGCCCGGTGGTGTGCGCGATCTTCAGCCAGGCGAGGCGGCTCTCCGCCGAGGCGTAGAGTACCGGCACCCCAGGCACCCCAGGCACCCCAGGCAGGCAGGCAGGCCCGGTGTCCGGTAGCCGGGGAAGCACCGGGTCAGGGCGACGACGACGGCGGTGAGGTTGGCCTCGGTGCCACCGGTGGTGAAGCTGCCGTCCGCATCCGGCGGCAGGCACGGGCGCGCGGACGGTACGCGCGACATCATCGTCGCGCACGGGAAGGGCCGGCTGCCGAACCACTCGGTTTCGGACTGGGTGAGGTACGCCGACGATGTCGTGGTCGTCACCGCCACCGCCGAGAAGGAACTCCCGGCGAACGAGGACGAGGTGGAGCTGGGTGCTGGTTACATCCCGCGCGAGGTCGCCCTTGAGGTCGAGGACACAGTGTGGTCCCGCTCCGGCACCGCCAGGCCGGCGCCGGAAGCCGGGTTCGCCTGGCCGGCGGCGGGGTGGACGTTCGACGAGGACGGGAAGGCCCCGATGGCGATGGAGGGATAGCCGCGCATCGAGGTCGGGCACCGCGCTACCTCACGGCCGTCGCGTGGGAGCCCGCGGTCTCCGTCGACGGCGAGACCGTTCCAGGCAAGTGGAACGGCCTGGGCGAGAACGCGGTGCTCCGGTACGACGACGGGCGTGATCGGCAAAGGCGAGTCCGAAGGCGCCGAGAGGGCCACCGCGAAGGCCGAGCACGCGGACGAGGGCGCTGACGGCCCGTCGATCGAGAAGGAGCTGAACGGCAAGTCCGCGGCCGACCTCACCGCCGCGCTCGACGCCGCGAAGCCCACCGAAAGGGAATAGGGCAAGGCCCCGCGGGCCCTGACGGCACACGGCCGCCGCCGCGAATTCCCCCCGGCGGCAGCTACTCCGTCCCCGGCATGGCCTGGCCACGTGGGCGGTGGGGTTGTCCGTCCCACTCCCCGGCGGACTCGTGGATCTTGGCCGCTACGGTCCGGAAGGCCCGGCCGATCGTCTCCAGTTCGGCAGGGCTGAGCAGGTCCACGAAGTGCTCGCGCACCGTCTCGGCGTTGTCCTTAGCGGCCTCGACCAGCAGCGCCTCTCCGGTTCGGGTCAGTGACGCGACCACGCCGCGCCTGTCGTCCGCGTCGTCGCCTCGTCGGACGAGCCGGCGGGCTTCCAGCCGGGAGACCGTGTGCGAGAGCCGGCTGCGCGAGTAGTACGAGAGCTCGGCGAGGTCGGCCATGCGCATACGGCCCTCGGGTGCTTCGGAGAGCCGCATCAGGATCTCGAAGTCGGCCAGCGAGAGGTGGTGACGGCTGCGCAGCCGCCGGTCGCGCACGTCCACCAAGAGCGCCGATCCTTCCACGTAGGAGCGCCAGGAGCGCTGCTGATCGTCGTCCAGCCACCGTGTGCCACTCATGACCTGAGACTAACAGTTGAAGATTTCAACCAGCCGGGTAGGCTGGCAAGGTAGTTGAATAGTTCAACTGTCGGGGCGGGGGCGCCGGCCGTGTCGGCGAGGGAGGTTCCTATGAACGCGAAGTTGTTCGCGCTCGCCTCCGGCAACTTCGTTGTCGGGGTCTCGACGTTCGTGATCGCGCCCATGCTCGGGCACATCGGCGCGGACCTGGACGTCAGCCGGACAGCCGTCGCGCAGCTCGTCGTGGTGTACGCACTTGCCTACGCGCTCGGCGGCCCGGTGCTCACTGCGCTGGCCGGGCATCGGCCGCCACGGCAACTGCTGTTCGTGGCGCTGGCCGTGTTCGGCGCCGGCAACGGCCTGACCGCGGTCGCGGCGAACTTCCCGGGTGCGGTCGCGGCGCGCGTGCTCGCCGGCGTAGGCGCCGGTGTATACACCGCCAACGCACTGGCGGTCGCGCGCCGACTGGCCCCCGGTGACCGTCAGGGACGTACCGTGGCCGTGGTCGTGGGCGGACTGACGACGGCGATCGTGCTCGGCCTTCCGCTCGGCGCGTGGCTCGGCGGCGCGACCAGTTGGCGGCTCGTGCTCGGCCTGGTCTCGCTGGTCGCAGTGCTGCCCATCGCCGCGATCCGGCTGCTGCCGGCTTTCGGAGATTCACCCGCGGTACCGCTCGCCGCGCGCGTCGCACCGCTGCGCGACCGGCAGGTGCTGGCCACGCTGCTGGCGACCTGGCTGTGCCTGACGGCGAGCTGGACGGTCTACAACTTCATCGACGAGGCGCTGCTGGAGGCCACCGGAGGCGACCCGGACCGCCAGTTCCCGGCGCTGCTCGTCTTCGGCGTCGGCGCCGTGGTCGGCAACCTGCTCGCCGGGCGGCTGGCGGACCGCTTTGGCCCTGACCGGACGATCGCGGTGGTGGCTCCGGGACTGGTCGTGGCGGTCCTGGTGGTCCCGCTGGCTGCGCTCGCCATGCCGCCGGCGCTGCTGAGCGTCGGGGCCTGGGCGATGCTGCACTGGATGGTCAACGTTCCGCAGCAGATGCGGGTCGTCGCCGCCGCGCCAGAGGCGGCTCCCGTCGTCCTCGGTCTGCACCAGAGCACCATCTACCTGGGCATCAGCGCCGGTGGCTTCGTCGGCTCGCTCGGCTACGGACTGGCGGGCCGAAGCGGCATCGGCTACGCCGCCTTCCTCACCGGACTCGCGGCGTTGACCGCCCTGTGGTGGTCCTTCCGCACGCGCCTCCCCTCCAGACCACTCCCACCCCCCACTCCCACGCACACGCAAGCGCCGAGGCGGAAGAAGGCAAGAAGGTCATGACGGATCGAGTCACCATCACCGGCGTACGGGTCTTCGACGGCCGACGGTTGTCCGAGCCACGCAGTGTCGTCATCGCCGACGGTGTGATCGGCACCGGCCACGACGACACCGACCGTTCCGGAGGCGACGTCGTGACAGCCGACGGCGGGGTGCTGCTGCCGGGCCTGATCGATGCGCACGTTCACCTCGGCGGCCGTCAGACTCCGGACAGGCTCTGCTCGTACGGCGTCACCACGGCGCTGGACATGTCGAGCTACCCCGCGCAGCGGATGGCCGCGCTGCGGGACGCCCCGCGCGGGGCCGACGTGCGCAGCGCCGGCACCCCGGCCATCGGGCCCGGCGGCCTGCACGCACGTATCCCCACGATGCCGGCCGACGCCGTGGTGACCCACCCCGGCCAGGCCGAGCCGTTCGTCGCCGCGCGGCTGGCCGAGGGCAGCGACTACATCAAGATCATCGCCGACCCGGGCGACGGCGGTCCGGACCAGCCGACCGTCACGGCGCTCGTCCGCGCGGCGCACGCCCGCAACGTCCTGGTCGTGGTGCACGCGACGTCCCGGGACGCCGTCCTCCAGGCCCTCGACGCCAGCGCGGACATCGTCACCCACCTCCCGCTCGGCGCACCGCTGGATCGCCCGGTCGTGGACCGCCTCGCGGCCGACGGCCGCATCGTGGTGCCCACCCTCACCATGATGGAAGGCATCGCGGCAGGCATCGGCCGGCCGGAGGCCTTCAGGGGCACCGGCCGCAGCGTCGCTCTGCTCCAGCAGGCCGGGGTTCCCGTCGTCGCCGGCACCGACACCAACGACACCGCCGGCGTGCCGTTCCAGCCCGAGGGCGGCACCAGCCTCCACCACGAGCTGGAGTTGCTGGTCGGCGCCGGGCTGAGTGCCGCCGAAGCGCTCCACGCGGCGACGGGCCTGGCGGCTCAGGCCTTCGGCCTGACCGACCGCGGTTCCGTCGAGGCGGGGCTACGGGCCGACTTAGTCCTCATCGACGGCGATCCGCTGTCCGACATCCGCGCCACCCGGAACATCCGCCGTATCTGGTGCGGCGGTGTGGAGCGTACGCCGGCCGGCAGCCCGACTCCGAAGAGCGGGAACCGGAGCGACCGCCGGCCGGGGACCGCGGGACACACGCCCGTGTACGAGAAGAAGGCTGACGAGGATGCCTGACCTGCGGCTGCTGGGGCCGGTCGAGCTGAGCGACGCCGCCGACCGCCGGTACCCTCTCGGGCCGCCCCAGCAGCGGTGCTTCATGGCCGTGCTCGCGATGACCCCGGGGCGGCTGGTGCCGGTGGAGACACTGATCGCGCGTGTGTGGCGCGACGAGCCCGCCAGGGACATGCGCGACGTCGTCTACACCTACGTCTCGCGGCTGCGCCGGACGCTGCGGCAGGCAGAAGAGGGAGGAACACCAGCGCCGGAGATCCGCCGGGACAACGGCGGGTACGTGCTGACCCTCGAGGACGCGAACGTGGATCTGCACCGTGCCCGGGGTCTGGTCCGCCAGGCCCGGCAGCAGCAAACCGGCGACCCCGTGCGGTCGGCGGAACTGCTCGGCGAGGCAGCCGCGCTGTGGCGCGGTACCCCGCTGGCCGGGTTGCGCGGACGGTGGGCGGAGCAGATGCGCGTAGCACTGCAGCTCGAGTTGGTGACGCTGCTGACCGAACGCTACGACCTGGAGCTGCGGCTGGGCCGCCATGCACAGTCCGTGGTGGCGCTCTCGGCCGAGGTGGCCGACCATCCGCTGGCGGAGCCGCTGACCGGGCTGCTGATGCTGGCGCTGTACCGATCCGGCCGGCAGGCCGACGCGCTGCAGGCTTACTCCCGAACCCGGGACGTGCTCGTCCAGAGGATCGGCGACGAGCCCGGCCCGGAGCTGCGCCGGCTGCACGAGCAGGTGCTGCGCCGAGACCGGGCGCTGGAGCAGGGCCCAGACCTACGGGGCCGGCCGGTGGACCGGCGAGAGCGGATCGGAGAGCCTTACCCCGCCATCCGCACGTCCGTCAGGGACGGCTCGCCCGACGCCGCCGTGGCCGGGTGCCCGGCGCAACTTCCTCCCGACGACGCCGGGTTCATCGGGCGCGGGGCGTACACGGAACGCCTGGACCGGATGGGGGAGGAGGCAGCCGGCCCGTCGCGCGGCGCGGCGGTCTGCGTCATCGCGGGCAGCGCCGGGGTGGGAAAGACCGCCCTGGCCCTGCACTGGGCACACCGGGTGGCCGGGGCTTTCCCGGCCGGGCAGTTGTACGTCAACCTGCGCGGCTACGCGGCCGCTGACTCCCCGACCGAGCCGGCCGAGGCGCTCCACGGCTTCCTGCAGGCACTCGGGGTCCCTGACGACCAGATACCGCAGAGTACAGACGCCCGCACGGCGCTGTTCCGCAGCCTCCTGGCCGGACGGCGGTTCCTCGTCGTGCTGGACAACGCCCGCGACACCGATCAGGTGACACCACTACTACCCGGAGCTTCCGGCTGCGCCACCGTGGTCACCAGCCGTCGGCAGATGCCCTACCTCGTCGCCACCACCGGCGCGGACCAGATCATCCTCCCGCCGTTCAGCCCTGAGGAGGCGCGGAGCATGCTCTTCCAGCTGAGAGGGGAGGAGCGCGCGGAAAGCCGGGAACAGGCGGTGGCGGAGGTCGTCGGCAAGGGCGTACGACTGCCGCTGGCGCTGCGCCTCGTCGCGCCGCATCTCACCGCCCCGCCAGGGAATACCCGTGCCGTACCGGCAGAGGGTGCACCGCAGGTGTCCGGCAGCGCTTCCGCCGCCGACATCCGAACGGTGTTCACCTGGTCCTACGGTCACCTCAGCCCCGCGGCCGCCCGGCTCTTCCGCCTGCTCGGGCTGCATCCGGGACCTGAGCTGAGCACCGATGCCGCCGCCGGTCTGGCGGGCCTGGACCCCCGGCGGGCCAGACCGCTGCTGTCCGAACTCACCCGCGCCGGTCTGTTCACCGAACCGGCCCCCGACTGGTTCACCGTGCACGACCTGCTGCGCGACTACGCCGCCGAACTGGCCCGCACACACGACACCGCAGACGACCGCCAGGCCGCCGTACAACGGGCCCTGGACCACTACGTGCACTCGGCCCACGCTGTGTGCCGCACACCTGCCCGCTCCACCCGGCCCGGGGATCCCGGTGCCTTGCCGGCCGGTGCCACCCCTAGGACCAGGACCGGCCCGGTCAAGGTTTGGGCCGAGGATCCGTCAGGGTGCGGCGGGCACGATGTGCGGTGAGGACGCCACATCGTCGTTTCGTCGAAAGGAGGCACACGTGACGACATACGTCACCGAGCCGCTTCCGGATCTGCTCGGACTCAGTGTGCGGGAGCTGCGCCGACTTGAGCACCCGGTGCTCACCGAGGTGCTTGAGGACATGCAGGCCCGCGTGGACAACCCCGCCACCCAGATCTGGTTCTTCCAGCAGAGTGCCCCTCTGGGCTGGCCCATCATCTGGCCGTAACACGGTGGACTCGACAGGCGACCCGGTGCCGGTCGCGCAGGTTGTGCCCTTCCGGCAGTTCATCGTCAAGGTCAACAGCCGCTGCAACCTCGCCTGCCGGTACTGCTACATGTACTTCGCCGCAGACCAGGGCTGGCGGGACCAGCCGGTCACCGCGTCGCCGCGGATGCTGCGCCAGATGGCCCGGCGCATCGGTGAGCACGCGGCCCGCCACCGGCTGCCCGCCGTCTCCCTCGTGCTGCACGGAGGCGAGCCGCTGCTCACCGATCCCGAAATCCTGGGCGCGTACGTCCAGGACGTGCGCGAGCAGGTGCCCGACGGCTGCGAGGTCTTCGTCACCTTGCAGACCAACGGCGTGCTGCTCACCGAAGACCGGCTCCATGCGCTCGCTCGCCACGGCATCCGCGTCGGACTGAGCATGGACGGCGGGCTCGCCCACCACAACGACCAGCGGGTGGACCACGCAGGCCGGCCCTCGTGGCCCGCGGTCGAACGGGCCGCGCGGATGCTCGCCGAGCCCGGTCACCGCGGGGCCTACGCCGGGGTGTTGTGTGTCATCGACCTGGACGCGGACCCCGTCGAGGTCTACGAATCACTGACGGCGTTCGACCCGCCGGCCCTCGACTTCCTGCTCCCGTACGGGAACTGGACCAACCCGCCGGCCGGACTCCCGGCCGCACCCGGGGACCCCGCACCGTACGGAGACTGGCTGTGCGCCGTCTTCGACCGGTGGTGGCGGGCCGACCGCCGCCGCACCCGCATCCGCTTCTTCGAGGAGTGCATCGCAGCGCTGCTCGGCCGGCCCGCCCTCAGCGAGGTGTTCGGGCTCGAAGCGTTCGCGGCCGTCGTCGTGGAGACGGGCGGCACCATCGAGCAGGTCGACGCCCTCAAGACAACCTACCCGGGTGCGGCGGCCACCGGACTCGACGTCTTCGCCCACAGCTTCGACGATGTCCTCGACCACCCGGGCGTCACGGCCCGGCATGCCGGGCCGGACGCACTGGCCGAAGAGTGCCGACGCTGCACGCTGGTCGACACCTGCGGCGGTGGGCACTACGTCCACCGCTACCGCGCCGGCAACGGCTTCCGTAACCCCTCGGTGTACTGTGCCGACCTCCAGCGGATCATCCGGCACGTCACCCACGCTCTCCACGAGGTGACCACGTCATGACCCGAACTCTCACCCGCGGCCTGACCACCGCACAGATCCGCCAACTGGGCCGTGCCGACGGCGACGACGAGACACTCGCCGTTCTCGTGGCCGCTCAGCAGACCAAGCGCCTGCTCCTGTTGCGCATGCTCTTCGACGTCATGCCCGCCGCACCCCCACCCGCCGCGGCCCTGGCCGCACGGCACGCCGACCTGATCGAGACCGCCGAGCAGCACGCTGCCGGAGCCGTGCGCGATGTGCTCCAGTACCCGCTCGTCGGGCCCTGGCTGGAGCACTGCATCAACCACCTGAAGAACGGACCGGAGGACGAAGCAGTCCGTGACCTCGCCCACCTCGGCGGAATCGCCACGGCCACGGCGGCACGCGCCGGCCTGTCCTTCACCACCGCCGCCACCGTCCACGGCGCACACCTGGCGCTGCCCACCGTGGGTTTGTTCCGCCTCTCCGTTCCCGACGGATCCGCCGTGGACATCGCGGGAGAGGACGGCGTGCTGGTGCTCACCGGCGCCGGTGAGCGGCCCGTCGAAGTGTGCCGGGACGACGCCGGGGATTGGCACTCGGGCGACCCCCGCTGGCTGCCGCTGCGCTCCCTGGACGGCGGGCCGCGCCCCGTCGCGCTGGACGACCTCCATCCGAACCTCGACCTGGGAGCGCTGCCCGTCCGCGGGGCAGTCGGCGGCCAGGCCTCGTACGAACGCTGGCACCAGCTCTGGGAAGGTGCGCTTCCGCTTCTGCGCGGTACCGGCCGCGACCGGTTCACCGCGCTCTCCCTGCTGTCCTGCATCGTGCCCCTGGGATCAGCCACCGAGGAACCGGGCCGAGCGCGCTACGCCGGGACCAGCGAACAGGGCTTCGGCGCGGTGCTGATGATGACGCCGTCCAACGCGGTCGGCCTCGCCCAAGGGCTCACCCATGAGCTGCAACACGCCAAGCTCGGCGCGCTCAGCGAACTCATGCCGCTGCACGCCATGGACGCAGACAACCGCTACTGGGCCCCCTGGCGCCCGGACCCGCGGCCGTACGACGGACTGCTGCACGGCGTCTACGCGCACCTGGATCTTTCCGGCTTCTGGCACCGCGTGGCCCTGTCGACGGACGACGACGCCGTGCGAAACGAAGCCTGGTCCAAATACGCGGAGTGCTGGACCATGAACGACGCCGTTCTGTCGGATATACGCGACAACAGCACGCTGACGGACGCCGGACGGGTGTTCATCCAGTCGCTGGTGGAACGGCACGAACAGCTCGGCGGGGTCGGGGCCCCCGAGAAGAATCTGACACAGGCCGCCAAGGATATTTCTGACCTGCGCGCTGAATGGCTGGGGCGGAACGGGCGGTGATCAGAGCTGCGTGTGGTCGTCAATTCCGTCCGCCGCAGGGTGAATCCAGGTCGGACTTCGTCAAGGTTCCGTACCAGCGGGTGCCGATAGCGTATTGATCACGCGCTCCCGGCGGAGCCGGCCCACGTCCGCTGCCGAGCACCTTCCTACCGGCATCACACAGATATCAGGAGAGCGATGCGCATCATCTCAAGGACCCTGGGCGTCGCCGTCGCCACCGGGGGCATTGTGGCCGCTGCCGCCGCCCCGGCCCTCGCCGACTGCATTCCCTTCACGAAGGCGGCGGCCTGCACCACGGAGTCTGTCGTCGGCTCCGGCGCCCGGGCCACCCTCACCAGTTGCACGGACGCCGGCACGATTCGGGTGACGGGACAGTTGCAGAGCACCGCCGATGACGGCGAGTGCACGCGCCTGACCGTACGGATCGGCCGCTACAGCGACAACTGGACCGTGTGCGGCGAGTCGGAGAATGTCGACACCGGATACCAGACCGGAACGAGCGCCACCTACAGCCTGGCCACCATATAGCGGAGTTCTTCTCCGCTCCACCATCGTCGGCCTGAAGACGCCGCCCATACCCCCGTTAAGCGGCGCCGGGGCCGACATCAGGACCCCGGCGCCGCCTGAGCCCCCGTTCGGCGGCGCCGGGGTCCAACAAAGGCCGCCGCCTGGCCGACGGTGAGCCGCTGTCCACTCGATGACCACCTCGTCCGCCGCAAGCCCCTGACCACCCTGGGAATCGCGGCTACAACGGCCCCGACCCGAGGAGCCAGCCATCGCATCTCATCGCAGCAAGCCGGGCGGGCAGCGGCCCGAGCACATTGTGGCCCATACAGTCCAGAACTAGTAGGGGGGATTCCCCGACCTCGCGAGTTTGACGAAGATCGTGTGCTTCTCGCAATCCGCGACGAGTTCTGGGTTAAAGGCGACGCGGCGACGTCGATTGAAGTTCCCTCGTGATCTTGGACACTCGATGCTTACGCTGCGAGGGTGTGGCCTTGTTCGCGTCGCTGCCGTGTCTCCAGGGGTGTGAGATAGCCCCGGGTCGGGTGCTTGCGTAGCCGCTTGCGGTTGTGGAAGGTCTCGATGAATGTGAAGATCTCGGCGCGGGCGGTGGCCCGGTCCGGCCAGACCCTAGACAAGTCTCATCGTCCCAGGTCAGAAGCATTCTTCTGCATTCGGGTCCCCTCCAGAAGCCACCCGCCGCGAAAGCGCGAGGCTAGGTCGCGGCTGATGCCGCGTAAGGAGCGGCCTTCGGCGCGGCGGAGGTTCTGGACAGCTTGGTCGCGTTCGCGGATGGTGGCCACGATCCGGCGGGGCTGTCCACGGATGTCGAGGAAGCCGTCCGGCATCGCAGGTGGTTCCGGTTCGTTGGCGGCAGCGGCGGCTTCATGGGCGGAGCGGAGACAGCCGTAGTGCGCGGAGACCGTCTTCTCGACGGCCTTCGACAGGTTGCTCCATAAATGCCACACGTCAGCGACCTGGACCGCCTGCGGGGCAGCCTGGCTGGCGGCCTCTGCGTAGGCGGTAGCACGGTCCCGGCATACGATCTCCACCTCGGGATGGCCGGCGAGCCAGCGGGCCACCGGCCCGGCGTCCCGGCCGGGCAGGACGTCGATCGGCCGTCGGGCTTCGAGATAGACCAGGATCGTGGCGTAGGTATGCCCCTTGAGCAGGGCGAATTCATCCACCCCGAGCACACGGACCGCTCCCGGTTCTGGCAGGGGCGTGGTCCGAAGAAGTCGAAGGAGGTGTCCTTGGCCACCGTCATGCCGAGTCTTCTGGCGAGCCTGGAGCCCGGCCTGCCGGCCAGCACTTCGGCGACCCGGTTCAACTGCCCACGCAGTACTGACGTGTAGCGGGCATGCGGGCCGGCCAAACCCGGTATCGGCTCCGCGAACGTCACCGCCGGGCAATCGGCGGACAGGCACTTGAACGCCGTATGAGCAGCACAATCACCACCGGAACCCCGCCCAACGGGGCGTCTCTCAACCGCCGTTCGTACCGTCCATGGACCCGACCCGATCTTCCGCCACACCGCGGACAGCACGCCGAAGCCGTACGCGAACGCGTACGCAACATGACCAGGTCCGTATACCGGTCCACGGACTCCACGATCACACCGGCCAGATGCGCCAGGACCTGCTGCAAACCCCCTGAGCTGCACACGCACCGAGAACGATCAAGCAGCTGCCCCGTCACAAGATTAGCGACAGACCCGATGGACGTGCCCAGATGCCGGCTGCCCGACGCGCGTCAGGGAAGTGTCGGCGCTCTCCGGAACCCGTCCAGCGTGAAGGTCAGCAGTCGCTCGCCCTGGAGTTCCGAGCTCTGCTCGCTCGCCCACGCCGCCGCATTGACCAGTGCGAACACGTCCCGGGCGGTGAGGTCAGGCCGCACCTGCCCGGCCTCCCGTGCCCGTACGACGAGGGCGTCCCCGGCGGCGAGCACCGCCTGGCATGCCGCGTGCAGTTCCGAAGTCTCGTCCTCGACAGCCTGCATGAGGGCAGTGCCCAGCCCGCGGTAGAGCGTCGTGTGGACCAGGGCTTCGCGGATCCAGGCGGTCAGGCCGTCGAAGGGGGAGGCATCGGCGAGGAGTTGCTCGCCGGTCCCGGCCAGAACCCGCATCCGGTCGCCCAGCAGTGCCTCAAGCAGTGCGCGCCGGTTGGGGAAGTGGCCGTAGAGCGTGCCGTTGGCCACCCCGGCCCGGCGCGCGATCTCCTCCAGCGAAAAGTCCATACCGTGCTCGGCGAACGCCGCCGCCGCCTCGGCGAGCAACCGCTCGCGGTTGCGGCGCGCGTCCGCTCGCAGGGGACGTCGACGTGCAGGTGTACCGGTGCCCATGGGCGAACCTCTACTGGAAAAATCGAGACAGCCTCGATATCTTTTTCGAGACAGTCTCAGCTTACCGATGTCCGGAGACGGTGCCATGAGCCACCCCATCGAGCGTCCGCCCATGCCCGCAGCCACTGCGGGCAGTACCGGCAAGCCGATCCTTGTCGCCGGCGCCACCGGCCGGCAGGGCGGAGCCGCCGCGACCCGCCTGCTCGCCGACGGCTGGCCGGTCCGCATCCTCGTCCGCGACCCCGCCAGTCCCGCCGCCCGCAAGCTCGCGGCGGCCGGCGCGGAACCGCGCCGCGGCGACCTCGACGATCCCGACAGCCTCGAAGCAGCCATGGCCGGAGCCCACGGCGTCTTCGCCGTCACCCCGGACGACATGGACGGCGAACGTGAGATCCGGCGCGGCCGGAACCTCGCAGAGGCCGCCGCGGCGAGCGGCGTCGGCCACCTGGTCTTCGCCTCCGTCGGCGGCGCCGAGCGGGACACCGGAATCCCCTACTGGGAGTCCAAGTGGACCATCGAACAACACATCAAGGCCCTCGGGCTGCCGACGACCGCCCTCAGGCCCGTTCGGTTCATGGAGAACCACGCCACTCCCGGACTGCCGCTCGGCGGCATCTCCGCCGACGGCGTCCTGCGTCACCTCTTCGCCCCGGACACCCCCGTGCAACTGATCGCCGTCAGCGACATCGGCGCCTTCGCCGCCCACGCCTTCGCCGACCCCGCCTCCTACCTCGGCCAGGCCCTGGAACTGGCAGGCGACGAGTTGACCCCCGACGCCGCCGTGCGCCTCATCAGCCAGCACCTCGGCAGGGAAGTCACCTACAAGCAGGTCACGGCCGAGGATGACCACCTGTCCGAGCGTGCCAGGCGCACCATCACCAACCCACACGGCATCTGGCAGGCCGACATCCCAGCCCTACGCCGACGCCACCCCGCCCTCCTGGACTTCCCCGCCTGGCTGGACCGAGGCGGCGCCGACGCCATCGCCGCGCTCCTCGACGACTGATCCCACCCCGACCTGCCGGAACCGGAGGGGAGAGGCCGCGTCCAGGTGTTCGGCCAGCTTGAAACTGGTGTATTGGCTGCCCGCATCGCTGTGGTGTATCAACTCGCCGTGAACGTGGGGGTGTTCATCGCGGTCGCGCTGCCACAGCGCCATCTCCAGAGCGTCCAGGACGAGCCGGGTCTCCTTCGATGCCGCGGCGGACCAGCCGACGGTGCGGCGGGAGAAGGTGTCCACGACGAAGGCGACGTAGACCACCCCGGCCCAGGTAGCCACGTGCGTGAAGTCCGCGACCCAGCAGCGGTTCGGCGCGCTCGCGACGAAGTCGCGGTCCACCCGGTCCGGTGCCCGCTCGGCCTGCCGGTCCGGGATCGTGGTGATGACCTTCTTGCCGCGGACGGCGCCGGCGATTCCCGGCTCGCGCATCAGCCGTTCGACGGTGCAGCGGGCCACCGCGTGACCTCGCCGGTTCAGCTCTCGCCAGATCTTCCGGGCTCCGTAGACCAGGTAGTTGTCGCTGTGGACCTGCCGGATTAGCTCCTTGAGTTCCGTGTCCCGCACGGTACGGGCGGACGGGGTGGCCAGTCGTTTCTTGTGGGCGTAGTAGGTGGAAGGTGCGATCTTGCAGTCGTGCTCGGTGAGCGTCCTGCAGATCGGCTCGACCCCGCCGAAGCGGTCCCGGTGCTCGTCGATGAACGCTACGAGCGCGTGAGGATCTCGTTCGCCCGCTTCAGCTCGGCGATCTCCTTCTTCATCGCCTTGAGCTGGGCCGATTCCTACGTCGTCGTCCCCGGCCGCGTCCCCGCGTCGATCTCGTGCTGCTTCAGCAGTTCCGCAGCGTCTCGCGGGAACCGATGCCGAGCTTGTCGGTGACCGCTTGCAGAGCGGCCGTCTCGTTCGGGTAGTCGTCGCGCACCTCGGCGACCATGCGCACCGCACGACGGCGGAGCTCAAGCGGGTAACGGGAAGGTCGTGCTATGACTCGATCCTTTCATGAAATCGAGTCTCCATTCGACGCGGGGCGGTTCAGTCGTCTCCCGCCCCGCCGGCAGAAGAGGCCAAGCGAGTGATCGCCGAGTGCGACGCCAAGCTGACCCGCTACCGGGAGGCGCTGGAAGCCGGCACCGACCCGAAACTCGTCGCGCGATGGACCGACGAAGTGCAGGCCCGGCGTGCAGAGGCAGTTGCTCAGAGTGCCCAGAGTTCCGGGGAGCGCCCGATGACCAAGGAGGAGATCCACGCCATGATCAAACCGCTGGGCTCTATCAGGCGAGTCCTCGCCACCGCGGAGCCGGAAGCGAAAGCCGAGGTCTACCAGAACCTCGGCCTGAAGTTGATCTACCAACCCAAACGTCAACTGGTGCGTGTGGAGGCCAAGCTCGACCCACACCAGTTGGGGATAAGGTTCGTGTCCAGGGGGGGACTTGAACCCCCACGCCCTAATACGGGCACTAGCACCTCAAGCTAGCGCGTCTGCCATTCCGCCACCTGGACCGGTGGAAGCCGCGCGGGCGGGGCCCGCCGCGACGCGGTACACCCTAGCAAACCCGCGGGGTCCCGCGATCACCCCGCGGGTTGGGTCGGGGGGTCCGGCGGGGCAGGATGGGGCGTGGACCCCGAACGTGCCAGGGAGGCATCGTGAGCCAGCCGGAGAACGCCCGTGGCGGCACCGTCGAGCGCGCGGAGAGCGAGGTCGTCGACCTCTGCCGTGAGCTGATCCGGATAGACACCAGCAACTACGGCGACCACTCCGGTCCCGGGGAGCGGGCGGCCGCGGAGTACGTGGCGGAGAAGCTGGCCGAGGTGGGTCTCGAGCCGGAGATCTTCGAGTCGCACCCCGGGCGGGCGTCGACCGTGGCGCGGATCGAGGGCGAGGACTCCTCGCGGCCCGCGCTGCTCATCCACGGCCACCTCGACGTCGTACCGGCCAACGCCGCCGACTGGACCCACGACCCCTTCTCCGGCGAGGTCGCCGACGGCTGCGTCTGGGGGCGGGGGGCGGTGGACATGAAGGACATGGACGCCATGACCCTCGCCGTCGTACGCGAGCGGCTGCGCACCGGCCGCAAGCCCCCGCGCGACGTGGTGCTGGCCTTCCTCGCCGACGAGGAGGCCGGCGGGCTCTACGGGGCCAGGCACCTCGTGGACACCAGGCCGGAGCTGTTCGAGGGCGTGACCGAGGCCATCGGCGAGGTCGGCGGCTTCTCGTTCACCGTGAACGAGGACGTACGGCTGTACCTCATCGAGACCGCGCAGAAGGGCATGCACTGGATGCGCCTGACGGTCGACGGGACCGCCGGGCACGGCTCGATGACCAACCGTGACAACGCCATCACCGAGCTGTCCGAGGCCGTGGCCCGGCTGGGGCGGCACGAGTTCCCGGTGCGGCTGACCAAGTCCGTACGCGGCTTCCTCGACGAGCTCGGCGACGCCCTCGGCGTCGAGCTGGACCCCGAGGACATGGACGCCACCCTCGCCCGGCTCGGCGGCATCGCGAAGATCATCGGCGCCACCCTCCGCAACACCGCCAACCCCACCATGCTCGGCTCCGGCTACAAGGTGAACGTGATCCCCGGGCAGGCCACGGCGCACGTCGACGGCCGCTTCCTGCCGGGATACCAGGAGGAGTTCCTCGCCGACCTCGACCGGATCCTCGGCCCGCGCGTCAAGCGCGAGGACGTGCACGCCGACAAGGCGCTGGAGACCACCTTCGACGGGGCGCTGGTCGACGCCATGGCGACGGCCCTCAAGGCGGAGGATCCGATCGCCCGCGCCGTGCCGTACTGCCTCTCCGGCGGCACCGACGCCAAGTCCTTCGACGACCTCGGCATCCGCTGCTTCGGCTTCGCGCCGCTGCAGCTGCCGCCGGAGCTGGACTTCGCCGGGATGTTCCACGGGGTCGACGAGCGGGTACCGGTCGCGGGTCTGCAGTTCGGCGTCCGGGTGCTGGACCGGTTCCTCGACGCCTGCTGAGCTGGGGTTTCTCCCGGACGGAGGTGCGGTCGCGGGCAGGTGACGTACGCCGTCGAATCGACCACCTGTGCCAAACGGACTGAAACGGGTGAATGGCACGATAAGTGCGTAGCCCGATACCTGCCTCGTCGTTGCATTGGGTGCGGTCCGCTGCTGGGGCCGCACCGTCAACGAGGAGGAAGAATGATCAAGAAGGTTGTCGCCGCGGCGGCTGCCACGGGCGGTCTCATGCTCGCGGGCGCCGGCGTCGCCGCCGCCGACTCGGGTGCTCAGGGCGCTGCCCTGCAGTCCCCGGGCGTGCTGTCCGGCAACGTCGTGCAGGCCCCGATTCACATCCCCGTGAACGCCTGCGGCAACACCGTGAACGTGGTCGGGCTGCTGAACCCGACGTTCGGCAACACCTGCATCAACAAGTGACGTTGAACCTCCCGTAAGGGGGGTGACCGTACGGCCCCGGGGCGCGCTGAGCGTTCCGGGGCCGGACGGGCTTTTTGGACGAGCGGGACGGGGACGGCCCGCCTGCTCGAGTACCCAGAGCTCAGAAGGCAGGAAAGACCCATGCGACATGTCGCAAGGAAGGGCCTGTTCACCATCGCCGCCGCGGGCGGCATGCTGGCCGCCGTAGGCGGCGCCACGGCACAGGCCGACGCGGGCGCCCAGGGCGCCGCGCAGAACTCCCCCGGCATCGCCTCCGGCAACACGGTTCAGGTGCCGGTGAACGTACCGGTGAACGCGTGCGGCAACACGGTGGACGTCGGCGGGGTGCTCAACCCCGCGGTCGGCAACACGTGCGTCAACGACGGCGGCGGCACGAAGCCCCACGCCGCGGAGACCGGCGGCGCGGAGACCGGCGGTACGGAGACCGGCGTCGGTACGCAGCCCGACGCCGGCAGCCAGACCGGCGGCCATCCCGCGGGCGGCGGCGCCGCGGCCCAGGGCCAGTCGTCGCAGTCCCCGGGCGTGCTCTCCGGGAACACGGTGCAGGTGCCCGTCGACGTACCGGTGAACGTGTGCGGCAACTCCGCCAACGTCGTCGGCGTCGCCAACCCCGCCATCGGCAACGAGTGCGGCAACGGTGCCATCCCGAAGCCGCCCGAGCCCGAGGAGCCGCCGACCGCGGAGGAGCCGAACCGGCCCGACCGGCCGGACACCCCCGAGCGGCCCGACACCCCGGAGGAGCCCAAGGAGCGAAGCCACACCCCGCCGAACCACGAGACGCACGCCGCGCCGGTCTCCGAGCCGGAGCAGCTCGCGGAGACCGGCTCCGGCATCCCGCTGGGTGCCCTCATCCCGCTCAGCGGCGGCCTGCTGCTGGGCGGCGCGGTCCTCTACCGCCGCGCCCGCGCGTCAGCGGCCTGATCGAGCCGGCCGCCCCGACCGGGCGGGAAGCTTGATCAAGTAGTCGGCGGCAGGGGCGGGTCCGGACAGCCGGACCCGCCCCTCCGTCGTCTCCGCCGCGGCTCGGCGCCGTCCGGCGCCGGCCCGCTGGGCGGGTGGAAACCGCAGGTCGGCGGCTTATCCACGCGAGGGACGGGCTTCCGCGGGCCTCACCATGTCGCTCGCACCTGTCTGATGATCCGGCGCCGCAGCCGCGCCCTGCGGCTGCCGTCGGGATACAGCCTGAGCCGGTGCAACTCCCAGTGCCCGTACTCGGCTTGGTCGGTCAGGAGCCTCGCCGCAGCGGCCCGTGAGACTCCCCGCGGCACATAGACATCACGAAACTCGTATTCCGGCATCGCATCCATTGTGCGGAAAGTGCCTCGCTCCGGATAGCGTCTGCACTATGTCTGATGCTGCGCAGCCTACGGCTGCCGAGGTACGCGCCGCCGCGTCGGTGCTGAAAGCCGCGATCGACCGCCACCTCGAAGCGGTCGAGCGCCGGTCCGGCGAGGAGGGCTCTGCCGTCTATGCCGCCTTCGAGGAGCTGGCAGCGGCAGCCGAGGCGTACGACGAGGTGTTGTACGAGGTCCACGACGAGGTGACCCCCTTCGAGATCCCCAGCAGCGACACGCTGCCCGCCTACACCGGGCCCGACGAACCGGGGGCGCTCAGCGTCCTCATCCGCCGGGACTACACGGTGGCGGAGCCGCACCGGTTGCTGGCTCAGGCACAGCGCATCGCCGACCTCGACCCGGATGTCGCGGGCGTGGACGACGCGGACGACCGGGAGGCCGTGGGCAGCAGCCTGACGGCGGCGGTCGGGGTGCTCTTCGGCGAGTTCGAACCGGACGAGATCGCCTCGCGGCACCGGGAGTTCGGCCTCTCCGAGGGCGACTCCGCGGTCTGGGTGGCGGCGGCGGAGGAGCCGGCGGAGCCGGGGGAGTGGCTGTCGGCGCCGTTCGACCAGGTCGATCCCGAGCTGGTGATCTGCCGCTTCGACGTCAGCGCGTCGTTCGAGGACGAGCTGGACTTCGACGCGGACGACGAGGCGGACATCGAGGACGAGGACGTCGAGGCGCGGGAGGACGACCGGGTGGTCGACGCGCTCGACGAGCTGGACGACGGCGACGACGAGCTGGAACGGGTGGACACGGGCCGCTGAGGGCGGCGCTGCGGGCCCGGCGCGGACGCGCCGGGCCACGGCCGTCCGGTGCCGGTCGCACGCTCAGGCTCGCGTCTGGGC
Source organism: Streptomyces sp. B5E4 (assembly GCF_039871555.1). Lineage (NCBI taxonomy): Bacteria > Bacillati > Actinomycetota > Actinomycetes > Kitasatosporales > Streptomycetaceae > Streptomyces > Streptomyces sp. B5E4. Next base: position 203,111 of record NZ_JBDPMI010000011.1, read on the forward strand.
GTCGAGCAGGCCCCGCAGCCGCGTCGTACGCCGCGGTGCCGGCACCTCCGCGAGGCGCCGGGCCAGCACGGGGCCCGCGCCGTGCACGACGGACAGGTGCCGCTCGCCGCGGCTGAACGCCGTGTACGCCCAGGCACGGCTCAGCGCCGCCTCCGCGTCCCCGGGCACGACGACCACCGCGGCGGGCCAGCGCCGCCCCGCCGCCTGGTGCGCGGTCAGCGCCCAGCCGTGCCGTACGGCCTCGGCGACCCGGTCCGGCCGGACGGTGACGGCCGTGCCGTCGCAGTCGAGGTGCAGCCCGGCGTCGTCACCGGAGGTGACCAGGCCGGGTACGGCGGTGCCGGGGGCGGGGACGTAGACGACGCGGTCGCCCGTGTCGAAGCCGCCGAACGTGCCGGGGCCGGGGTTCAGCCGCTCCTTCAGCGCCGCGTTCAGCACCCGGGTGCCGGCGGCGCCGCCGTGCCCCACGGCGATCACCTGCGTCTGTGCGGCGGGCACCCCGAGAGCGCGCGGCACGGAGTCCGCGACGAGCTGCACCGTGCGGTGCACCGCCTCGCCGGGGTCCTGCACCGGGACGATCACGACCTCCTTGCCGGGCGCCGCCACGGCCTGCAGCTCGCCGGCGCCGACGCCGGAGACCAGCTCGCCGATCGGGCCCGGGTCGGGGGTACGGGACGTGACCTGCGGGCAGACCCGCGCGGCGGCGACGTCGGCGTAGACCCGGCCGGGTCCCGCGGACTCCAGCAGCCCGGGGTCGCCGCTGAGGACCAGCCGGGCGCCGTCGGGAAGGGCCTCGACGAGGGCGGCGGCGGCCTCGGCGTCGAGCTGCGGCGCGTCCAGCACGGCCAGCACGTCGACGGCGAGCAGCCCGTCCGCGTCGCGCCCGGGGCCCTCCCGACCGGAGAGCAGCCCGCGCACGGTCACGGCGCCGGCGTCGGCCGGGTCCGCTCCGGGCGCGGGGTGGTCCCCCGGGCCGGCGGCCTCCGAGCCGGTGGCCGCCGCGGCGAGCAGGCCGGCCAGCCGGGTGCGGCCGTCGTCGGTGTGGGCGGCCGCGTACGCGCGCAGCCCCAGGGCGCGGGCCGCGGCGACCAGCGCCGCCGGTTCCGCGCGAGCGGCCTCACCGCCGCTGTGCAGCACGAGACCGCTGCCCGCGGCGGCACGGATCAGCTCCGCGGCGGAGGGCGACGGCGCGGCGCCGGCCGCGGTCTCCCACGCGCCCGCGCCCACGGCCCGGACGGCGGTTTCCCCGCCCTGCCCGTCGGCGTCGTCCTCCGCCGGACCCGGGGGCGGCGTGAACGTGCCGACGAGCCGGGACAGGCCGTCCGCCAGGCTCTCCTCCGCCATCGCGTAGCGCTCCAGGCCGAGCAGCAGCCGTACGGGGACCTCCTCCTCGCCGTCCTCCTCGCCCTCGGGGGCGGGGGCCGACGCGGGCGGCTGCCCGCGCTCCTCGCGCTCCTCGAAGACCAGCACGCCGCCCGTCGACGCCGCCTCGCGCAGCGCCTCCTCGGCGTCCGGCACCCCGTACCCCTCCAGGGCCTCCGCCAGTGTCGGGAACTCCAGCGCGGTGTGCCCCCTGAGGGCCGCCTGCGTCAGCAGCCAGCCCACCAGCGCCTCCACCCGGCGCTCGTCGCCGGGCTCCGCGGACTCCAGCAGCCCGCGGGCGAACTCGTCGGCCTGCGACGGCCGTACGCCCGGCACCGCCAGCAACTGCCACGGGTCCGTACGCAACAACTCCGCCGCGCCCTCGCCGAACTGCCCGGCGACGCGGGCCGCCGGACCCTCGGGGGCGCCCGCCCCGGCGAGCAACTGCCGTACGGCGGCCACCGCCTCCGCACTCGGCTCCGGCGGACGCGCCGCCTGCGCCGGCTCGGCACCCGCCTCAGCGCCGGGCACCGGCCTCGTCCCGGCCGGTGGCTCCGCGCGCCGTACGGGCCGGGGCGCGGGCGCCCGCGCGGGAGCGGGGAAGAACGCGGTGGCGTCACGCTCGCCCCGCTCCACGGCCCGCACGGCGGCCAGCAGCTCCGCCGCCTTCCCGGTCAGCGCGGTCCCGCTCTCGACGGCCGCAGCGGCCCGTCGCGGGCGCTCCCCGCCGCCGTCCGCATCCCCGCCGCCGTCCCCGGCCGCCGCACCCGCGTCGGCCGCCGCACCCGCGTCGGCCGCCGCACCCTCATCGGTCTCCGCGCTCGCGTCGGACTCGTCCCCGCCGGTCCCGCCCGGCTCCCCGCGCACGCCGGACTCCACGCCCCCGCCGTCGTCCCCCGCAGCCGCAGCCCCCGGCCCCGTACCGCCCCCCGCCGCCGTCTCCGCGGCCTCCGGTGCGTCGTTCACAGCGTGCTCCAGTCCTGATCGGGATAGCGGTGCACGGGCGCCGACACGTCGTCGAGCGCCTGGCAGATCTCGTCAGGAAGCGTAAGACCCTCCACCGACAACGCCGCCGACAACTGCTCGGCGTTGCGCGCCCCGACCAGCGGCGCCGTCACCCCCGGCCGGTCCCGTACCCAGGCGAGCGACACCTCCAGCGGCGTCACGGCCAGCCCGTCCGCCGCCGTGGTCACCGCGTCGACCACCCGGCTCGCCTCCTCGTCCAGGTACGGCACGACGAACGGGGCCAGGTGCTCCGAGGCCAGGCGCGACCCCGGCGGCGTGGCGTCGCGGTACTTGCCGGTCAGCACGCCGCGGCCGAGCGGGGACGACGGCAGCAGGCCCACGCCCAGGTCCAGGGCGGCCGGCAGCACCTCCCGCTCCACCCCGCGCTGCAGCAGCGAGTACTCCATCTGCGTCGACGCCAGCCGCGTCCGAGCGCCCGCCGCGCCCACGCCACCGCCCGCGGCGCCCGCGAGCTGCCAGGTCGCGGCCTTGGCGAGCTGCCAGCCGCTGAAGTTGCTCACGCCCGCGTAGCGCGCCCGTCCGGACGCTATGGCGGTGTCGAGGGCCTGGAGGGTCTCGTCCAGCGGCGTGTACGGATCGAAGGCGTGCACCTGCCACAGGTCGACGTAGTCGGTGCCCAGCCGCTCCAGCGAGGCGTCGAGCGCACCGAGCAGGTGCCGCCGGGAGGTGTCGAAGCGGCGCTCGGGGTCGGGCACGCTGCCCGCCTTCGTGGCGACGATGATGTCCCGCCTCGGTACGAGGTCCCCCAGCAGGCGTCCCAGCAGATACTCCGCGCCGCCGTCGGCGTACACGTCGGCGGTGTCGACGAGCGTCCCGCCGGCCTCCCAGAACGTCTTCAGCAGTCCGGCCGCCTCGGGCTCTCCGGTGTCCCGCCCCCAGGTGAGGGTGCCCAGTCCCATGCGGGAGACGCGAAGGCCCGTGCGGCCGAGTTGCCTGTGCTCCATGGGCGTTGAGATTACTGGGGACGGCGCGCTGCGCGGCGCGGACCGTCGCGCTAGAGTCGCACAGATATATTACCCACCGGTACGAAACCTCGGCGCGAGGCGCCGGAGAGCAGGGAGGCCCGCATGCGGCTCGGGATCAACCTCGGCTACTGGGGCGCCGGCATGGACGCCGACAACCTCGCCGTCGCGCAGGAGGCCGACCGCCTCGGCTACGACGTGTGCTGGGCGGCCGAGGCATACGGCTCCGACGCGGCCACCGTGCTGAGCTGGGTCGCCGCCAAGACCGAGCGCATCGACGTGGGCTCCGCGATCTTCCAGATCCCGGCCCGCGCCCCCGCCATGACCGCGATGACCGCCGCCACCCTCGACTCCCTCACCGAGGGACGCTTCCGCCTGGGCATCGGCGTGTCCGGGCCGCAGGTCTCCGAGGGCTGGTACGGGGTGGAGTTCGGCAAGCCGCTCGCCCGCACCCGCGAGTACGTGGAGATCGTGCGCAAGGCGCTGTCGCGCGAGCGGCTGGCGTACGCGGGCGAGCACTGGACGCTGCCGCTGCCCGGAGGGCCCGGCAAGCCCATCAAGCTGACCGTGCACCCCGTACGCGAGCACATCCCCGTCTACATCGCCGCCATCGGCCCGAAGAACCTGGAGCAGACCGGCGAGATCGCCGAGGGTGCCCTGCTCGTCTTCTACTCGCCGGAGCACGCCGAGGAGACCACCCTGCGCCACGTGCGCGCCGGGCGGGCGAAGGCGGGCAAGGACCTGGCGGGCTTCGACATCGTGCCCACGGTCCCCCTGGCCCTGGGCGACGACGTGGCCGCGCTCGCCGACGTCTTCCGCCCGTACACCGCCCTCTACGTGGGCGGCATGGGCAGCGCCGAGCAGAACTTCTACAACCGCCTCGCCGGGCGCATGGGGTACGAGCGCGAGGCCGCCGAGATCCAGTCCGCGTACCTCGCCGGCGACAAGGCCGCCGCGGCCGCCGCCGTGCCGCAGGAGCTGATCGACGCCACCACGCTGCTCGGCCCGGTGGAGCGGATCGCGGACCGGATGCGGGCGTACGCGGAGGCGGGGGTGACGTCCCTGTCGCTGGCGCCGTCCGGGTTCACGCGCGAGGAGCGCATCGCGGGCGTACGCGCCGGAGTGGAGGCGCTGGAGCGCGCCGGCCTCGCCTAGCCCCGCGGCCGTGGTGGGGGCTCGGGGCCCTCCCCGCCACGGCCGTCGCCCCCTCCCACGCACCGTCCTCGTACAGGTGACGTATCGCCCGCATGGCGGAGGGTGCGCACCGCGGTGTTGCGTCAAGGGCATCCCCGTCATTCACTCGGATACGGGTGTATTCCGGCAGTGAAAGGCGACGGTGACATGCTCTCGGCCAAGGACCTGTACCAGGAGATCCTCGACAACGACGACACCTTCCGGCTGTTCTGCTCCATCGCCGCCGCCGGGGAGGCCCAGGGCGGCTGGGAGAACGCCCGCATCTCCGTCCTCGTCCCCGACTCGTACCGGGAGCTGGCCCCCAAGGTGGCCCGGCACGGCGCCGACGAGGACAAGCACGGCCGCATCTTCCAGGCGCTGCTGAAGAAGCGCGGCCTGGAGCCGGTGGACGTCCCCGGCGAGACCGACTACACGATGCTGCTGGAGGGCATCGGCATCGGCCTCGCCCACGACCAGCTTCGCCGCGACGGGCAGCTCACCGAGTCCGACATCATCACCTACCTCGCGCACAGCAGGGTCACCGAGCAGCGGGCGTCGGACCAGATGCGGATGCTCCTCAAGTACTTCGGCGACCATCCGGACATCGGCCGCGCGGTGCGGATGATCTCCCACGACGAGGACAACCACCTCGCGTACTGCCACGAGGAACTGCTCACCATGGCCGCGCAGGGGCACGGCAGGCGTGTCCAGGCCGCCCTGCGCGAGGCGGCGCTCGCGGAGATCCGGGTCTACCGGGACGTGAGCCACGCGGTGATGTCCCACATGGGGCGGATCCTGAAGTGGTCGCGCGCCAGACGCGCGCTGCTGTCCGCGGGCATCGACGCGGTGTACGCGTACGAACGCGCCGGCGGCTGGCGGCGGATGGTGTCGCTGCGGATGCCGGAGCGCCGCGACGCGCTCGGCGGGCCGCCGCGCACCGCGACCGAGTTCGCCTGACGCGAACGGCACGCGGCCGCGTACGGCACCCGGCCGGGGAAGCGCGGCCCTCAGCGCCCGTCGCCCCCCAGCCAGCCGCGCCTGCGGAAGAACAGGTACAGCCACAGCACCACCGACGCCATCACCAGCAGCACGGCCGGATACCCCAGCGTCCAGTGCAGCTCCGGCATGTGGTCGAAGTTCATGCCGTAGATGCTGCCGATGACGGTCGGCGCCGCGGCCATGGCGGCGTACGCGGAGATCTTCCGCATGTCGTCGTTCTGCTGCACCCCCACCCGCGCCAGGTGCGCGGCGAGGATGTCGGACAGCAGCCGGTCGATGGTCTCCAGGTGCTCGTTGACGCGCATGAGATGGTCGCCGACGTCGCGGAAGAAGGGCCGGGCCCGCTCGTTGACGAACGGCAGCCCGGCCCCCGCCAGCCGCCCGATCGGGTCGGCCAGCGGGCCGGTGACGCGCCGGAACTCCAGCGCCTGCCGCTTGAAGTCGTAGATCCGCCCCGCCGAGCGGCCGGTGTCGCGGCCGCCGGGCTGGAAGACCTCGGCCTCCAGTTCCTCCAGGTCGGTGTGGAAGTCGTCCGCGACGTCGAGGTAGTTGTCGACGACGGCGTCGCACACCGCGTACACCACCGCCGTCGGCCCGTGCGCCAGCACCTCCGGCTGCCCCTCCAGCCGGGCCCGTACCCCGCCGAGGGGGTTCGCCTCGCCGTGCCGCACCGTGACCACGAAGGAGTCGCCGACGAAGGTGTTGATCTCGCTGACGGTGATGGTGTCGGTGCTGTCGTCGTAGAGCACGGGCTTGAGCACGAGGAACAGCGCCGCGTCGTACACCTCCAGCTTCGGCCGCTGGTGCGCGGTGACCGCGTCCTCCGCGGCGAGCGGGTGCAGGCCGAGCCCGCGCGTCAGGGCGTCGAACTCCTCGCGTGACGGCTCGAAGAGCCCGATCCAGCAGAAGGTGTCCTCGTCCGCGCGCGCCTGCGCGAGCACGGCCGGGACGTCGGCGGGCGCGGGTACGCGCCGGCCGTGCCGGTAGAGCGCGCAGTCGACGATCACACCGTCATTCTTTCCCGAACCGTGCCGCCTGTCGCGCAGGACGTACGCTGGCTGCCATGCCGACCCTCCTCCTGCTCCGGCACGCCCGCTCCACGGCCAACGTGGACGGCGTGCTCGCCGGCCGCAGCCCGGGTGTCGGGCTGGACGAGCGCGGCACCGGGCAAGCCGCCGCGCTGCCCGCCCGGCTGGCCGCCCTGGCACCCGCCGCCGTGGTCACCAGCCCGCTCGAACGCTGCCGCGAGACGCTGAAGCCGCTGCTGGCCGCCCGCCCGGAGCTGCCGGTGCACGTCGACGAGCGGCTGACCGAGTGCGACTACGGCGAGTGGACCGGCGGCAAGCTCGCCGAGTTGGCGGAGGACCCGCTGATGGCCACCGTGCAGCAGCACCCCTCGGCGGCCGTGTTCCCCGGCGGCGAGACGATGCGCGCGATGCAGGCGCGCGCCGTCGAGGCGGTACGGGACTGGAACGCCACCGTGACCGCCGAGCACGGGCCGGAGGCGCTGTACGTGATGTGCAGTCACGGCGACGTCATCAAGTCCGTGGTGGCGGACGCCCTCGGGATGCACCTGGACCTCTTCCAGCGCATCGCCGTCGGCCCCGCCTCCGTCACCGCGATCCGGTACACGCCCCTGCGCCCCTTCGTGCTGCGACTCGGCGACACCGGTGCCCTCGACGGCCTCGCGCCGCCGCCTCCCGCGGCGGCGCCGGGGGCGGACGGGGCGCGGGAGAGCGCGGCGGACGCGTCCGCCGCGGAGGTGGGCGGCGGTGCCGGAGCCGGTTGATCCCCGATGATCAGCTCGCGCAGTAGGGTGGTCGGATCGGGCCCGCAGCGGATCCCGTTCAGGAGTCGAGTAATCGGAGCAGCACGTGCCGCGTGAGGTGTACTTCTACGACCCGCCGGACCGCTTCGTGGCCGGCACGGTCGGGCTGCCGGGGCGCCGCACCTTCTTCCTGCAGGCGTCCAAGTCCGGCCGTACGACCAGCGTTGCGCTGGAGAAGGCGCAGGTGTCCGCGCTGGCCCAGCGGATCGACGAGCTTCTCGACGAGGTCGTACGGCGCAGCGGCGGCACCAGCGACGTGCCGGCCGTCGCCCCCGCCGAGCTGTCCGACACCGCACCCCTGGACGCCCCCATCGAGGAGGAGTTCCGGGTCGGCACGATGGCGCTGGCGTGGGACGCGGAGAGCGAGCGGATGGTCGTCGAGGCGCAGGCCCTGGTCGAGTTGGACGCCGACTCCGACGAGGACCTGGCGGCGGCCGAGGAGGCGCTGCTGCAGGACGACGAGAACGGCCCGCCGATGCTGCGCGTACGCCTCACCGGGCAGATGGCGCGCGCCTTCGCCAAGCGGGCCAACGACGTGGTGAACGCCGGCCGGCCCCCCTGCCCGCTGTGCAGCCTGCCGCTCGACCCGGAGGGACACGTATGTCCGCGCCAGAACGGATACCGCCGGGGGGAGTGAGCCCGCTCGCCCTGGCATCCGACGAGGCCCGCGCGCTGCTCACCGGCGGCGAGCTGACCGTCACCGGACGCATCCGCGGCGCGTCGAACGCGGTCCTGTTCTGCACCGTCGCCCACGGCGGGCGCACGGCGGAGTGCGTGTACAAGCCGGTCGCGGGGGAGCGGCCGCTGTGGGACTTCCCGGACGGCACGCTGGCGCAGCGCGAGGTCGCGGCGTACGAGGTCTCGCAGGCCACCGGCTGGGGGCTGGTGCCGCCGACGGTGCTGCGCGACGGGCCGTTCGGCGAGGGCATGTGCCAGCTCTGGATCCCGCCCGCGGACGGGCACGACGGGCGGGACGGGCAGGACGAGGGCGACGAGAAGGACGACACGGCGGCGGCGCCCGGCGGCGCCGACCTGCTCGCCCTCGTCGACGGCGACGAGCCGGGACCCGGCTGGAAGGCCGTCGGCTACGCCGAGACCGGCGAGGGCCGCCCCGCGCTGCTCGTGCACGCCGACGACGTCCGGCTGCGCCGCCTCGCCGTCCTCGACGCCGTGATCAACAACGGCGACCGCAAGGGCGGCCACCTGCTGCCCGCCGCCGGCGGCCGGCTCTACGCCATCGACCACGGTGTGACGTTCCACACCGACGACAAGCTGCGCACCCTGCTGTGGGGCTGGGCCGGCGAGCCGCTGCCCGCCGAGGCCGTCGCCGTGCTGCAGCGGCTCGCGGCCGGCCTCGCCGCCGACGGGCCGCTGGCCGCCCGGCTGGCGCCCCTGATCACCCCGGCGGAGGTGGCCGCGCTGCGCGCCCGTACGGCCGCGCTGCTGGCCTCGGGACGGCACCCGGCGCCCAGCGGCGAGTGGCCGGCCATCCCCTGGCCGCCGGTCTGAGCCCGTCCTGGGGCCCGTACCGCCGGGCCCGCCCGGTTCTGCATCGACGCCGCGCGGGCATATTCCGTACGAACCCTCCCACCGCTGTCCGAAACCGCGGTCTCGCGCCGCCCCGGTCGTTTCCCCAGGCAACCGGCGGTTACGCTCGTTTACATGCATGCCTGGCCTGCTCCCGAGGTCCCGGTGCTCCCCGGCACCGGCCGCGACCTCCGCCTCCACGACACCGCGACCGGAGGGCTCGTCGCCCTCGATCCCGGCCCGGAGGCCCGCATCTACGTCTGCGGCATCACCCCCTACGACGCCACCCACATGGGGCACGCGGCCACGTACACCGCGTTCGACCTCGTGCAGCGCGTCTGGCTGGACAACAAGCGGCAGGTCCATTACGTCCAGAACGTCACCGACGTCGACGACCCGCTGCTCGTCCGGGCCGCCGAGACGGGCGAGGACTGGACCCAGCTCGCCGACCGCGAGACGGACCTGTACCGCGACGACATGACGGCCCTGCGGAACCTGCCGCCGCGCGAGTTCGTCGGCGCGGTGGAGGCGATACCGCGGATCGTGCCCCTCGTGGAGCAACTGCGCGACGCCGGCGCGGCCTACGAACTCGACGGCGACGTCTACTTCTCGGTCGAATCCGACCCCCGCTTCGGCGCCGTCTCCGGACTCGACGCCGCCACCATGCGGGAGCTGTCCGCCGAGCGCGGCGGCGACCCCGACCGGCCCGGCAAGAAGAACCCGCTCGACCCGCTGCTGTGGAGCGCCGCCCGCGAGGGCGAGCCGAGCTGGGACGGCGGCTCCCTGGGCCGCGGCCGGCCCGGCTGGCACATCGAGTGCGTCGCCATCTCGCTGGACCACCTCGGCATGAGCTTCGACGTGCAGGGCGGCGGCAGCGACCTGATCTTCCCGCACCACGAGATGGGCGCGTCGCACGCGCAGGTGCTGACCGGCGCGTTCCCGTTCGCCCACGCGTACGTGCACTCCGGGCTCGTCGCCCTCGACGGCGAGAAGATGTCGAAGTCCAAGGGCAATCTGGTCTTCGTCTCCCAGCTGCGCCGCGACGGCGTCGACCCCGTGGCCGTGCGGCTCGCGCTCCTCGCCCACCACTACCGCACGGACTGGGAGTGGACCGCTCACGGGCTGGAACAGGCGGAGCGGCGGCTGGCGCGCTGGCGGGACGCCGTCTCGCGGCCGGAGGGGCCGCCCGCGGAGGGGCTCGTGGAGGAGATCCGCGCCGCGCTGGCGGAGGACCTGGACTCGCCTGCGGCGCTGGCCGCCGTGGACCGCTGGGCGGCGCTGCAGCGCGCCGAGGGCGGTACGGACACGGGGGCGCCCGGCGTGGTCTCGCGGGCGGTGGACGCGCTGCTGGGCGTGGCGCTGTAGCGGGGCGGGCGGGCCGGCGTCAGTCTTTGCCGCCGGCCTCGCCGTCGCCTTCGCGGCCGGGGCGCTTGCCGCCGCGGGCGTCCGCGTCGTCGTCGGCGTCCGCGTCGCCGTCCGCGGAGGCGTCGTCGCCGGCGCCGCTGTCCGCGCCGTCGCTGTCCTCGGTGTCGCTGTCCTCGGTGTCCTCGACGGGCCCGGTGTCCCCGTCGTCCTCGGCGGACCCGGAGTCCTCCTCGGCGCCGTCGTCCTCCGGCCCGGCGGCGTCCTCCGCCGTGTCCGCGGCGTCGCCGTCCTCGTCGCGCTCCTCCGGCGCCCGCGGCTCCTCCCGCTCGGTGAGGTCCGCGAGGGGCTGCGGCCCGGAGAGGTCGCGCAGGTACGGTCCCGCCCCCGGGTCGCGGCGGCGCAGATAGCGCTCGAACTCGCGGGCGATCGCCTCGCCCGACGCCTCCGGCAGCTCCGCGGTGTCGCGCGCCTCCTCCAGCGTCTGCACGTACTCCGCGACCTCGCTGTCCTCCGCGGCCAGTTGGTCCACGCCCAACTGCCAGGCCCGGGCGTCCTCGGGCAGCTCGCCCAGCGGGATCCGCACGCCGATCAGGTCGTCCAGCCGGTTGAGCAGCGCCAGGGTGGCCTTCGGGTTGGGCGGCTGGGAGACGTAGTGCGGGACGGCGGCCCAGAGGCTGGCGGTCGGCAGGCCCGCGTGCGTGCACGCCTCCTGCAGGATGCCGACGATCCCCGTCGGGCCCTCGTAGCGGGTCTCCTCCAGGTCCATCGACACGACCAGCTCCGGATCGGAGGTGACCCCCGTCACCGGTACGGGCCGGGTGTGCGGCGTGTCGCCGAGGAGCGCGCCGAGCAGGACGACCAGCTCGACGCCCAACTCGTGGGCGAAGCCCAGGATTTCGTTGCAGAACGAACGCCAGCGCATGCTGGGCTCGATGCCGCGGACGAGCACCAGGTCACGCGGGTTGCCCTTGCCGTCGGCGTCCGCGATCCGTACCGCGGACAACTGCGTGGTGGGCCAGGTGACCTTCCGTACACCGCCGTGGAGGGTGACGGTGGGCCGGTTGACCTGGAAGTCGTAGTAGTCCTCGGCGTCCAGCGACGCGAAGACCTCGCCCTTCCACTCCCGGTCGAGATGGCCGACCGCGGAGGAGGCGGCGTCACCGGCGTCGTTCCAGCCCTCGAAGGCGCAGATCATCACCGGATCGACCAGCTCGGGCAGCCCCTCCAGCTCGATCACCCAGCGCCTCCTTCCGGCGGTGACGGCCCCTGTGGCCACGTGCTCCGAAACATGCGGCCCCCAGCCTAAGGCTTCCCCGTGGGCGCGCCGTATCCCGTGCGGCACGAGTACCGATTCATCCGAGGTGTGCACCTTAAGGAGGGTTGGCAGCGCGTCAGTACGGATAAATCACTCACTGCCTCTGGACGTTGGCAAGCCCATCCCGCTATACATCGGATGACTGCCGAAAGATCCGATGTTCCAGACGCGAGGGAAGCCCGCATGCGACCGACTGTCACCGATTTGGACGTCTCCGACATCCGCTTCCCCACCTCACTGGAGCTCGACGGGTCGGATGCCATGCACCCCGACCCGGACTACTCCGCCGCGTACGTCGTCATCCGCACCGACGACCCCGGCGTCGAGGGGCACGGTTTCTGCTTCACCATCGGCCGCGGCAACGACGTCACCGCCGCCGCCATCCGCTCCCTCGCGCCCTACGTCGTCGGCCGCCCCGCGCCGCGTACCGCCGCCGAGCTGGCCGAGCTCTGCACCACCCTCACCCACGACTCCCAACTGCGCTGGCTGGGACCCGAGAAGGGCGTGATCCACATGGCCGCGGGCGCCGTGGTCAACGCCGCCTGGGACCTGGCCGCCCGGCAGGCGGGGCTGCCGGTGTGGGAGTTCCTGTCCCGCATGACCCCCGAGGAACTGGTCTCCCTCGTCGACTTCCGCTACCTCTCCGACGCCCTCACCCCCGACGAGGCGCTGGACCTGCTGCGCGCCGCCGAACCTGGCCGCGCCGAGCGGGCCGCCCTGCTGCGCGCCGAGGGCTACCCCGCGTACACCACCACCCCCGGCTGGCTCGGCTACTCCGACGAGAAGCTCATCCAGCTCTCCAAGGCCGCCGTCGCCGAAGGCTTCGGCCAGATCAAGCTGAAGGTCGGCGGCGACCTCGACGCGGACGTACGGCGCATGCGGCTCGCCCGCGAGGCCGTCGGCCCGGACGTCCGGATCGCCGTGGACGCCAACCAGCGCTGGGACGTCGCCGACGCCGTGCGCTGGATGACCGCCCTGGCCCCGTACGCGCCGCACTGGATCGAGGAACCCACCAGCCCCGACGACGTGCTCGGCCACGCCGCCGTGCGCGCCGGGCAGCCGGTGAAGGTCGCCACCGGCGAACACGTCGCCAACCGCGTGATGTTCAAGCAACTCCTCCAGGCCGGCGCCGTCGACTTCGTGCAGATCGACGCCGCCCGGGTGGCCGGCGTCAACGAGAACCTGGCCATCCTGCTGCTCGCCGCCAAGCACGGTGTGCCGGTCTGCCCGCACGCCGGCGGCGTCGGCCTGTGCGAACTGGTGCAGCACCTGGCCATGTTCGACTACGTCGCCGTCTCCGGCACCCGCGAGGACCGCGTCATCGAGTACGTCGACCACCTGCACGAGCACTTCACCGACCCGGCCGTCGTCGTGGACGGCCGCTACCGCGCGCCCGAGGCCCCCGGCTTCTCCGCGCGGATGCTCCCCGAGTCGCTGGCCGCGCACCGCTACCCGGACGGCCCGGTCTGGCAGGCCGTGGCCGAGCGGGAGCAGGGGAGCTGAGCCCCCATGCCCGACGCACCGCACACCGCATCCCACGCCGCACGGCCGGCTCCCCGGCCCGCCGCGGCCCGAGCCGAACCCTCCAGCCGCATACCCGAGACGAACGACGGGACGGGACTCCCATGCTGACTCGCAGACTCCGCACGACCGCCGTCGCGGCCTGCACCACCCTCCTGGCCATCGCCCCGCTCGCCGCCTGCAACCGCGGCAACGACGCGGCCGGCGCCGACGGCCAGGTCGGCATCGACATGCCGCGCACCGACAGCGACTTCTGGAACTCCTACCACCAGTACCTGAAGAAGGGCGTCTCGGACGGCGTCGTCGACGCCCTGCCGATCACCAACTCCCAGAACGACATCGGCAAGCTCGTCTCCAACGTGCAGGCGTTCACCGACCAGGGCGCCGACGCCGTCATCATGGCGCCGCAGGACACCGGCGCGGTCGCCTCCACCCTGGAGCGGCTGGCGGAGGAGGACATCCCCGTCGTCAGCGTCGACACCCGCCCCGACAAGGGCGACGTCTACATGGTCGTACGGGCCGACAACGAGGCGTACGGCATCAAGGCGTGCGAATACCTCGGCGAGCAACTGGGCGGCAAGGGCAAGGTCGTGGAGTTCCAGGGCGACCTGGCCTCCATCAACGGCCGGGACCGCTCGGTGGCGTTCAAGAAGTGCATGGACGAGAAGTACCCCGACATGGAGGTCTTCGAGCTGCCGACCGAGTGGAAGGGCGACGTCGCCTCCGCCAAGCTGCAGAGCGTCCTGGCCAAGGAGAAGACGATCGACGGCATCTACATGCAGGCCGGCGGCGTCTTCCTGCAGCCCACCCTCGCGCTGCTGGAGCAGAAGAACCTGCTCAAGCCCGCCGGCGAGGACGGCCACATCACGATCGTCTCCAACGACGGCATCCCCGAGGAACTGGACGCCATCCGCGACGGGAAGATCGACGCCACCGTCTCCCAGCCGGCCGACCTCTACGCCGAGTACGCGCTCTTCTACGCCCAGCAGGCGCTGAAGGGCAAGGAGTTCAAGCCGGGCAAGACCGACCACGGCTCGACGATCGTCAAGATCCCGAACGGGCTGGAGGACCAGCTCCCCGCCCCGCTGGTCACCAAGGAGAACGTCGACGACCCCGAGCTGTGGGCCAACCAGCTCGAAAAGCAGGGCTGAGCCGTGCCCGCGGCGCCCCCCGCCGTACGCGCCGACGGCGTCGTCAAACGCTTCGGCCCCACGCTCGCGCTCGACGGCGTGCACCTGGAGGTCGCGGCCGGCGAGGCACACGCCCTCGTCGGCCGCAACGGCGCCGGGAAGTCCACCCTCGTCTCCGTGCTCACCGGCATGGAGCGCCCCGACGCCGGCACCGTCACCTTCTTGGGCGCGCCCGCGCCGCCGTTCGGCGACACGGCGGCGTGGCGTGCCAAGGTCGCCTGCGTCTACCAGAAGCTCATGATCGTGCCGGACCTCACGGTCGCCGAGAACCTCTTCCTCAACCGCTTCACCGGCGGCGGCGCCATCAACTGGCGCCGGCTGCGCGCGCAGGCCCGCGAGCTGCTCGCGGCGTACGGCGTGGAGGTGGACCCCTCGGCGCGGGCGAAGGATCTCGGCGTCGAGCAGCGGCAGTTCGTAGAGATCGCGAGAGCCCTCAGCTTCGGCGCCCGGCTGATCATCCTCGACGAGCCGACCGCCCGGCTCGACGCCGGCGGCATCGACCGGCTCTTCGACAAGCTGCGCGAACTGCAGCGGCAGGGAGTCGCCTTCCTCTTCATCTCCCACCACCTGCAGGAGGTCTACGAACTCTGCGACACCGTCACCGTCTTCCGCGACGCCCGGCACATCCTCACCGCGCCGGTCTCCGGGCTGCCGAAGGAGGACCTGGTCGCCGCGATGACCGGCGAGGGCGCGCCCGCCGGCGCCGCGGTGCCGGCCGCGCTCCCGCGGCAGGCGAGCGCCGCGAGCGGGGCGGAACCCGTGCTGCGGGCCCGCGCGCTGGCCGTGGCCGGCGCGTACGAGCCGCTGGACCTCGCCGTGCGCGCCGGGGAGGTCGTCGGCCTGGCCGGCGCCGCCGCCAGCGGCAACACGGCGATCGGCGAGACCCTCGTCGGCATGCGGGCGCCCGACGGCGGCGGGGTCGAGGTGCGCGGGAGCGCCGTCCGCACCGGCAGCGTGCCGCACGCGCTGGAGGCCGGCATCGGCTACGTACCGGAGGACCGGCACGAACAGGGCCTGGTGCCCGGCCGCAGCGTGGCGGAGAACGCCACGCTCACCGTCGCGGACCAACTGGGCCCGTACGGCACCGTGCTGCCCTCGCGCACCCGCCGGTTCGCGCAGCGCATGATCGAGTCGCTGGACATCAAGACCTCCGGGCCCGGCCAGGACGTCGACGGGCTGTCCGGCGGCAACCAGCAGAAGGTCGTGATCGCCCGCGCCCTCGCCCGGGACCCCGGCGTGCTGGTGGCGATCAAGCCGACCGCGGGCGTGGACGTGAAGTCCAAGGACGCCCTGCTGGGCGTCGTCCGGCGGGTGGCCGAGGGCGGCAGCGGCGCCGTCATCGTCTCCGACGAACTGGACGACCTGCGCGTCTGCGACCGCGTGCTCGCGCTCTTCCACGGGCGGGTGGTCGCGGAGTTCGCCGGCGGCTGGACCGACCGGGAACTGGTCGCCGCCATGGAGGGCATCGAACCCGGAGACCGCGACCCGCAGCAGGACCACGGCGACACCACACACCGGCCGGACCAGTCAGACCGGCCGGACCAGTCAGATCGGCCCGACCAGCAGGATCAGCCGGAAAAGGGGCAGCAAGCATGACACGGCCTACGTCGACAGCGCCGCCGGCCAGCGCGGCCGAGGGCGGAGCGGCGGTGGAGAAGAAGCCGCAGTTGCAGCTCGGCGGGGTGGAGATCGACCTCGGCCGCTGGCGCGACTTCTCGCTCGTACCCGTCATCTTCGTCCTCGGCGTGATCGGCTTCATCGTCTCGCCCGCCTTCCTGACCTCCGACAACCTCATCGGCGTCGTCCAGCAGTCCACCGAACTCGGGCTGCTGGTCCTCGCGCAGGCGCTCATCCTCATCAGCGGCCGGATGGACCTGTCGCTGGAGTCGACGATCGGCGTCGCGCCGGTGATCGCGCTCTGGCTCGTGCTGCCCGCCGAGGGCGGCCGGTTCACCGGCATCGAACTGCTGCCGTCCGGCACGTCGATCTTCCTGTGCCTCCTCGTCGGCGCCGTCATCGGGCTCTTCAACGGCTTCCTCATCCTCAAGCTCAGAGTGAACGGCTTCATCGCCACGCTCGGCATGCTGGTCATGCTGCGCGGCCTGCACGAGGGCATCACGGGCGGCAAGTCCATCATCGAGGTGCCCGAGTCCTTCGCCTACCTCGGCAAGGAGAGCTGGCTCGGCATCCCGGCCGCCGTCTACGTCTGCCTCGGCCTGTACGCCGTCGGCGGGCTGATGCTCGGCTACCTGCGGCACGGGCGTGCGCTGTACGCCATCGGCGGCAACCCCGAGGCGGCGCGCGCCGCGGGCATCCGCGTCGACCGCATCACCTGGATCGTGCTGGCCATCGGCGGCATGCTCGCGGCCTTCGCCGGCGTGCTCTACACCGGCCACTACGGCTCGGTCTCCGCCGGCCAGGGCAAGGACATGATCTTCCAGGTGTTCGCCGCGGCGGTCATCGGCGGCATCAGCCTGCGCGGCGGGCGCGGCACCCTCTTCGGGGCGCTGACCGGCGTCCTGACCCTCCAGCTCGTCATCAACGTGATGACGCTCGCCGGCGTGCCGGCGGAGTGGACGAAGTTCCTCAACGGCGCGATCATCATCGTGGCCCTGGTCATTTCCCGGTTCGTCAGCGGCGAGAAACAGGACTGAGAGGCGGCGGATGCCCCCCATATCCAGGCTCGGCCTCGGCTGTGCCAACCTCGGCAACCTCTACCGGGCGATGCCGGACGCCACCGCGGCCGAGATCGTCGAGACCGCGTTCGCGCACGGCTACGGCTACTTCGACACCGCGCCGCACTACGGCGTCGGGCTGTCGGAGGAGCGCCTCGGCCGTGCGCTCGCGGGCCGGTCGCGGGACTCGTTCACCGTGTCCACCAAGGTCGGCCGGCGGCTGCGGCCCCTCGGCCCGGACGAGACCGAGCCCGGCCACGACTTCGTCGACACCCCCGCCCGCGGCCGGGTGTGGGACCTGAGCCGGGACGGGATCCGGGCGACGCTGGAGTCCTCGCTGGAGCGGCTGGGGCTCGACCGGGTGGAGATCGCCTACCTCCACGACGTCGAGAACCATCTGCCGCAGGTGTACGAGACCGCCTTCGCCGCGCTCGCGGAGCTGAAGGCGGAGAAGGTCGTCGGCGCCATCGGCTTCGGCATGAACTTCAGCGACCACCTGGCCCGGCTCGTCGCCGACCTCGACGTCGACGTGGTGCTGTGCGCCGGCCGCTGGACGCTGCTGGAGCGCAGCGCGTACGACGACCTGCTGCCCGTCTGCGAGCGGCGCGGCACCTCCGTCGTCGTCGGCGGCGTCTACAACACCGGGCTGCTCGCCGACCCGCGGCCCGGCGGGCGGTTCCACTACGGCGAGGCGCCAGGCGAGGTGGTGGAGCGGGCGCGCGGGATCGCCGAGGTGTGCGGCGAGTTCGGGGTGCCGCTGAAGGCGGCGGCGCTGCGGTATCCGTTCGCGCACCCGGCGGTCGTCTCCGTCGTCCCGGGCGCGTCCCGGCCGCGGGACGTCCGGGAGAACGCGGAGATGTTCGCGTACGACATCCCCGACGCGCTCTGGCCCGCGCTCGTCGAACTCGGGCTGCTCGACGCCGATCTGCCGCTGCCCGCGGCCGCGGGAGGGTGACCGTGCCCCGGATCGACGCCCACCACCACCTGTGGGACATCGGCCGCCGCCCGCAGCCGTGGATGGACGGCTCCTGGGCGGACCCGCTGCGGCGCACCTTCACCCTGGCCGACCTCGCGCCCCATCTGGCGGAGCACCGCATCGACGGCACGGTGCTGGTGCAGACCTCGTCGTCGTACGAGGAGACGGTGGAGCTCTGCACGGAGCCGGACCCGCCGGTGGCGCTGGTCTGCGGCTGGCTCGACCTGACCGCGCCGGGACTGGACGCGGACACCCTGCGCCGCACGCCCCCGCAGCTCGGGGCGCTGCGCCACCAGGCGGAGGACGAGCCCGACCCGCGGTGGCTGGTACGCCCCGACGTGCTGCGGGCGCTGGGGCTCGTGGGGGAGGCCGGCCTCGTGTACGACCTGCTGGTGACGCCGCGCGAGCTGCCGGCGGCGATCGCCGCGGCCCGCGCGGTGCCGCACACCCGGTTCGTCCTCGACCACGCGGGCAAGCCGCAGATCGCGGCGGGGGAGTGGCAGCCGTGGGCGGACCTGGTCGCGGAGCTGGCCCGGCTGCCCAACGTGACCTGCAAGCTGTCCGGCCTGGTCACGCAGGCGGACTGGGATCACTGGCGGCCGGCGGACGTGCTGCCGTACGCCCGGCACGTGATCGACGTGTTCGGGCCCGGCCGGATCATGTTCGGCTCCGACTGGCCGGTGTGCACGCTGGCGGCCGGCTACGGACGGGTGGTCGAGCTGGCCGAGGAGGCGGTGGCGGACCTGACGGCGGCGGAGCGGGAGGCGTTCTTCGGCGGCAACGCCCGCCGGGTCTACCTTCCGGACTGAGGCCGGGCGGCCGGGCGGCCGGGCGGCCCGGCGGCGGGGCGGCGGCGGGGGGCCCCCCCCCGGCCCCGGCATCACAGCGTCCGGCGCAGCCACTGCTCCACGCTCGCGATGTGCACCGTCGCCCACGACCGGGCCGCCTCCGCGTCCCGGCTGCGCATCGCGTCGAGGATCGCCCGGTGCTCGGTGAGCGTGCGCCGTACCGCGTCCTCCTGCGTCAGACCGCGCCAGATCCGGGCGCGGGCCGTCGGCCCGGAGAGCCCCTCCAGCAGCGAGCTGAGCACGGAGTTCCCCGACGCCTGCACGATCCGGCGGTGGAACTCCAGGTCGGCGCGGACCAGTTCCTCCACCGACGGGTCCTGGCCCAGCTCCGTCAGCTCCGCCTCCAGTGCGTCCAGCTCCGGCTCCTCGATGCCGGTGCAGGCCAGCGCGGTGGCGGCGGGCTCCAGGATGCGGCGTACGGCGAGCAGCTCCAGCACCGTGTCGTCGCGGTGGAAGTCGACGACGAAGCTCATCGCCTCCAGCAGCAGTTGGGAGTCGAGGCTCGTGACGTACGTGCCGTCGCCCTGCCGTACGTCCAGGATGCGTATCAGCGCGAGCGCACGTACCGCCTCGCGCAGCGAGTTGCGGGACAGGCCCAGCTCGGCCGCCAGCTCGCTCTCCTTGGGCAGCCGGTCACCCGGCCGCAGCTTGCCGGAGACGATCATTCCCTTGATCTTCTCGATCGCCTCGTCCGTGACCGCCATCTCGCGCCCTCCCTGACACAGACATCCGATGTCTGCGCGCTTCCATTATGACCTGCGTCCGGAGGAAGCGGAGCGGGGAGGGCGGCGAATCCGGCGGGACGCGGAAACGGGGGAGGGGAGAGGCGCCCCCATGGTGCCTCTCCCCTCGGACTTCCCCTCGGACTTCCGGGCCCGCCGCGGGCGCTCAGCCCTGCTTGCGCGCGAGGAGTTCGCGCACCCGTGCCCGCACGTCGGCGGTGTCCAGGCCGCGGATCGTCACCGTCGTACGGCGGCGCAGCACGTCGTCCTCCGTCTCGGCCCACTCGTGGTCGCGGGCGTAGACCACCTGCGCCCAGATCTCCGGCCCGTCGGGGGAGATGCGCTCGCCCAGGTCCGGGTTCTCGTTGACCAGGCGGGCGATGTCGAACGACAGCGAGCCGTAGTGCGTGGCCAGCTGGCGGGCGGTGTCCGGGGCCATGCGGTGGCCCGGGTCGCGGTCGACGAGAAGACGGTGCGCGACCGCGTGGGGGTTCGCCACGCCTGGCAGCGGCGTGCGCCGTACCAGGGACTTCACCGGCTGCATGTCCTCGGCGATCGCCCCGCCGTGATCCTTGGCGAGCTTGCCGAGCACCATCCGGCCGATATGCCGGTACGTCGTCCACTTGCCGCCCGCCACGGACAGCATCCCGCCGGCGCCCTCGGTGACGACCGTCTCCCGCCTGGCCTGCGCGGTGCCGCCGGGACCGCCCGGCAGCACCCGCAGCCCGGCGAAGGCGTACGTCACGAGGTCGGGCGACAGGTCGTCGTCGCGCACCGACAGCGACGCCTCGTCGAGGATCTGCGCGATGTCGGCGTCGGTCGGGTGCACGGCGGCGGGATCGCCCGCGTACGCCTCGTCCGTGGTGCCCAGCAGCAGCTGGTCCTCCCACGGCAGGGCGAAGGTGACGCGGTGTTTGTCCACCCACGTCGACATCGCGGCGCGCCACGGCGACCGCCGCTTGAGCACGATGTGCGCGCCCTTGGAGAGCCGGATGGACGGGGCGGCGGCCGCGTCCTCCATGCGCCGCAGGTGGTCCACCCACGGCCCGGTCGCGTTGAGCACCAGCCGGGCGTCGACGCCGAACTCGGCGCCGCTCAGCCGGTCCCGCAGGTCCGCGCCCGTCACCTGGCCGTGGGTGAAGCGCAGCCCGGTGACCTCGGCGTGGTTGAGGACGACGGCGCCGGCGCCGACCGCGGCCCGTACCGTCATGACCGCCATCCGCGAGTCGTTCATCTGGTGGTCGCCGAAGACCGCGACCGCCTTCAGCCCCTCGGTGCGCAGCGCGGGGATGTCCCGGGCGGCCCGGCCGGGGGTGATGAGGTGCCCCACGCCGTCGCGGAACGCGGACAGCGCGGAGTAGGCGAAGACGCCGGCGCCGAGCTTGGCGGCGCCGTGCGGGCCGCCCTTGTAGAGCGGCAGATAGAAGGGGAGCGGGTTGACCAGGTGCGGCGCTACGTCGCGGGCCAGCACCCGGCGCTCGTGGTGGTTCTCGGCCACCAGCTTCACCGCGCCGTTCTGCAGGTAGCGGATGCCGCCGTGGACGAGCTTGGAGGACGCCGACGAGGTGGCGCCGGCGAAGTCGCCGGCGTCCACCATCGCCACCCGCAGTCCCGACTGCGCGGCGTGCCAGGCCACCGAGGTGCCCAGGATCCCGCCGCCGATGACCAGGAGGTCGTACGTCGCCCGGTCGAGCAGATCCCGGGTCTCCGCGCGGCCGAGGGTGCGGCCGGCAGTCGGGTGCGTCCCGAGCGCGGGTATCCCCGCGGGGACGGTCTGCGGGAGAGTCATCGTCGCTACTCCTTGTCTTCGATCCAGCCCATGGTGCGTTGGACTGCTTTGAGCCAGTCCTTGTATTCGCGTTCGCGGGTGGTTTCGTCCATGCGGGGGGTCCATTCGGCGGCGCGGCGCCAGTTGGCGCGCAGGGTGTC
>NZ_JBDPMI010000012.1:0-211647 GCF_039871555.1 Streptomyces sp. B5E4
CCTCCCGTCGCCCCCGCCGGCCCCCCGCCCTCACCGGTCCCGGTTCACCCAGTACGACGGGCACCGCACGCCCTTCTCCTGCGCCTTGTTCAGCGCCCGCAGCCGCTCCCCCCGGACCGTCTCCAGGTCGAGCCCCGTGCCCGGCCCGTCTCGGAAGGAGAAGATCTCGTCCCGGCCCAGGTCCTCCACCAGCAGCGGTTCACCGCGGGCGAAGGGCTTCTCCGCGTTCCACTCCACCGGATCCGGCAGGCGCACCGTCACCTGCGTCTCCGTCGACGGGGGCACGTGCCAGCGGACGTCGGTCAGCGTGACCTCCACCCACGGGAACGCGTCCGGCGGGTGCGGGACCTGCTCCACGTCCGCCACCGTGCCCTCCAGCAGGCGTTTCGTACACGCGGCGTTCTCCAGGAGCGACAGCCCTTTGCCGTCCGCTCCGGCGTCGGCCGCCGCGTCGTCCTTCGCCATACGGTCCGTTCCCGCGCCGCTGATCGTCGTGTACGCGAGCAGGCAGAACGCCACCACCGCCGCCGCGCTCACCACCACCGCCAGCGCCCGCCGTGCCCGCCGCGCCCCACGTGTCCCCGGCGACGGGGACGGCGACGGCGGCGGCTCGGTCCAGCCCCAGTCCTCGCCCGCCACGCCCTCCTCGCCCGCCGTGTCCCCCTCGCGTGCCCCCTCCGCCTCCGCCGCGATCACACCCAGCGCCCGCCGCAGCCGCGCCTCCTCCGCCTCCGTCAGACCCGGCACCTCACCCCACCTCCCTCTCCCGCAGCCGTGTGCGCAGCACCGCCGCCGCGCCGTGCAGGCGGCTTTTGACCGTGCCCTCCGGGATGCCCAGCGCCTCCGCGATGTCCTTCACCGGCAGGTCCGCGTAGTAGCGCAGCACCACCACCTGGCGCTGTCCCGGCGGCAGTTCCTCCAGGCCCTCCGCCACCGCCAGGGCCAGCAGCCGGGCGTCCTCGGGGTGTTCCGCCGGGCGGGTCCAGCGGGCGGCGAGGCGGTCGCGCAGGCCCGCGTCGCGGGTGCGGCCGCGGTGCCAGTCCACGGCTACGCGCGAGGCGACCGCCGCCGCCCAGGCGGCGGGGTTGCGGACAGGGGCGCGGTCCGGGTCGAGGTGCTGTTCCAGCAGCTTGAGCTGGACCTGCTGCACGCCGTCGTCGAGTTCGCCGAACGGCACGCCGCCGAGCGCGAGTACGGCCCGTACCCGGCGCGTGTCGGCGGCGGACAGCGCGGGGTCCGCGCCGTGCGCCGGTCTGCGGCGGACTGCCATCGCGTCCCCTCCCTCGCCACGCCTGCAACCGCGTCGGGGCTATGACGGAGTACGGCCACGGAACGTTCGCCCCGACCGCCGACTCACCCCGGCACCACCGCCAGCGCGTCCACCTCCACCCGGAACTCCGGGCTCACCAGCCCCGCCACCTGCACCAGCGAGCTGGCCGGCGGGTGCGCCGGGTTCTGGATCTCGTCCCGTACGCGGCGGAACGCCGGCAGGTCGGCGAGGTCCGTCAGGTAGACCGTCAGCTTCACGACGTGCTCCAGGCCGGAACCGGCCGCTTCCAGCGCCGTCGCGAGGTTCGCGAACACCTGGCGCACCTGCGCCTCCGCGTCGTTCTCGCCCACCGGGCGGCCCTCCCCGTCCAGCGGCACCTGGCCGGAGACGGCGACCATGGTGCCCGTGAAGGTCACCGCGTGGCTGTAGCCGTTGACCGGCGGGGATCCGTCGGGTCGGACGATGTGCTGCATGCGCGTGCTCCGCTCGTCGATCTCTTCACTGCTCGGCTAGTCGATCAGATTCCGGCATCTCGAACCTACCTTCCGCACGAATCTTGCTTTCCTTCCCGCCACGGGTGATATCCGGACACGTCCCCTTCCATTCCTTCGCCGCGGGCCGCTCGGTGGCAGCCTGGTAGCGACGACGTGCACGAGCGAAACGGGGGCGAATCCATCGTGCGCATTGTGGTGATCGGTGCAGGCGTGATCGGAACGGCGCTGGCGGCGCAACTCGCCGGCGGAGGACGGCGGGCGGACGGAGCCGCGCGGGTGTGGCTGCTGGACGGGGGCGAGCCGGGGGCCGGGACCACGGCCAGCTCGATGGCCTGGATCAACGCCCACTCCAAGACCCCGCGGCACTACCACGAGTTGGCGGTCTCGGGCATGCGCGCCCACGCCGCCCTCGTACGGGCGACGGGCCCCGCCGCGTACGCGGACAGCGGCGGCGACGGGTGGTACCGCCCCGGCGGCGCCCTGCGGTGGGCCTCCGGCGGGGCCGGGCTCGACCGGCTCCGCCGGACCGTCGCGCGGCTGCGCGACTGGGGGTACGCCGCGGAGTGGATCCCCGTGCCGCGCGCCCGGGAGCTGGAGCCCGCGTTACGTGTCGAAGACGCCGCCCGGGTCGCGTACTTCCCCGACGAGGCCGCCGTCGACCCGCGGCCGTTCGTCGCCCACCTCCTCGCCACCGCCCGCGCCCGCGGCGTCCACGTCCGCACCGGCGAGGCCGCCCGCGTCGTGGCGATCGACACCGCCGGCGGCCGGGTGCGCGGCGTGCGGTGCGCCGGGGGCGAGACGGTGCCGGCGGACGTCGCGGTGTGCTGCGCCGGGTGGCGGACCCCGGCGGTCGCCGCGCTGGCCGGCGCGTACGTACCGCTGGTGCCCGGCGACGCGCCGGGGTCCGAGGCGCCGACACTGCTGGCCCACCTCCGGCCGGGCGCCGCCGCGGGACCGCCGCTGACGCGCATGGTGCTCAGCCCGCGCCTGCACGCCCGCCCGCTCGCCGGCGGGCGCGTCTACCTGGAGGCCCTGGACCTCAACGACGAGGTGGACCAGCACACGCCCGCCGCGCGCGTCACCGCGCTCGCCCGCGAACTCCACGCCCGCGCCCACGACATGCTGCCCGCCGTCGCCGGCACCGCCCGGCTCGTCGACGCCCGGGTCTGCACCCGGCCGCTGCCGCCGGACGACAACTCCATCGTCGGCCCGCACGCGGAGGCCGAGGGGCTGTACTCCGTCGTGACGCACAGCGGCATGACCCTGTCCCTGCGGCTGGGGGAGCTGGTGGCGCGGGAGTTGCTGACCGGCCGGGACGCGCCGGAGCTGGCGCCGTACCGGCCCGCCCGGTTCGTACGCTGACACGCTCCCTCAGCGCAGCATCCGTGCCGCCTTGTACGAGAAGTCCCGGGCCGCCGGCACGTTCCGGAACGGCCGCAACCGCTCCCGGAACCCGGCGAGATACCCCCGTACCCGCTCCGACTGGATGCCCTCCGTCGCCCGCAGCGCGCCCGTCGCGACCTGGCAGGCGTGCTCGACCTCCCGCTGCTGCAGCCATGCCGTGGCCAGCACGACGCGCGTGAACACGATGCTGCGCGCGTACCGGTCCGTGCGCGCCGCGATCCCGTGCTCCGCGTGCGGCCGGGCGGCGCGCGCCTGCCGCAGGTCGACCAGGCAGTGCGCGATCTCGTCGTGCAGTTCCGCGCCGCTGAAGTAGCGCAGCCATACCGGCTCCTGGGCCGGGGTGCCGCCGGACAGGGAACTCTCGGCGTGGGAGAGGGAGATGGCGGTCGCGCGCGGATCGCGCAGCCGGGCGTGCGCGCGGGCGGCCATCGCGTGCAGCACGGCCCGCCCCGCGGGGGTCAGCCCGGGTTCGGCGAGGCCGGCCTCGGAGAGTTCGAGGGCCTCGCGGTAGTCGCCGAGGTGGACCGCCTGGTGGGCGAGGGTGCCGAGGATCTTGGCGGCGAACGCGCGGTCGTGGCCGTGGTACGCCATGTCGAGCGCGAGCCGCAGATAGCGCCGGGCGGCGCCGTGCCGGCCGGTGTCGTACAGCAGGTGCGCGGTGTGGTGGGTGACGAGGGACGCGGCGCGGAACAGGTTGCGGCCGACGGCGCTCGTGTAGCTGCCTTCGAGCATCGGCAGGACGTCGGTGCGCAGATGGGTCATCGCGATCGACCGGGAGGCGCCGCCGCCGTAGCGGTTGTCGAGCATCGCGAGATGCTCGGTCAGCGCGTGGATCTTCGCGATGTCCGGCTGTCCGACGCGGTACGAGCCCACGGCGCGCTGCGGTGGCGCGGGCGGTGCGGCGCTGCGCCACCGGCGGACGGAGTCCCGCAGGTCGGTGGCGGAGACCGGCGGCAGGGCGTAGCGCGGGTCGGCGTCCCAGAGCTGGGCGGCGGTGCGGACGGCACCGAGGGGCGTCGTCGGGCCGCTCAGCCCGAGGTCGTCGGGCGGGAGGCGGCGGCCGAGGGGGGTACCCCCGCCAGTGAGGGCGTAGCCGGTGGGGGAGGAGGCACCCCCGCCGGTGAGGGCATAGCCGGTGGGGGTGCCCCCGCCGGTGAGGGCGTAGCCGGTGGGGGAGGGGGCGGCGATGTCGCGGGGGGTGACGTTGCGGCCGAGCCGGCGGGAGAACACGGCGGCGATCAGCTCGGGCGGCACGGAGGAGCCGAAGCTGCCGCGCAGCCAGCGCTTGACGTACGTGTGCGTGCAGCGCAGTTCGAGACCGCGGCGCCGGCCCAGCTCGCGTACCTGACCGGCGAGGGAGGTCGGGGTGAGCCCCGACTCCCGCATGAGCGCGGCCAGCCGGATGTTGACGCGCACGTATGCGCCGTCGGCGGGAGGTCCGGTCCCGGTACCGGCCCCGGTGCGCCCGCCCGAAGCCCTACCCCGCCCCCGGCCCCCGGCCCCGCCCCCCGCGGGCCCGCCAGGGCGCCCGAAGAGGACGTACCCGAGGGGGTACCCCGCCCCAGCACCGGACGAGGCCCCGCCCGCGGACCCGTTCGCGTCGGGGGCCCCAGGTCGCCCGGACAGGTCCTGCCTGACCGGGTGCCCCGCCCCGGCAGCAGGCGGGCACCCCTCCGCGGAGGGGGAACCGGCCCCGGACTCGGGCCCGTTCGCGGCCCCGCCCCCGGCGCCGCCCGCAGCCGGGGCGCCGGGGCGCCCGGAGAGGGCTCGCCCGACTGCGTGCCCCGCCCCGGCCCCGGGCGAGGCCCCGCCCACCGACGGTGAACCGGCCCCGGCCCCGGGGCCGGTCGCGGATCGGGACCCGGACCCGGGCTCCGGTCCGGCCCCGGCCGCCGCCGGGCCGCCGGGCCGCCGGAACAGGACCTGTCCGACCACATGCCCGGCCCCGCCGGGATCGGCGCCCGTGTACCCGCCGCCCGCGTGCCCGATCCCCGCGGAGCCGCCGCCCGCGTGCCCGCCGCTCGCAGCACCGGCCCCCGCGTGCCCGCCGGTCGCCGGGCCGCTCGCCTCCCGCCGGGACGCCTTCCGGTCGCCTGTGCCCGCGTCCCGCCCGGCCCGGTCCCGTACGCCCGGCTCCCGCCCCGCGGCCCCCCGCACCACCGGCTCCCGGCCCGCACGCCCCGAAGCACCCCGGTCCCGCCCGCCCGGCTCCCGGGCCCCGGACCCCCGTTCCCGTACGCCCGGCTCCCGCCCGCCCGGCTCCCGCTCCGCGGTACCCCGCACCGCCGCCAGCCGCTCCCGGGCGAACCGGTTGCGCCACCGGCACACGGTCGCCGGGGTGATCCCGAACCGGGCCGCCACTTCCCCGTTCGACTCCCCCGCCGCGCACGCGAGCACGATCCGGCAGTGCAGCCGTCTCGCCGCCGGGGTGGCGCTGTGTGCGACCAGGTGTTCGAGGAAGTGGAGTTCCCGATCCGTCAATGTCAACCGAGTCGTGGGCCTGCCTCGCGTCATGGTCGCGCATTATTGCCCGTTCGGCCCCTCCCGCAGGGCGTTCCGTCTCGGGCGACCCTCGAACGACCTGCAATACCAGCCGATTTAATGCGCGCCGTAACCGTGAACGCTCTGCACACCCCCGGAACTTACGAACGGCACATGCCAGACGGCAGGCTACGGAGCGCAAAGTTCCGGTCTGAGCCGGCAGATCGAGGTAGCGCTTACATGACCACGACGGGACCACCCGCCGACGGCCACCACCCGCAGCCCGCGGACGACGACTCCTCGGGCGGCCTCTTGGGCGATGCCCGAGGGGACAGAGCAGATACCCCCGTCGCCCAGAAGGAGCCGGAACCCGGCCCCGTGCCGCCACCGCCGACGCTGCTGCGCGTCGAGCTGGCCAAGCGCGGCTGGGCGAGATTCTCGACCTTCGAGGTCCACTACACGCACGCCGCACGCAAGGCCGCCGCCGAGTACGGCGACCCGCGGCTCGCCCGACTCACCATCTCCAGCACCACCTTCAAGCGGTGGCTCGCCGGGGAGCAGATCCCCCGCGGCAATGCCGGCACCGTCCTGGAGCACATGCTCGGCATCGACGTCGACGCGCTCCTCGGCCCTGCGCCCACGCGCACGTTCACCACGCCCCGTCTGCCCGACGACGCCTCCCTCGCCACCGCCCGCGCGCTCGACGTCACCTGGTCCACGTCCTTCCTCTCGCCCACCGCGCCGGCCCCCGGCGGCGGCGGGGTCTGGCAGCTCGACGGCCACCGCGTCTTCGACGGGACGTCCGTGGCCGTGCAGTTGTACGAGGCGGAGGCCGGCCCGGACAGCGTCGTCATCGGGCCGGACGACCACCCGCACCTGCGCGACTTCATCCGCCCCGCCCGTCGCGCGCTCCTGCTCGCCGCGCTCGGCGCGCGGCGCGGCGAGGGGCTGTTCGTGCTCGACGCCGTCCGCGCCCGGCAGCCCGTCGCCGCCGACCCCGTGGACGTGCTGCCGATCCCGCGCGCGTACCGGCTCGACGACCTGACGTACGGGATCCTCTGGTCCGTGCTCAACCTCGACGACGGCCTCCTCGCCGACGACGCCGTGCTGGAGGCGGAGCGCAGCGGCCTGGACGACTTCCTGACCCGCGAGCGGTCCGCCGTGGCCCGCTCCGCGATGCCGGAGCTGTCCGACGTCGGCACCGCGTGGCTCGGCTCGTACGTCTGCGACCAGCACATCCTGAGCGAGCTGCGCGCCGACTCCGGCGAGCCGCCGGTGTTCTGGGCGCGCGAGCAGTTCGGCGAAGAGGCCGCCGCGTGGCTGTTCTTCCGGCACAAGCACACGTATCTGCGCGCGCTGCGCGAGGTGCTCGCCGAGGCCGACCGCCCCTACGGGCACGCCTTCTGCCTGCCGCACAACGCGGTCAAGACCAGCGAGCGCTACGAGCGCACGCTGCTGTTCCTGACGCTGGCGCTGCTGGAGCGGCACGGGCTGACCACGTGGGTGGTCACGGAGCCGGAGTACGCGCAGGTGGACGGGTTCGCGCTGGTGCCGGGGGAGCGGGCGATCATCGCCAACTGGCTCCGCACGGACGGCATCTGGCAGGTCGACACCACGAGCCACTGGGCGCGGCTGCGCGCCTACGCCGACGCCGTACGGCACGCGCGGGCGCACAGCGTCACCGACGGCGCCACGCCGGCCGAGCGGCTGCGCCGGCTGGCCGACCACCTGGATCTCGACTGGGCCTGGCTGACCGACCGGTGCGCGGAGCTGGGGCACTACGGCAGCGCCGGGATGCTGCGGCCGCGCAGCCGGCTGATCGGCCTGGAGGAGCTGGACGACGTGCTGCGCTACGTCGGCGAGCTGGGCGGTGGCGACCCGGCCGAACGGGACGTCGCCGACGGCGATTTCGGCGCCTTCGCCGGGGCCGTGACCGGCGGAAACCGAACGCAGTTCCGGCCCGACCGGCACCGCGGCGGGCGAAGATAACGCAGACGTTCGAACCCCCCGGAAGCGACCCTCAAACGACCCCGGGGAGCGGTGGCAACGACACCCGTAGATGAGCAATGTAGGTGTGGCTCACGGTGCCGTTGAGACCACGGTGACCATCCGATGTGTGTGCGCCGCGCGCGCACTGCCCGGCAGACGGCCGGAAGAAACGCCGCACGACGCCGTACGACAGCGCAGCCAGATGCTGGCCTCGTACGGCCCATCCAGCGAGGAAGCCCATGTCCGACCACCCCGCTCCCGCCGGGAACGACGGCCCCCGCCAGGGCCGGTTCCCCTCCCGGCGGCGCCGCGCGGGCCGCGCCCTGCGCGCCCGGCTCTGGCGGGTCACGCTGCTGCCGGTGACCGCCGCGCTGCTGGTGGGCGGCGCCACGACGTACGGCGCGCTCATAGGCGGGTCGACGAGCGCCGAGACCCGCATGATCATCGGTGCCGGAGTGCTGGCCGTGGTGGGCATCACGGTCCTGGCGATACTCCGCATCGGCGCGCTCGCCGACGCACTCGACGCCGAGGAAGACGCCCGCACGGAACGCAACGCGGAGCTGACCGCGCTCCTGGAGGCCGCGCAGGGCGAGTTGCTGCGCCTCGTCGACCAGGCGCAGCGCGGCGAACGCCCCGAGCCCGACACGCTGTCGCTGTCGTCCCCCGCCGGCTACGCCCTCACCGGCGGGGGTGCGACCCCGGCCGCCCGCGCCGCCGACGTCACCCCCGAGACGGTGGAGCGCCTGGTGCACGCCACCGTGCACGCCGCGCTCAAGGCCGTCGTGGACGTCTCGTCCCGCGGCCGCATCGAGGTCTTCGTCAACCTCGCCCGCCGGCTGCAGAACCTCGTCATCCGCTCCCTGGACGAGCTGGACGGGCTGGAGAAGCAGGTCGAGGACCCGGACCTGCTGCACGGCCTCTTCCAGCTCGACCACCTCGTCACCCGGCTCCGCCGCCAGGTGGAGAGCCTGGCGATCCTCGGCGGCGCCGTGCCGCGCCGCATCAGCCGGCCGATGCCGGTCAACGCCGTGCTGCGCTCGGCGGTCTCCGAGGTCGAGGACTACGGGCGCGTCAAGCTGGTGCCGCCGATGACCGGCGTGCTGGAGGGTGCCGTCGCGCCCGACGTCATCCACCTGATCGCCGAACTCGTCGAGAACGCCGCCGGGTTCTCGCCGCCGGAGACCAAGGTCGAGCTGCGCGTCGAGCCGGCCGCGGCCGGTCTGGTCGTGGAGATCGACGACCGCGGTCTCGGTCTGCAGTCCGACACGCAGGACCGCATGAACACCCTGCTGAGCAGGGCCACGCCGCAGGTCGTGGACGAGCAGATCAAGGACGGCCGCATCGGCCTCCTCGTCGTCGCCCACCTCGCGCGCCGGCACCGCATCCCCGTCCAGCTCCAGCGCAACGTCTACGGCGGCTGCCGCGCCACCGTGCTGCTGCCCAACGCGCTGCTGATGGACCCGGAGGAGAAGGCCAACCGCCCCGCCGCGGCCACCCGCGAGCCGCAGCCTGCGGCCGCCGCACCGCAGCCGCAGTCCGCGCCCCTCGCAGCCGACACCGCCGAGCGCCGCCCGGCCGCCGTCGCCGGCACCGCCCCCGCGTCGCTGCCCGCCGGGTCCGCCAACGGCGTGGCGCGGCAACGGCAGCCGGGCGCCCCTGAGATCAACGGCGCGCCCCAGATCACCGCCGCGCACGAGGCCACGGGCGGGCACCGGATCACCGGCGCCCCCGAGACCACCGGCGCGCACCGGATCCCGGCGGCCCACGAGAGCACCGGCGGCCACGACATCCTCGGCGCCTACGACAACACCCCCGCGTACGACGGCACCGAGTACGAGAGCACCACCCCGTACGAGAACACCGCCGCCCACGAGCGCACCCCCGCGCACCCGGCGCCCGCCGCCGGCCACCCCGACGCCACCCCGCACACCACCGACCCCGCGGCCGGCTACACCCCCCGCCACGCCGCCCCGGCCCCCACGCCGCCGGCCCCGGCCGCCGGGCAGCGCCCCCCGCTGCCCGAGCGCTCCGGCAGCCACCTGGTGCCCGAGCTACGCCGCGAACCCGGCGTCCCCGGCGTCCCCGGTGCCGCACCCGGTGGCGCGGCGCCCTCCTCCTCCCCCCTGAACACCGGCCTCATGGCCAGCTTCACCGCCGGCTCCCGCGCCGCGGAGGACGCAGATCAGCGCGCCACCGACGACTACGCGGGACCTGCCCCCACGCACCAGCACCGATCCACGGAAGGCCCGTCTTCGTGAGCGAAAGCCTCGACTGGCTTCTGGCCAACTTCGTCCAACAGGTCGCCAGCGCCCGCAGCGCCGTCGTCGCCTCGACGGACGGCGTGCGGATGCACGCCCACGACCTCGACACCGCCAGCGCCGACCGGCTCGCCGCGGTGGCCACCGGGCTCTTCTCGCTCGGCGCCGGCATCGGCACCGACACCGTGCGCGGCGTGCGCCAGGTGCTCGTCGAGCACGAGGACGTGGTGCTCTGCGTGATGGCCGCCGGCCCCGGCGCCGTCCTGGCGGTGCTCGCCGAGCCGGACGCGGACCTGGGCGTGATCGGCTACGAGATGGGCCAGTTGGTCAAGCGCGTCCCGACGCACCTCACCTCGCCCGCGCGGATCACCGCAGCCGCGGCTCCGGGCTCCCTCCGGTGACATGACGTCGTACGACGACGCCCCCTGGGTGGAGGACGGAGCCCCGCGGTTACGCCCGTACGCGGTCACCGGCGGGCGGACCGCGCCGACCCGCCGGCTGGCCCTGGAGACGCTGGTGATGGCCGCCAGGACACTGCCGCGGGTGCCGCTGACGCCGGAGCACGACGAGACGCTGCGGGAGTGCCGCGCGGGTCCGCGCTCGGTGGCGGAGGTGGCCGGCCGGCTCGGGCTGCCGGTGGCGGTCACCAAGATCCTGCTGTGCGACCTGCTCGACACCTGCGCGCTCATCCTGACGGCCCCCGCGGGCCCGCCAGACCCCACCGACCCATACCTACTGGAGAAGGTCCTTGTCGGACTACGCAATCTCTGACGACTCCTTCGTCCCGCTGAAGATCGTGATAGCCGGCGGGTTCGGGGTCGGCAAGACCACGATGGTCGGTGCGGTGAGCGAGATTCCGCCGCTGACGACCGAGGAGACCCTGACCGCCGCGAGCGTCGACCACGACAGCCTGGACGGGGTGCCGGAGAAGGACGCGACCACCGTCGCCATGGACTTCGGCCGCATCACGCTCAGCGCCCACCACATGATGCTGCTGCTGTTCGGCACGCCGGGCCAGAAGCGGTTCTGGTTCATGTGGGACCACCTCGCGAGCGGCGCCATCGGCGCCGTCGTCCTCGCCGACACCCGGCGGCTCGCGGACTGCTTCGCGGCCGTCGAGTACTTCGAGCGGCGCGGCCTGCCCTTCGTGGTGGGCGTCAACGAGTTCGACGACGCCTACCACTACACCCCGGAGGAGGTGAAGGCCGCGCTCCATCTGCGCAGCGACACCCCGGTGATGTGCTGCGACGCCCGCGCCACCAGCTCGGCGCGCAGCCTGCTGATCAGGCTGGTCGAGCACGCGCACGCGCGGTCCCTGGCGGCCAGGGCCGGGGTCCCGGCGGAACCGGGGACCGAGACCGGGGCAGCGTCCGCGTCCGAGTCCGCACAGCCCGTGCCCACCTCCCCACCGAGGAGCCCCGCATGACGACCTTCGACTACCACACCGCCCGCCATCTGATGACCGACGGGGAGCAGGACCAGGAGCTGGAGCGGCGCAAGCAGCGACTGCACGAACTCGGCCTGGGCGACAGCCCCGACCCGGAGTTCGACGCCTTCGCCGCCCGCCTCGCCGAGGGCGCCGCGTCGCTGGCCCAACTGGGCGGCACCCCGTACGCGATGGTCAACCTCATCACCGACCACCAGTACTTCACCGGCCTGTACGCGCCGCCCGCCGACTGGGCCGACCCCAGCCTCGCCGAGCAGCCCGGCAAGCCGGAGGTCAGCCGGGTCATGGACCGCGACCACGGCTACTGCCCCCACGTCGTCGGCCGGCGCACCGCGCTCGTGCTGCCCGACGTGTGCGCGTACCCGCGCTTCGCGGGCAACCCGGTGGTCGACCAGATCGGCATCCGCACCTACATGGGCGCGCCGCTCATCGACCCGGTGACCGACGTGACGCTCGGCACCGTGTGCGTGGTGGACACCGAGCCGCGCCCGTGGGGGCGGCAGGCGCAGGAGGGGCTGGAGTTCATCAAGACCCAGGCCCGTTCGCTGATGGAGATCCTCGAAGAGCGCAGCCGGGGCCGGGCGGCGAGCTGAAGGCCCCCGCGGCGAAGCCGCAGGGGCCTGTCGGGGGCCCGGCGCCCCCTGCCGTACCGGGCTCAGACCGGCTGGACGGAGTGGGGCGCGAGGCGCGCCGACCACGGCTCGTGGTCCGCGCCGAGCGCCACCTCCGCCAGCCGCAGCCGCTGCACGTCGGAGGTGCCCGCCGGCGGTAACACATGGTACGCGTCGCGCAGATACCGCTCCACGGACATCTCCGGGTAGAGCCCGCAGGCGCCGTGCACCTCCATGGCCGTACGGGCCGAGTCGAGCGCGGACTCGACGTTGACCAGCTTGGCGTTCTGCAGTTCGGCGTCGCACGGCAGCCCGCGGTCCAGCAGATGCGTCGCGTGGTACGCGGCCAGCCGGGACGTCATCAGCCGGGACTGCATCTCCCCCAGCCGCTGCTTGACGGTGCCCAGCTCCGCCAGCGGCCGGCCGTAGCGGATCTGCCGCGCGGCGAAGGCGGTGGTCTCCTCCACGAGCGCCTGGTGGATGCCCAGGGCGACGGCGGTGAGGTTGGGCCTGCCGTACAGGATGCTGGAGGAGTACGCGACCGACAGCCCGTCGCCCTCCTGTCCCAGCAGGTTCGACACCGGCACCCGGCAGTTGTCGAAGATCACCTCGCCGAAGCTGAAGCCGTGCAGGCCCATGGAGGGCCGGTGCGGGCCCAGCGTGCAGCCGGGGCGGTCGGCCTCCACGAGCAGCGCCGAGAGGCCCTTGGAGCCCGGCCCCGTGCGCACGACGACGCCGTGGAGATCACCGACGTGGCTGTTGCCGACGAACACCTTGCGGCCGTTGACGATGTACTCGTCCCCGACGCGCTGCGCGCTCGCCGACATCCCCAGCACGTGGCTGCCGGAGGTGGGTTCGGTGACGGCTATGGTCGGCATGCAGACGCCGGCGGAAATCAGCGGCAGCCAGGTCTTCTTCTGGACGGCGCTGCCGAAGTGCACGATTTTCGCGACGCCGAGCTGCGACGCCTGCACCATCGCCCCCATGGCGGCGCTCACGCGCGAAAGCTCTTCGATCACGATCGTTTTGGCGAGGTGCCCCATGTCCATCCCGCCGTACTCGGCCTCGACGGTGACGCCCAGCCAGCCCTGCCGGGCGATGTCGCGGGACAGCTCGAACTGCACGCTCCGCGACTCCTCCATGCCGGCGACACGGGGGCGGACCTCGCGCTCCGCGTAGGCGCGGACCTCCTCCCTGAGACGTATATGACGCTCCGTGAGGAAGTAACCGTCCATCTGAGTCTCGCCTTCTCGCGTGCAGGTGGGGTGAGCAGGTCGGCGTGGGCCTGTGGTGACAGAGGCCGGGTGGGGCCTCCACCCACGGTGAAGATTCATCGCCATCGCCGCAGCACCCACAAACGCTCGCTTCCGGGTCGTTCACCTCCCCGTGTGCACGTCGTCGCGCTCCGCACCCGCCTCGTATGGGCGCTACGGTCCCTTTTGCTCGCCGGCCTGCCAGGGCCGAACGCCCCCGGAACGGCCCCCGGCCGGCCGGTAGCGACCGACCGGCCGGGGGCCGTCCCCCAAAGCGGGGGAAAAGGGACGTGGTTGAGGGGAGGTGTCAGGTGAAGGAAACGGAGAAGCGGCGGTTCGCCAGGCTCGGGTTCTTCACCCGTACCTCCGCGACCCGCGCCGCGTCCAGGACCGCGGACGCCACCCCGGGCATCTCGCCGGCGGAGGCGGCGATCTGCCCCATGGGGTCGATGACGGCGCTCTGCCCGCACGAGACGGGCCCCGTCTGGCCGCAGCCGAGGACGTAGACGGTGTTCTCGATCGCCCGGGCCCGCAGCAGCGTGGTCCAGTGGTCCTCCTTGACCGGCCCGGTGACCCAGGCGGCGGGCACGACGATGGCCTCGGCGCCCGCCTCGACCAGGAACCGGGCCATCTCGGGGAAGCGGAGGTCGTAGCAGGTCATCACGCCGACGGTGAGGCCGTCGAGGGTGAACGTCAGTGCCTTGGCGGGCTGCGGCTGGATGCGGTCGGACTCGCGGTAGCCGAAGGCGTCGTAGAGGTGCACCTTGCGGTAGACGCCGAACTGCTCGCCGGCGCGGTCCACGGCCAGGACGGTGTTGCTGGGCTTGCCCCCGCCGGCCGCCGCCTCCGTCATTCCGGCGACGATCGCGACGCCGTGCTCCTTGGCCAGCGCGGCGATCGCCGTGGCGAACGGGCCGTCGACCGCCTCGGCGGCGCCGGAGACGTCGGCCAGCGGGTCGGGGTTGGTGTACATGCTGTTCTCGGGGAGGACGACGAGGTCGGAGCCGCGCGCGGCGGCCGTGGCGACGAGGTCGGCGGCGGCCTTGAGGTTGGCGGCCTTGTCGGTGGTGGCGGCGAACTGGGCGACGGTGGCGAGCATGGGAGGTGTCGTGCCTTTCGTGTCCTGGAGGGCTGGGGCCCAGCCCTCGGAGGGGGTCGGGGGGCGCAGCCCCCGGGGGTCTTGGGGCGTAGCCCTCGGAGGGGGCCGCGGGCGTAGCCCTGGGAACCTTTCGTTACCGGCCCCGGCGGAGCCGGTGAAGGGGGGTCCGGGGGCGCAGCCCCCGGCTACCCGGCCAGTGCGTCGGTCTCGGCGACCGCCGCGCCGAAGCCGGCCAGCAGCGCGCCGTGCTGCATGGTCAGCACCAGTTGGTCGGCGCCGTGCGCGAGCGCGAACGCCTTCTCCGCCGCCGACCAGGCCGGCAGTACCCACGGCTTGCCGGCCGCCCTGGCGGCGTCCGCGATGGCGGCGAGGTCCGCGAAGTCCGCCTCGCTCCGGGTGTACGCGCCGCGCGCGCGGCGCATCGACAGGTCGCTGGGCCCGACGAACACCCCGTCGACCACCGGCAGGTCGAGGATCTTCTCGATCTCCTCGACGGCCCCGGCGTCCTCGATCATCGGGTAGACCCGGGTCCCGCGGTCCTGGCGGGCGATCCAGTCGTCGTCGAACCCGCCGTAGCCCGCTGTCCTGCCGCCCGCGAAGCTGCGGTCGCCCAGCGGGGGGAACTTGCCGTACGCGCAGACCTCGGCGGCGTGCGCCGCGCCCTCCACGTGCGGCACCACGACGGCGGTGGCGCCGAAGTCCAGCGCCTGCTGGATCGGGCCGCGCTCGGGGCCGAGGACCTTGGCGAGCACGTCGAGGTCGAGCCGGCGCAGGAACGGGATGAACCGCTCCAGGTCGGCGAGGTCGAAGGCGCCGTGCTCGATGTCGAGCACCACGGCGCCGTACCCGGTGGCCGCCACGATCTCGGCGGTGGCGAAACTCGGGTCGGACAGCCAGGCGGCGTAGGCGCGCCGGCGGTCGGTCGTGCGGGGGGGCATGAGCCTCCTTCGAGTAGGTATACACTGCGTATACACACGGGACTACAGAGGGCGGGGAGCGTGTCAGTCGACGAGGGCGGCCGTGCGGTGACGGCGCGGGCGCGGGCGTACGAGTGGGTCAAGGAGGCGATCCTGCTGGGGCGGTACCCGGAGGGTTCGTTCCTGGAGGAGAAGGTCCTTTCCGAGGCCGCGGGGGTGTCGCGGACGCCGGTGCGCGAGGCGCTGCACCGGCTGGCCGCCGAGGGATTCCTCGACCTGCTGCCGCGGCGCGGCGCGCAGGTCCGCCGCGTCACCGTGGCCGAGATGATCGAGACGTACGAGATGCGCCAGGTGCTGGAGATCCACGGCTTCCGCACCCTGTGCGACAAGCGGCTGGAGATCCCCGCCGGGCAGGCCGAACTCCTCGACCTCATGGGGGACACGGAGCTGCTGGCCCGCTGCCGTGCCGGCGACCGCGAGGCGATCGCCGAGCACGGCAAGCTCGACTTCCGGTTCCACTTCGGCTTCGTCCAGGCCACCGGCAACACCGTGCTGACCGACCTGTTCCGCAGCCTCCAGCCGCGGCACCAGCGCATCGGCGTCTCGGCGATAACGATCCGCCCCGAGCGGCTGCCGCTCATCATGCGCGAGCACCACGCCCTGCTCGACGCCCTCGGCGGGTACGAGTTCGAGACCGCGGCCCGGACGATCCGCACCCACCTGAACCCCGACCAGACGGTGGTCGCGCACCTGGACTGACCGGCGGCGGCAGCGCACGGTTCTCACGCCGCCGCCATCTCGCGCCACAGCCGGCGCCGCTCCGCCTGCTGGACCGGGTCCGGCACGGGCGCGGCGGCGACGAGCCGCTTGGTGTACTCCGTACGGGGGTGGGCCAGCACCTCGCGCGCCGGACCGTGCTCCACCAGCCGGCCGTTCTGCAGCACCGCGACCTCGTGCGCGAGGAGTTCGACGACGCCGAGGTCGTGGCTGATGAACAGGCACGCGAAGCCGAGCCGGTCCTGCAGATCGCGGAACAGCCGCAGCACGGTGGCCTGGACGGACACGTCGAGCGCGGACGTCGGCTCGTCGGCGATCAGCAGCTCCGGCTCCAGCGCCAGCGCGCGGGCGATGCCGACGCGCTGGCGCTGGCCGCCGGACAGCTCGTGCGGGAACCGGCTCGCCCAGTGCGCGGGCAGCTCGACCTGCTCCAGCAGCTCGGCCACCCGGGAGTGCGCTGCGGCGCGGTCGGCACGCCGGTTGACCAGCAGCGGCGCGGCGATCGAGTCACCGATCGACCAGCGGGGGTTGAGCGAGGCGCCGGGGTCCTGGAAGACCATCGAGTACGTCGGCCGGAAGGCCCGCAGCCGGCGCCCCGACAGCCCGGTGACGTCGGTGCCGCAGACCTCGACGGACCCGCCGGTCGCGCGGGACAGCCCGACGACGGCCCGGCCGATGGTGGACTTCCCGGAGCCGGACTCGCCGACCAGGCCCAGGACTTCGCCCTTGCCGATCGTCAGGCTCACGCCGTGCACGGCCTTGAACCCCTTGCGGCCCAGCCGCCCGGGGTACTCGACCTCCAGATCCCGTATCCGCAGGGTCGTGTCTTTCGCCGCCTCGGGTCTGGCCGCCGCGACGGGCTCCGCCTCGCCCGCCAATGGGGGCACCCCCGCCAATGGGGGCGTAGCCGGTGGGGGAGAGGGCGTAGCCCGCGGAGGAGGCGGCTTGGGCACGGCGGCCAGCAGCCGGCGGGTGTACTCGTGCTCGGGCGCGGCGAACAGCCGCCCCACGGGCGCCTCTTCGACGACCTCGCCCTCCTTCATCACCACCACGCGGTCGGCGATGTCGGCGACCACGCCCATGTCGTGCGTGATGATGAGCACCGCGGAGCCGAGGTCCCGGCGCAGGCCGCGCAGCAGCTCCAGGATCTCGGCCTGCACGGTGACGTCGAGCGCGGTCGTCGGCTCGTCGGCGATGATGACCTCGGGGTTGCCGGAGATCGCCATGGCGATCATCGCGCGCTGCCGCTGGCCGCCGGAGAGCTGGTGCGGGTAGCTGTCGACCCGGCGCTCGGGCTCCGGGATGCCGACCTTCGTCAGCAGCTCGATCGCGCGGGCGCGGGCGCCGGCCGCGGAGATCTTCTCGTGGCAGCGGATGGCCTCCGCGATCTGCCGGCCGACGGTGTAGACGGGGTTGAGCGCCGTCATCGGCTCCTGGAAGATCATCGCGATCCGCTTGCCGCGGACGCTGCGCAGCGCCTCGTGGCCGAGGCCGAGCAGCTCGGTGTCGTGGAAGCGGATACTGCCGCGGTGCCGGGCGCTGCCGGCGACCAGGCCCAGGACGGACATCGAGCTGACCGACTTGCCGGAGCCGGACTCGCCGACCAGCGCGACGACTTCGCCGCGGCCGACGGTGAAGCTGACGTCCCGTACGGCGGGCGTCCACTCGCCGGCGACGCGGAAGTCCACCGACAGCCGCTCGACGCTCAGCACCGGCTCGGGCGCCGTCCCCTCCCTCTCCTGACCCGCGCCGGTCACTTCGGCCCCGCCGCGGTCCCGGCACCCGCTGCCGTACGGGTGTTGCGGTCGTACTCCGCCAGATACGCGGCGCAGAAGCCGAGCACCCGCTCGATCCACACCTTGCCGGTCTCGGCGCTGCCCAGGCTCACGTCGCCGGTGCAGCCGGTGGCGCTGATCTCGGAGAAGTCCCAGAGCACGGTGCCGGGTACGGGCTGGCCGGGGATGGCGGCCTCGGTGTAGCTGGTCGGCGTCCAGCCGGCCGGCGAGGAGAGCCCGCCCGGCTCGGCCAGCTCGCTCTGCACCTGCTCGGGGAACATCGCCAGCATCGCCGAGTGCTCCGGCTCGGCGCCGTGCCCGTAGGCCGTGGCCGGGTCCTCGTACACGTCGCGCATGAGGGCGTAGCCGAGCTGCCAGGGGTAGACGTGGCCGACGAGGATGCCGAAGTCGCGCCGGGCGTCGATGGCGGCGCCGGTCACCGGGCCGACGTTGCCGCCGTTGTTGTCGACGATGACGATGCGCCGGAAGCCGGAGGCCACCAGGGCCTCCAGGATCTCGTACGTGACGTTGCGCAGCGTCTCCTGGCTGAGGGAGAGGTTCCCGGCGAAGCCGCGGAAGACGCCGGAGTGGCCGTAGTTGAGGGCGGGCGCGACCCAGTAGCCGTGCTCCCGGGCGAGCTTGTCCGCGACCCACTCGGCGACGATGGAGTCCTCGTGGACCGGCAGGTGGGGCCCGTGCTGCTCGATGGCGCCGATGGGCAGCAGGACGACCGGGTCCTGCTCCGCCAGGTGCTTGACCTGCGTCCAGGACAGTTCGCCGAGACGGTGGGTGTCGGGCAGGGAGACGGCCATGGGGCTGGTTCCTTTCGCTGCTGTGCTGGGGTGCTGCGGTGGTGCGGTGTGCGTACGGGAGTTCACGAGTCGGTGCCGCTGCGGCGGGGGTCGAGGAGGTCGCGCAGGCCGTCGCCGAAGACGTTGAGGGCCAGCACGATGAGGATGAT
Source organism: Streptomyces sp. B5E4 (assembly GCF_039871555.1). Lineage (NCBI taxonomy): Bacteria > Bacillati > Actinomycetota > Actinomycetes > Kitasatosporales > Streptomycetaceae > Streptomyces > Streptomyces sp. B5E4. The sequence goes on from NZ_JBDPMI010000012.1 coordinate 18,737, forward strand.
CAGCACCGACGGGTAGATCAGCAGCGAGGGCTGGACCTCCAGGAAGTCGCGGCCGGCGCCGACCATGGTGCCGAGCGACGGCAGCGGCGGCTGCGCGCCGAGGCCGAGGAAGCTCAGGCCCGCCTCCATCTGGATGGCGAAGCTCACCGACAGGCTGAGCTGCACGATCACCGGTGCGGCGACGTTCGGCAGGATCGTGCGCAGCAGGATGGTGCTGCGCCCGGTGCCCATGATCTCGGCGGCCTCGACGTACTCCACGCTGCGGATCGCCAGCACCTGGCTGTAGACGATCCTGGTGAACCGCGGGATGTACAGCACGCCGATGACCATGACGACGTTGACCAGCTCGGGGCCCATCGCGGCGACCACGGCGATGGCCAGCACGATGGGCGGGAAGCTGAGCAGGATGTCGATGCCGCGCATGATGATGCCGGACGCCCAGCGCCCGCCGTAGCCGGCGACCAGGCCGAGCGTCGTGCCGATGGCACCGGCGATGAGGACCGCGGAGAGCGCGACGGCCAGCGATGTACGCAGCCCGATGAGCAGCCGGGAGAGGACGTCGCGACCGTAGTCGTCGATACCCAGCACGCCGCCCCGGGTGAGCGGGGTGCCGGCGATGTCGCGGTAGTCGTGCGGCGCGATCACCGGGGCGAGCAGGGCGGCGGCGCAGACCAGCAGCAGGAAGCCGCCGGCCAGGGAGGTGCGCCGGTTGGCGGCCAGGCTGCGCAGCAGGTGCCGGCCGCCGCGGCGGGGCGGGGTGGCGGCGGTGGGTGGTGGCGGGGCAGTGGTGAGTTCGACGGTCGGCATGTCAGGCTTCCTCCGCCCGCGGGTCGAGGGCTCGTACGACCAGGTCGCCGACGAGGTTGACGAGGATGACGACGGCCGCGACGGCGAGGACGACGGCCTGGATGACGGGGTAGTCGCGCTGCCCGACCGCGCTCATCAGCAGCGAACTCACCCCGGGCCAGCCGAAGATCGTCTCCACCAGCACGGTGCTGCCGATCAGCGTGGTCAGCTCCACCGTCGTCGCGGACGCCACCGGCAGCAGCGCGGTGCGCAGCGCGTGGTCCTTGATCACCCGCTGCTCGGCGAGGCCCTTGGACCGGGCGGTGCGTACGTAGTCCGCGGAGAGGGTCTCCAGCATCGCCGCACGGGTCATGCGCGTGATGACCGCGCACGAGGCGGCGGTCAGCGTGACCACCGGGAGGATGAGGATCTGCAGATGGGCCACCGGATCCTGCCAGGGCGTGGTGAAGCGCTGCGGCGGCAGGATCGGCACGAGGAACGCGAAGACCATCAGCAGCAGCGTGCCGACGACGAACACCGGCAGCGAGATCCCGAAGATCGAGCCGGCGACCAGCGCGTGGTCGGCGGGCTTGTCCGCGCGGGTCGCCGCGACCCGGCCGAGCAGCACGCCCAGCGTGACCGCGATGATCAGCGAGAGGAGCACCAGCTCCAGGGAGTTGCCCAGCCGGTTCGGCAGGTCCTGCATCACCGGCCGGCTGCTCAACAGCGAGGTGCCGAGGTCGCCCTGGAAGAGCCGGCCCCAGAAGCCGAAGTACTGGCTGACGAAGGAGTCGTTGAGGTGCATCGCCTCGCGGGTCTGCGCGACCTGCTCCTCGGTGGCGCCCTCGCCGAGCGCGGCGCGCGCGGGGTCGCCGGGGATGAGGCGGACCAGGAGGAACACGATGCTGCCGACGGCGAAGAGCTGCAGCGCCGCCTGCGCGAATCTGGTGAGGAGGAACCTTCTCATTTCTTGTCCATCCATATGCGGCGCAGCGTCACTCCGGTCCACGAGCCCTTGGGCGGGTGCCGGTAGCCCTTGACGTAGTCGTAGTGCGCCTCGCCCTGCTGGCGGCGTACGGTCCAGGTCATCGGCACCAGCTCCAGGGCCCGCTGTTCGACGTCCCGGTAGATCTCGTCGCGCAGCGCGCGGTCGCGGGTGCGGCGGCCCTCGGCGAGGAGCCGGTCGAGGCGCTCGTCCTTGAAGTCGGTGTTCTTGGTGAACGTGCCGGTGCTGCCGAGGAAGTCGCTGAGGGAGGCGGGGTCGCCGAACTTCGGCGCGGTGCCCCAGGAGTGCACGGGGTACGACCTGGCCTCGACGCTGGCCCGGAAGGTCAGCCACTCCTGCTGGGTCAGCCGCACGTCCACCCCGGCCTCCCGGATGCCGGGCAGCATGGCCTGGGCGGGGCGGGCGATGACCGAGTACGTGCTGGTGGTGACGACCGGCAGCGTCAGCCCCTCCTGGCCGGCCTTCTTGAGCAGGAAGCGGGCCTGCTCGGGGTCGTAGTCCATGGTGTTGTCGAGGGAGCCGGAGTAGCGGGCGAAGGCGGGCGGCATCAGGGCGCCGTCGATCGGCTGGCCGTGGCCGAGGAGCGCGGTCTCCAGCACCGAGTCCCGGTTGATCGCCATCGCGACGGCCCTGCGGACGCGTACGTCGTCGAAGGGCGGCTTGCTGGTGACGAAGCCGACGAAGCCGAAGCCGAAGCTGCGGTCCGAAGCGAAGCGCAGCCGGGGGTTCTCGCTGATGACGTCGACGTGGGTGGCGGGAACGTAGTCGATCATGTCGACGGTGGCGGTGCGCAGGGCCGTGACGCGGGCGTAGTCGTCGCTCATGGGCTGGAAGACCATGGCGTTGAGATACGGCAGCTCGGGCTCGAAGTACTCGTCGAAGCGCTCGTAGGTGGTGCTCACCCCGGGGATGCGTTCCACGAACCGGAACGGTCCCGTGCCCATGACCTGCGTCTTGGGGTCGACGCCGGACTCGATCCAGCGCTGGGAGACGATGTTCGCGGTGGGGTTGGCGAGGACGAACGGGATCGTGGAGTCCGCCTGCTTGAGGCGGAAGACGACCGTGGTGTCGTCCTTGGCCTCGACCTCCTCGACCAGGTCGAGGAGCGGTCCCGTGGTCGCCGCGGTCTTCTCGTCCTTCATGCGGCGGAACGAGAACGCGACGTCCTTCGTGGTCAGCCGCGAGCCGTCGTGGAAGCGGACCCCGGGGCGCAGCTTGACCTCGTACGTCGTGTCGTCGGCCCAGCCGAACTCGGCCGCGAGATCACCGATGATCTCGCCGTCGCCGTCGTACTGCAGCAGCGCGTTGTACGTGAGCTGCCGCAGCAGGTCCGACGCGGCGCCGGTGGTGACGTGCGGATCGAGGTTGGCCGGGTCCGTGGAGAGCCCGAAGTGCAGCACTCCGCCGCGGCTGGGGCGGCCGGGCCGGGGCGTCACCTCCTCCATGGACGACGGCAGGTTGACCGGGCTGCCGCATGCGGCCAGCGCCGCGCTGCCCAGCGCGCCGCCGCCGGCGGCCAGGAGGTGCCGCCTGCTGATTGGTGCCATTGAATATCTCCACACATCGGGGCCAGGGGACGAGCCGTACCGGCGGTGGATCCACCGTGCATGTGGCAGGTATACACGGGGTCCACATGAGGGTCAACGGGTCTGCAGAGCTTGATTGCGGATGAGAAACGGTGGTCAGGGCCGGTGCGGGAGCGCCGGGCGCGACGGAGGGGGCGAACTCCGGGGCGGTGCACGGCCGGCGGCCGGCGGGCAGGCCGCTCGGGACCCCTACCGGGCGGGCGTGGGTACGTTCAGTGGTGCGGACATGCCACGTCTGGCGGCGGGAGGGGCGGCCCCGGTGGCCGAGCCGGAGCGGGACCACAGGCGAGGGCGGATGGCGCGCGGGGCGGCCTATGCCGGACTCCTGAGCACGCCGCTCGTGGGTGTCGCCCACGCGTGCGCGGTCATCCTGCTCTACCGTCACCTCGCGGACGCCGCCTTCGGACGCTGTGCGTGCTGGGGTGCGCGGCAGCCGATGCCCGCAGGCGGCAGCGCTCCGGGCACCGGAGCACCCGGCCCGTACGGACGGATAGCCGGCGTCCCGCGCCGTCTGCGCAGACCCTAGGGCGCCAGCTTCATGTCGATCCACGGGACCGTCTCGCCCGGCAGCACGTAGCGTTCGGTCTCGACGAAGCCGTGCTTGCGGGCGAACCGCAGGCCGCCGTCGTTCGACGCCGGCACCACCGTCGCGATCTGCTCCGCGCCCAGCTCCCACGCCTTGAACAGCCCGCGCGTGTACAGCTCCTCGCCGATGCCCTTGCCGCGGTGGCCGGCCAGGACGCGGGCGATGACGGTGGCGGTGCGGGTGCCGTCCTCGGGCGGGCGCACGGTGCTGCAGCCGGCGAGCACGTCACCGAGGTAGGCGATCTCCAGGTGGTGCCGCCACGCGCGGTCCCGTACCTCGTCGAGGGACAGGTGATGCGTCGGGATCGTCACGTTGTGGACGTGGCGCCAGTCCCGGAGCGCCTCGTCGTCGGCCGCCGGCGTGAAGCGAAGATCGGACACACCGGCAGCCAACCCCGCGGACGGCCCGTGCGTCAACCGGGGTCGTCCGCAGTTGGTCAGTGCCCGCCCGCGGGCTCGGTGCAGCCGCCTTCCATGTACACGCCGTGCACGTCGATCTCGTCGGGCCAGTCGGTGTTGCCGCTGATGCACGGGCCCGCGCCGGCCACCATGACGTCCCATGCGACGGCCGATGCGCCGGCCCGCTGCGCGGTCACGGTGTCCGTCGCGTAGCCGAGGTCTTCGAGGACGAGCCGGATCTGCCGCTCGTCCTTCAGGCCGGCGGGGGTGGCGTCCTTGAGGGCGGCGGCGATCCGTACGGCGTGGGCGTCGCCGCGGCACTGCTCGTCGGGGGACACGTCGGTGGTCTGCTTGTAGGCGTTGTTCTCGCCGTACTTGGGGTTCTCGGGTACGGCGCCGTCGTCGCCCGCGGCTGCTTCGGCCGTACGCTCCGGCCGCACGTCGCGGCACTGCCGCGCGATGTCCGGCCACGCACGGTCGTGCTCCTTCCGCGTCGCCTCGGCGTACTCCTCCGGCGTCGACGGGGAGCCGCTGCTCGACGGCGTACCGGGACCGGATCCGGAACCGCTCTCCTCGCCGCACCCCGCCGCGACGACCGCGCCCAGGCAGACCGCGACCACGGCGACCGCACCTCTGCGCATTCCGGCACTCCTCGTCCCCATGATCGCCCCCCTGGCGTCAGCCCCGGACGATTCTCCCCTACTGCCGCACGTCACGCTGTAGCGGACGTCACGCACCGGGGGCGGGCGGCAGGATCGCCGCCGCGGCGGCGGGCAGGTCGACGCGGACGGTGCGGTCGGACGCCGTGTCCGGCCGGGCGGGTACATGGACGTTCGCCTGGACGGGGGCGTCGGTGAGGTTGAAGACGGCGAGGTGGCCGTCCACCAGTGCGGCCGCCACACCCGTCACGTCGGTGGTCGGCGCGGGGGCGGCTGCCAGCGCGCGGGTGCGGCCCGCGCGCTGCGCCGGGTAGCCCTCGGCGACCAGCGCGGCGGGCGGGCCGGCGGAGAGGGTGACGGAGGTGGCCGTCACGCGGATCGGGCCGCTCCCGCCGCGTACGACGAAACCGGCCCGGTCGTCGACGTTCACCCAGTTCCCCGCGAAGCCGTGCGCCGCCGGCACCGCCGCCACGTCGCGCCAGCCGGTGCCGTCGGCGGACACCTGCACGCGGTACTCCGCGCCGTACGCCGCCTCCCACCCCAGCCGCACCCGGTCCACCCGCTGCTCCGCGCCCAGGTCCACCGCCAGCCAGCTGTCCGCCCGCGGCCGCTCCGCGCGGGCCACCGCCCAGCGGGTGCGGGGGTCGCCGTCCGTGGCGTGCGGCGGCGGGTACGCGGGGTCGGCCGACGAGGCGGTGGCGGTACGGCCGCGGGCCAGGTCGGTGCCGGAGCCGGGGGCGTAGACCTCGACGTGCCAGAGGGAGTAGCCGTACTGCGTCGCCGGCCGGGCGCCGAGGATCCGTACGTGCCGCGCCGCGACGGCCGGGAAGCGCACCTCGTCCACCCCGCCGTCGCCGCCGTCCGGCGCCAGGGTGACGGAGCCGCCGGGGCCGTGGAACGTACGGTCGCCGTCGAGGCCCCGTACGCCCGGCATGGCCAGCGTGTGCAGCCGCAGCCGCCCCTCGTCGGGGGCGAGACCGGACGTGGCGTACACGACCGCGCCGGTGGGCAGCGTCGCGTAGCCGGCGCTGCCCTGCGCGAAGCGCAGCACCGTGGCGGAGCCGTCGAAGCCGTCGGCGGCCCGCGTGTAGCGGGCGACGCTGCGGCCGGTGACCGCGAGCCCGATGCCGGGCAGGAACGCGGGGGCGGCGCCGGTGACGTCGAAGAGCCAGTCGTCGTGCTCGGGCAGGAACGCGAACTTCACGTGCCCCGCCTTGCTCACCGCCATCGCCAGCGACCGCGCCGACTGGTGCCCGACCAGGCCGACTTCGGCGCCGTAGTCCGTCGCCCCGGCCACGTTCGCCCAGTACCGGGCCTCGCTCACCGGCCGTACGTCGCCGTGCAGCCGGTCGCGCCGGACGTGCAGCAGGTAGGCGGTCGCCACCTCCGCGCGCGCCTCCGGCTCGTACTTCGGCTCGCCGCTGAACTTCGTCAGCCGGTTCTCCGGCGGGTACGCGAGATACGGCTCCAGATGCGCGGCGAGCATCCGCTCCGCGCGGGCGACGTACGGGTCGGCCTGGCCCATCCTGCGCCAGGTCAGGGGGAGCAGGTCGCGGCCGTAGAGGTGGTAGCGGTCGGCCACCATGGGGTGCGAGGAGAGCCCGGCGGCGGTGCCGAGGTGGGTCATCGTGCGCCAGAGTCCGGCCGCGTTGGGCTGCTTGGCGAGCACCTCGGGCAGCGGGGCGCCGGCGATGAGGAAGTGGAGGGCGTTGCGCCCGGGGTACGCGCCGGTGGACTGCTGGTACATGGGCGCGTAGGTGCCGTGGTTCTCGACGACGTGGCCCTCGTACATGTTCTGCGCGGTGTTCCATTCGGACACCGGACGGCCGTCGATGAGCGTGCCGTTCTCGCGGTCCGCGGAGGGCAGTCCCGTCATGTTCGACAGCCACCGGGTCAGCCACTCCCGCCAGGCGCCGGCGTCCGGATGGCCCGGGTGGTACGCGAGCCCCGTGGCCAGCGGCATGGACTTCGCGCCCATCTCCTCGATCTTCGAGTCGCCGCGGTGTCCGCCGGTGAGCCCGTTGGACGACCACCCGCCGCTGCGCGGGTCCTCGCCGGCGCCGAGGCCCGCGACGTACTGCGCGCCGCGGACGGCGATGGCGTCGACGTGCGCGCGGGTGGCGGCGTCGAGTGCGTCCCAGAGCAGCCGGGCGGCGGCGACGAAGTACGACTCGAACGTCCCGTCCCAGAACACCCGCCCGCCCCACTCGTACCCGCCGCCGCCCCAGGTCGCCCCGGTGGCCCAGAAGTTGGTCGCGGCGAAGTGCCGGATGGTCCGTACGGTGTGGTCGGCGAGCGTGTCCCGGTCGACGCCGGCGAGGTCCGCGTCGTACGTGCCGTGGGTGAGCAGCACGGCGTTGCCGAGGACGCTGACGAAGCCGAAGTCGGCGAGCGGGTAGCGGCCGGCGGCGGCGTCCCACTGCGTCTCGACCCACCGGGTGTGGCGCAGCAGGAGCCGGTGGTAGAGCAGGGCTTCGGGCCCGGGTCCTGGGGCGGCCACACCGACCCCCGGCGATACAAAGGCCAGCCCGGCGGCGGTGGCGCCGCTCGCGAGCAGAAACCGCCTGCGGGGGAGGGGAGTCGGGGTCGCCATTGCGGGATGCCTCCCGTAGCCGCGGTACCGGGCCCCGACTGTAACCCCTGTGACCGCCGCGGAGTAGATCGCGGCAGGGCCGGTCCCCGCCGTGAGGCGAGGGCCGGTTACTCGGAGGTCGGTGAGAGGCGCGGGTCAGCCGTGGCGCTTGGCGAACTCCACGAGGCCGGCGAACCCCCCGGGGGTCCATGACCACGTATGCGCGCCAGTTCGTCCGGAGTCCCCGTTCGGTCGGTCAGGCGCGTGACTTCGTCGCGGCCCGCGTAGGCGCGGCCGTGGGTCCCGACCGCGCCGACGACATCCGCGTGTGCGTCTCCGAGCTGGTGACCAACGCTCTGGTGCACGGCACCCCGCGGGGCCGCCGTTCCGCGTCCACGTCACCGTCGACGACGGCGCCGTCCGCATCGAAGTCCACGACGCCAGCGGCGCCTCCCCGCACCTGCGCCACCCCGCGCCCACCGACGACCAACGGCCGCGGCCTGGAGTTGGTCGACGCCCTCGCCGACGAGTGGGGCACCTGCGACCGCGACGGCCTCGGCAAGCCCGTCTGGGCCTCGTTCGAGATCCCCGGCGTGCCACCCGATGCACGGGTGGCACCGGCATAACCGCCGGCTCGCCGGAACGGTTGCCCCTCGGTCACACGGCTGCCACGCTGGGGCGCGGGCCTCGCGCCGTCATCCGCCCTCGGTCGGAAGATCGGCACGGCCCATGGCGCCGAGCTTGCGGAGGAGTTGCGCAGTGGGCGACAAATCGTTGTTCTATAGGCCGAAGAACCCGCTGGTGACCCAGATCGGTGTGTTCTTCGGCGGACCGGCACCGAGCCGCAGGGATGACCCGGCGATGCGTTTCGGCCCCCACGGGGTTGAGTACCACGAGACGTACGGGCGTGGACCGACTACTCGCCTGAGGTGGGAGGAAGTCCGCGCGGTCGCGGTTCTGCCCGGGCCGGTCGTGGACCGTCGGGGCTTGTGCGTGTTTCCGTTCCAGGAGATACCGGAACCTGATATTCCACCAGGTGAATTGTTCTCGGGCACCGGGCCGGGCCTCGGGATCGCCTTCAGGGTGCATTTCGACACGCCGATCGCAGTGCACTGGCATCACGTCCGAGGCCCGTCGCTGCGGAAACCGGCCCAGCGCCTGCCGGCCTGGACCGAGGGCCGGATAACTCTCACCGCGAGATGCCCGGCCTGAGTTGCTCGCGTGGCGGACCCGTCCGTGGTCGTCCTGTCGTGATCGGGCCGGAACCCGTGCCATCCGGCGCTTACCGGACCACCTCCGTGCACCTGGGGTAAGCAGAGCCGCGGTAGCAGCGGTTGTAGTCGATACGGAGTGACTGGCCGACCAGGGGTGCCGCAGGTGTGCCGGCTGCCCTCATCGCGCGCGGAGTCGGGCGGCGGCGGATGCCGCGAGGTCCTTCGCCATCCCGCAGAGATCCTCGGTGGGACGCTCGCCGTGGACGTCGAGGCGCACCATCTCGGCGGCGGTGACGGCATCCTGGCCCTTGTACCTGTGGTGCTCGACAAGCGCGCTACAGGTGTCGCCTTCGTCGTTCGGTTTGACGACCGTGCGATAACCACTGAGTGTGAGGACCGTGCCGTCCTGAGCGGAGCTGGGCTGGTCCCGGAAGAAGCTCACCTCTGCATCGAGCTCGTCGATGGTGCTGGACCACTTGCAGCCCCAGTTCGCGATTGCGGCGTCCGGCACGTCTGCCCTGAGGCCGGGAACGACGGACAGCGCGGGGGCGTCGAGTAGTTTGCAGGCATTCCCCCAGGCCAGCGAGGTTTGCGGGTAGGCCGACGCACGGCGGGGAATCGGACCGGCGTCGAGGACCTCGGCCGCGCTCACAGCGGCTCTTTCGGCGACCGTACACAGGGTGGCGTTGCCGCCGTTCACTGAGCCTTCGCCCATGTTGACGCGGACCTGGACCACCGTTTCCCCGGTGCTGCCGCCGGTGGTCAGCAGCCGGCTGCACTCATCGTTCTCCGGCTCGTCTTCGACGATGTTGATCCTCCCGATCGTGCGGAAGGGTTCGGCCCCCTGGGGCGGCGAGCTCTGAAGGAGGCGGATCGATACGTCGATCCGGGTCTCATCGTCGACGCCTACCAGCACGTCGCAGCGGTCGAAGTTCCCGTAGTCGACATCCTTGCGGACGTCCTCGCCGGCGAACTGGTCGAGAACGGAGGTGTCGGCGAGGGCACACACGTCCGCCGTGTGCGGGCTGCCGATCAGGGCCTGCGCCCCCAGTTGTCCGCTCTGGCCGTCCTCGGACGCGGGCTTTCCGTCCTCGCCGTCGCCGCCGAGGGTGAAGACGAGTGCCAGAGCCATCACAGCAGCACCGACACCGAGCGCGGCTGCGAGCAGGGGCCGGCGTCGGCGCTTTGTGAGGGTGTCGGAGGCGGCAGCGTCCCCGAGTGCCGTAGCCGTGTCCTTTGAGGCTCGGGGGCCAGCTGCGGCGACGTCCTCCAGCAGTCGCTTGGCCTCCGTGGCATCGGGGCGCTGCCGAGGGTTGCGCCGGAGCATGGCGGCGAGCGCGGGGTACAGCGGCCCCACGGCGTCGGCGTCCAACTCGACGAAGCCCTGCTCGGCCTGTAAGCGCCTCAGGCTCCGGGTGTTCTCCCAGGAGTCCGCGTCCTCCTGGTGGCCGTTGCTCTCCCTCTCCTCTGGCTCGCTGCCACGCGGCGGCGTACCGGTGACCAGGGCGTAGAGGGTGGTCGCCAGGCAGAACACGTCCGATACCGGCCGGGGGGTACTGCCTCGGGCCAGTTCAGGAGGTGCGTAGTCCGGTGTGTAGCTGAAGGGGCCGTTGAACGTGATGGTCTCGCTGCCGCCGACCCGGTAGGCCGCTCCGAAGTCCAGCAACTTCGCGTCGCCGCGCCGCGTGAGGCCGATGTTCGCGGGCTTGACGTCGCAGTGAACGATGCCTTCTTCGTGCAGGGCGACCAGCGCGTCGGCGAGTTGGGCCCCGATGCGGGCCGCCTGTGCGGGGGAGACCGGTGGTAGCCGGTCCAGGCCGCCGCCGGGCACGTACTCCATGACGAACCAGTACGTGTCCGCGTCGCCCCCGTCGCCCTCCGGCGCCACGGTGACGACGTCGTACAGGGTCACGACGTGAGGATGGTCGCGGAACTTGGCCATGGCCCGCGGCTCGCCCAACAGCCGACGCACCGCTGTCTCGCCCTCGCCGTCCGTCCGCTCCGGCTTCAGCGCGACATCCTGACCCACCACTGTGTCGTGTGCCAGCCACACATCGCCGCCGCGCCCCGCGCCGATGACCTCCTTGAGGACGTAGCGGTCGGCGAGTTCCTCTCCGGAACGCAACATCTACCCCCGCTCGACCCTTCAGACACGACCAGCGCCACGCGCCGGATCGAACCTTCTGTGTAAGGAGACTGTGCGCAGAGTTACCGGCGCTTTCAACAGTCGCCCTCATCGGTAGCCGCAGTCTGGCCGGAAGTGATCGGACGACTGACTGGATGACAGCTTCCGCCCTGGCCGCCGAGGGTCCGCGCGTACACGATCGGTCACCCGGGTGATCAACACGTGTGGGCCGCTGCCGGGGTGGAGCGGCTTGAGGAATCATCGTGGTGGTGAACGTGCACTCCATCCCGGCGCAGGCGCAGCCTGCCCCGTGCGAGTCGGTGGTCCGCACGCCCCCGCCCCGCCTGGCGCCGTACGTCGTCGGCTGCTCGGCGTTCCGCGCGGGCGGCGGCACGCCCGTACGCCACCGGCTGCTGCCGGTCACCGCCACGGTGCTCGTCATCGACGTCACGGGCGCCGACCGTCTCGTCACCGGCGCGCGTTCCGCGTACGGCATCCACGCGACGCAGCGCTGGCGCGAGGGCGTCACGGTCGGCCTCACCCCGGCGGGGACGGCGGCCCTGCTGGGGGTACCGGCGCGGGAGTTCGTGGGCGAGACGGTGGAGTTGGCGGACGTGCTGGGGCGGCAGCGGGAGGAGGAACTGGCGGAGCGGCTGGCGGAGGCGGGGACGGGGAGGCTCGACGTGCTGGTCGAGGCGATGGGGACCTGGCTGAGGGCGGGCGCCGGAAGCCCGGACACCACCCTCGCCACGGCGTGGGACCGGCTCCAGCGCCCGGGCCGCCGGATCCCCATCCCCACGCTGGCGGCCCGGCTGGGCGTCAGCCGCCGCTCCCTGGAGCTGGTCTTCCGGCGCGAGATCGGCATGTCGCCGGGCCGGGTGGCCCGTATCGCCCGCCTCCAGCACGCGGTCGGCCGGCTGGCCGGCCCGTCGCACGACCTCGCGGCCATCGCCGCCACCTGCGGCTACGCCGACCAGCCGCACTTCACCCGCGACGTACGGGAGCTGACGGGCCTGACGCCCACCGCGCTGTGCGCAAACCTTCAATACGGCGAGCCGGCCGCCGGATAGCGTCCCGCGCATGCTGCTGAACGGTAGGACGGCGCTGGTGACGGGCGGTTCGCGGGGCATCGGCCGGGCGATCGTGACCCGGCTGGCGCACGACGGCGCACGGGTGGTCTTCACGTACAAGGAGAACGAGACGGCGGCGGCGGAGGTCGTACGCGACGTCCCCGGCACCCGGGCGGTCCGCGCGGACCAGGAGCAACCGGACGCCCTGGCCCGCGCCTTCGCCCCGGTCCGCGACGGCCTCGACATCCTGGTCAACAACGCGGCCGTCAACCCCCGGATGCCGCTGACGGAGCTGACGGCGGCGGAGTTCGACCGGGTGATGACGGCGAACGCGAGGTTCGGCGCCCTGGCGATGCGCGAGGCGGCGGCCCTGATGCCGGACGGCGGCCGGATCGTCAACATCTCCACCCTCAACACCGTGGTCCCGGCCCCCGGTCACGCGCTGTACTGCGCGAGCAAGGCGGTGCTGGAACAGTTCACGCAGGTCGCCGCCCGGGAACTGGGCCCCCGCGGCATCACGGTCAACACCGTCTCCCCCGGCGCCACCGAAACAGCCCTCCTCCACGCCACCAACCCCCCGGAGGCCCTGACCCGGACCGCGGCCATGACCGCGCTCCAACGCCTGGGCCGCCCGGAGGACATCGCGGCGGTGGTCGCCTTCCTCACCGGCCCGGACGCCGCCTGGATCACCGGCCAGAACCTCCGCGCCACGGGCGGCCTGCTGATCTGAGCGGACCGAGCTGTCGGGAGCCGGTCTGCGCCTGCCTGTTCAGCGGCCCCTTGCCCATCGGTGGATCTGGTCGTGCCGGGCCAGTTCCTTGAAGTACCGGTGCTGCGACCAGGTGTCGTAGTCGCCGATGACGATGAGGCGGCGGCGGGCGCGTGTGACCGCGACGTTGAGGAGGTTAGGCGTTTTCGCGGCCCAGTCCCGGGAACCGTCTTGGTCGGTGCCCGTGCCGAGCACGAGGATCACGATGTCGGCTTCCTTGCCCTGCGTCTGGTGGACGGTGCCGTAGCGCTTGGGGCTCAGTTGCTGCCGTGCCACCCTGCCGATTCCCCTGACGACGTCGCGGAACGGGCTGATGACGAAGACCGATTCGTCGAATCGGCGCTCCAGCTCCTTGGCGAGATCGCCCCCCGCCGGTTCCTGCGGTTCGTCCTGGATCATCTCGGCGATGCGGCTCCGGATCAGGTCGAGGGCGTGTACCAGCGCATCCCCCTCAGCGGGGTTCCACTTCTCCTCGCGCGGCAGGGAGCGGACGTCCATCCACACGTTGCGGTGGGCCGGATGGAAGTCGTCCTGGTCGCGTGAGACGCCGTAGACCATCATGCCGTCGTAGGCGATCGCGTTGCTGATGTCGAACATGAGGCGGTCGCAGCGGCGGTGTACCCGCAGCGGGGAGCCGAGCCACATATTCTCGCCGCCCTCGTCTGCCAGCCAGGTCCCGTAGGGCGTGAGTCGGTCGGCGAGGGTCTGGACTGAGGCTGCTCCGGGGGCCCACTGGCGGTCCACCCCGAAGTGGCTTGCGAGGCGCCGCTGACCGGTCCACGGCAGGGTTACCACGGGTTCGAGCTGGAGTGGGTCGCCGACGACCACTGCGCGGCGGGTGCGCCACAGGGCGCCGGACACATACTGGGGCGCGGCCTGGCCGGCTTCGTCCACGAAGAGCCAGCCGAGGGCTTCGCTGCCCAGATGTCTGAACATGCGGCTCATCGACGCGAAGGTCGTCGACACCACCGGGACCACGAGGAAGAGCATCTGCCAGGCGGCTAGCACCGCCTCGGCCGGCAGGTCCGTGGGGGCCTGGCCCTTGACGACCTCCATCGCGGCCAGCAGGTTCTTGCGCATGAGTTCGGGCCTCGTGGTCAGCAGGGCGCGGTGGAGATCCAGGGCCGCGAGGAAGAGATCGGAGCGTGCCGCGGCGAACTCGGGGTCCATCCAGGGGGCGGACAGCTCGCGCTTCTCCATCTGCCGTCGATCACCGGGATCCGCCAGCCACTCCGATCCCGGCACCGAAGCGCCCCACCGCCATCTGGCCGCGACCACGCGGCGGCGCTCGGCTTCCTGCTCGCGTCGTCTGCTCACTACCTGGTGCCCAGCATCGGCCGCCGCCGCGAGCTGCCGTTCGCGTGCCGACGCGCAGACGGCAAGCTGTCCCTGGGCCCGCCGGATCTGCGCCAGCGCATCGTCCCGCTGGTCTTGGGCCCCGCGGAGTTCGGCGTGCCGTGCGGCCCGTGTGGACTCCAGCGCGGCCAGCCGGGCGTCCGCCTGGGCCAGGAGGGTCGCGAGCGGTGTCCGCTCGGCCTCCCAGCGCCTCACCCGCTCGCGCGCAATGAGGCGCCTGAGGAGTCCGGGTTTGCGTGCGTCGTGGGCGTGGAGCACCGCCTCCGCCTGTTTGACGGCCTCCTCTCCCTGCCATACCGCGGCCTGGGCAGCATCCACCTGGGCCCTCCTGGCGGATGTGTGGGCCTGGCCCCGGGCGTAGGCGTCCTCGTGGGCGCGGAGGGCTGCCTCGGCACGGCGCTGCTCCTCCTGAAGGAGCCCGAGGGAATCGTGCGCCTCGGACTCGCGTGCCAGCAAGTCCTGCAGGAGGGCGTCCGGCCCTGCCCGCTTGCCGATCAGATCCGCGATCTCCTGGCGCTCCGCGCCGAGTTTGAGGACCCGCTCACGGGCCAGGGTGAAGCGCTGGACGCTCTGTCGCCAGGTCGAATCTCCGAGCGGCGGTGTCGCTTCGGGGGTGTCGCGGTTCCCACCCCGCTCGTCGCGCGCGGAGCGGGACATGTGGTCGCGCTGCAACTGCAGGAGTTTGTGCAGACCCGGGGACAGCGGATCCTCCGTCGGCCCGTGGCCGCTTTGGCGGGCGTTCTTGGGCAGGTTGCCCCACCAGAACCGTTCGACGAAGTCGGAGCGGTTGCTTCGGCGTCCGAGGCGGGCGGCGATCGCGCCCCAGGCGTCGTCACCGAGCAACAGGCTCGCCGGGCCACTGAGGTAGTCGGCTCGGCCCCGCCAGGAGTCGCCGAGCGCACGTGCGCCGGGGACTTCCAGGGTCACGTTCTCGACGGCCCCGTTGTTGGCCGAAGCGATGACGATCTCGAAGCCGGTGAGTTGGGGGACCAAGGGGTGGATGGTGCGCGGATGGGTCTTGCCCGCGGTCTCTTCCGTACGCCACGAGAACGATTTCTCGCCGAAGGCGAGTTCCGGTCGTTTCAGCGTCGCCAGCCGTTCGGCCCGTTTGACGACGAGGGCCGCGATGAGATCGCGGAGCATGGTCGTCTTGCCGGTGCCCGGCGGCCCGTTCACGGCGTAGACGCCCCGGTCGTTGTCCTCGCCGAGCCGGTCCAGGATGCGGTTGATCGCGAACTGCTGGCTCAGGACGAGCGGCTTGTCGGCATCGGCTGGCCACCGGCCCAGGGGCATGTTCGACGGCTGGAGGCCCTCCAGGGTGATCTCGGGCACCCGGCGTACGTCAAAGCGGCGCAGAGCGTCCACGTCCTCTTCCGCGCGCAGATAGTGCTGCAGGGCGGTGCCGGCCCGGCCTGTTGCGAGGCTGTCGGCCACCCGGTCGAGATCGTCGGCGTAGAAGCTGTTGAGGAAGGTGTCGCCGACAGCCTCATCGGCGCGTTTGGCGGCGACCTGATAGCTCTGGACCCGGATGGTGTCGGGTGTCAGGGCCGCTGCGACGCCGAGTTGTTCGGCGACCCAGCGGGTGAGGGCAGCCAGGTCGTACACGTCGAGGATCTTCGTGCCCAGCTCGGGCGGGGGTCCTGCCTGTTCCGCGTCCGCTCCGTCCCCGGCGTCGGGCTGCTCCGCGTCGTGCGGCTCTGCGTCGGCGTTCTGCGGCTCCGCGCCGGCGGGTCCGTCCCCGTCGCTCCTGCCGGTGAGTCTCCCGGCGGCGGAGTCGACCAGTTCACCGCCGACCTGCTCGATCATCTTGGCGGCCACCGCCCCCGCCACAGGGCCGAGCCCGCCGCTGGCCGCGGCTGCCGCCGCGGCCAGTCCGCCCTTGGCTGCGCTGCCGGCCAGCCGGGACAGCAGCCCCGCGACCGGGCCGAGACCTGAGGTAGCCGCGTTCTCATCGGCCACCGGCTCGCGGTCGACTCCGACCTTCCCGTCCCCGAGCTCCAGCAGGCGGTTGAGCACGTGCGCGCTGTCGTCGTCGAAGCCGGTGAGCCAACGGTCGTCGTGCGGTCCGGGGTCCAGGGTCTGTCCCACTGCCCAGGCGCATGAAGACAGCGTGGCGCTGTCCTTGATCAGCCGGCCCTCCTGGTTCACCGTGAAGCACAGCACAGCGCTGTCGCCGCCGACCCGCCCGTCGTAGTCCTGCTCGCCCTCAGGCGCACGGAACGTCTCGAACAGGACGTCGCGCACCTTCTCGACGCGGAAGATGCCGGCGTACACGGTGTGCTGCCACACACAACCCGCCCGGAGACGGCCGCGGCTGATGGCGGAGCTGGGCTCCCAGGGCAGGGGCTGGCTCACCTGGGTGGCGAACATCATCTTCTTCGGGTTGACCGCATCGACGTTCGGCGGGCTGAAGTACTCCACGGCGCGCCAGAATCGAAGGATTCTCGCCTGACGCTGCCGAGCTGCTTCCGACCGGTCGACGGTCACCATCCGCCCCCTCGCGATTTCTGACCACGGATACGGTATCCGTTCGGCTGCCGCCGCCGGCCCGGGAGACCGGGCGTGTGCGGGTCGGCGCGGGCCGCGCCGAGGTTGTCCGTGCCATGGTGTGCAGCGGGCTCCGTGGTTGCGCATATGCCAGGCCATTTCTCGTATCGCCTGGCTTGTGCGAAGGGCCCGGTGACTTTTGCCTCGCAGGTGCGGCGTTATCATCGGCGTATGCACACGTACCGGATGGGAGACGCCGCCTCCCTGCTCGGTGTCAGCGCCGACACCGTCAGGCGGCTGGTCGACGCCGGAAAGCTGTCCGCCGAGCGCGACGAGGCGGGGCACAGGATCATCCCCGGGGCGGCGCTCGCGGCGTATGCGCGGGAGATGCGCCGGGCGGAGCGGGAGTCCACGGGGTCTTCCGCGCGCAACCGCTTCGCCGGGATCGTCACCGACGTGCACATGGGGGACGTCTCGGCGCAGGTGGAGATCCAGGCCGGGCCGTTCCGGGTGGTGTCCATGGTCAGCCGGGAGTCGGCCGAGGAACTGGAGCTGGCGCCGGGCGTTCCGGCGGTGGCAGTGATCAAGTCGACCAACGTGGTCGTCGAGAGAGCGTAGACCTCAGGGAGTGGACCTGTGATGATCCGTAGCAGCAACCGCCCCGCGCTCCTCACGGCCGGGGCGGGCGTGGCCGCCCTGCTGGCCCTCACCGCCTGCTCCGACTCCGATTCCGGATCCGCCGGGGGCGCCGACCCCGACGCCGCGTCCGGCGAGCTGTCCGGCGAGGTCACCGTCTTCGCCGCCGCCTCCCTCACCGAGAGCTTCGAGAAGCTCGGCGCGCAGTTCGAGAGGGACCACCCCGGTACGAAGGTGACGTTCAGCTTCGGCGGCAGCGACGCCCTGGCCGCGAGCATCACCGGCGGCGCCCCCGCCGACGTCTTCGCCTCCGCCAGCCCTACGACGATGGAGATCGTCGCGGACGCCGGCGCCGCCGAAGGCACCCCCGCCACCTTCGTCCGCAACCAGCTGGAGATCGCCACCCTGCCCGGCAACCCGGACGGGATCGCCTCCCTGAAGGACCTCACCGACTCGGATCTGAAGGTCGTGCTCTGCGACGAGACGGTGCCGTGCGGGTCCGCCGCGCAGAAGGCACTGGACGCCGGCGGGCTGAAGCTCACGCCCGTGTCGTACGAGGAGGACGTCAAGTCCGCCCTCAACAAGGTGGTGCTGAAGGAGGCCGACGCCGCGGTCGTCTACAGGACCGACGTGCGGGCCGCGGGCGACACGGTGGAGAGCGTGGACTTCCCCGAGTCCGCCGACGCGATCAACGACTACCCGATCACGCTGCTCAAGGAGGCGCCGAACGCCGCCGCGGCCGAGGCGTTCGTCGAGCTGGTGCAGTCGGCCGAGGGGCAGAAGGTGCTGACCGAAGCCGGGTTCCTCAAGCCGTGACGTTCCCTTCCGCCGCGGACAAGGACGAGCGGTCCGGACCCGGGACCGGGCCCCGTTCCGGCTCCTGGCGCCGGCCCCGGGCCGGGACCGGGCGCCGGTCCCGGCCCCGCCCGCCCGGCCGCGGCGGCGCGCCGCTGCCGCTGCTGATACCGGCGCTGCTCGGCCTCGCGTTCCTGGTCCTGCCGCTCCTCGCCCTGCTGCTCCGCGCCCCGTGGAGCAGCATGCCGGACCTGCTGACCAGCACGGAGGTGTGGCAGGCGCTGCGGCTCTCGCTGGTGTGCGCCACGGCGGCGACGGCGCTGAGCCTGGTCATCGGGGTACCGCTGGCGTGGCTGCTGGCCCGGGTGGAGTTCCCGGGGCGCGGGCTCGTACGGGCGCTGGTGACGCTGCCGTTGGTGCTGCCGCCGGTGGTCGGGGGCGTGGCGCTGCTGATGGCGCTGGGGCGCAACGGGGTCGTGGGGCGGTGGCTGGACGACTGGTTCGGGGTCACGCTGCCGTTCACGACCGCGGGGGTGGTGGTCGCGGAGGCGTTCGTGGCGATGCCGTTCCTCGTCATCGCCGTCGAGGGCACGCTACGGGCCGCGGACCCCCGCTACGAGGAGGCCGCCACCACCCTCGGTGCCTCCCGCTTCACCGCCTTCCGCCGCGTCACCCTGCCGCTCGTCGCGCCGGGCATCGCGGCCGGGGCGGTGCTGGCGTGGGCGCGGGCGCTGGGCGAGTTCGGCGCCACGATCACGTTCGCGGGCAACTTTCCGGGGCGTACGCAGACGATGCCGCTGTCCGTCTATCTCGCGCTGCAGAGCGATCCGGAGGCGGCGATCGCGCTGAGCCTGGTGCTGCTGGCGGTGTCGGTGGCGGTGCTCGCGGGGCTACGGGACAGATGGATGACCTCGGCATGAGCGACGATGCGGCACGCGAAGAGATCCGCGAAGAGATCCGCGGCGGAATCCGTGGGGAGATGCGCGGAAAGCCACGCGCGGAGCCGCACGGACAGAGCGGGCTCGACGCCCGGCTCGTGGTCGAGCGCGGCACCTTCCGGCTCGACGTGACGCTCACCGCACGCCCGGGCGACGTCCTCGCCCTCCTCGGCCCCAACGGCGCCGGCAAGACCACCGCGCTGCGCGCCCTGGCGGGCCTCGTCCCGCTCATGGACGGGCATCTGCGCCTCGACGCCGCCGAGTTGGAGCGTACGCCGCCGGAGGACCGCCCGGTCGGGGTCGTCTTCCAGGACTACCTGCTCTTCCCCCACCTCAGCGCCTTGGACAACGTCGCCTTCGGGCCGCGCTGCCACGGCGCCACCAAGGCCGAGGCCCGCGCCGAGGCCGCCGCCTGGCTCGCGCGGATGGACCTCGCCGAGCAAGCAGCCGCCAAGCCCCGGCGGCTGTCCGGCGGCCAGGCCCAGCGCGTCGCCCTCGCCCGCGCCCTGGCCACCCGCCCCCGGCTGCTGCTCCTGGACGAACCGCTGGCCGCGCTCGACGCCCGGACCCGTCTGGAGGTCCGTGCCCAGCTCCGCCGCCACCTCGCGGACTTCGAGGCCGTCGCCGTGCTCGTCACGCACGATCCGCTGGACGCGATGGTGCTGGCGGACCACCTCGTGGTCATCGAGGACGGCCGCATCGTGCAGCAGGGCGCCCCCACGGACATCGCCCGCCACCCGCGTACCGACTACATCGCCCACCTCGTCGGCCTCAACCTCTACCGGGGGCAGGCGCGCGGCCACACCGTCGACCTCGACGGCGGACCGGCGATCACCACCGCCGACGACCTCACCGGACCGGCCTTCGTCGCCTTCCCGCCCAGCGCCGTGACCCTGCACCGGGACCGCCCCACCGGCTCCAGCGCCCGCAACCTCTGGCGCTGCGCGGTCGCGGGACTCGAAACCCACGCCGACCGGATCCGCGCCGAACTCACCGGCGAACTCCCCCTGGCCGCCGACCTGACCACCACCGCGGCCGCCGAGCTCGACCTCCACCCGGGCGCCGAGGTCTGGGCGGCCGTCAAGGCGACCCAGACGCACGTGTACCCGGCCTGAGCCCCCGGCCCGGGCCCCGCTACTCGTCGGCCGGCTTCGGCGTGTTCACCTTCGGCGGCGTGGGCGAACTCGCCGCCTCCGCCTCCGCCTTGGCCTCGCTCACCGCCGCGTCCGCCCCCTTCGCCGCCTCCACGGCCGCCGCCACCGCGTCGAGCGCGGGCGTCGGCGCCGCCGCCAGCTCCGGCGCCCCGGTCTTCTCCGGCACCGCCTGCTGCCCGTCCGCGGGCGCCTGCCGCGCGTCCGTCGCCGCCGCGTTCGCCTCTACGGCCTGGGGCACACCGGGCGCCGACTTGTCGCCGAAGGCGGTGGTGACGGTGCGTACCGCCTCGGTCAGCTCGCCGGGGATCACCCAGAACGTGTTGTTGTCGCTCTTCGCCAGGTGCGGCAGCGTCTCCAGGTACTTGTACGCCAGGATCTTGGGGTCGGCGTTGTTGCGGTGGACGGCCTGGAAAACGCGCTCGACGGCCTGTGCCTCGCCGTCCGCCCGCAGGATCATGGCCTGTTGCGCGCCTTGCGCCTCCAGGATGTCCTTCTGCTTCGTCCCCTCGGCGGTCAGGATCTTCGCCTGCCGCTCGCCCTCGGCGTGCAGAATCGCCGCGCGCTTGTCGCGCTCGGCGCGCATCTGCTTCTCCATCGCCTCCTTGATGCTGTGCGGCGGGTCGATGGCCTTGATCTCGACGCGGTTGACGCGGATGCCCCACTTGCCGGTGGCGTCGTCGAGGACGCTGCGGAGCCGGGCGTTGATCTCCTCGCGCGAGGTGAGGGTCTCCTCCAGGTCCATGCCGCCGATGACGTTGCGCAGGGTGGTGACGGTGAGCTGGTCGATCGCCTGGAGGTAGTCGGAGACCTCGTACGCGGCCTTCCGCGGGTCGGTGATCTGGTAGTAGAGCACCGTGTCGATGTTGACGACGAGGTTGTCCTCGGTGATCACCGGCCGGGGATCGGACGAGTACACCTGCTCGCGTACGTCCAGCTTGGTGTTGACGCGGTCCGCCACCGGCAGGACGAAGTTCAGGCCGGGCTGGAGCGTACGCCGGTAGCGGCCGAAGCGCTCGATGTTGTAGCGGCGCGCCTGCGGGACGACCCGCACGCTGCTCGACACGAGAAAGACGACGACCAGCGCCGCCAGGAGAATCGGGATGACAACCGGGTCCACACTTCCTCCGTTGGCTGTGCGTTCAGCGGTCCATCAGGGGCTCGGGGCTCGGGCTCGGGGGCCCGGGGTCAGACGGTCAGGGGGAGGGGGTCAGGGGGAGGGGGTCAGGGAAGAAGCTCGCGGGGATAGACGACGGCGGTCGCGCCTTCGATCTCCATGACCTCCACCAGCGCCCCCACCGGAATCACCGCCGTCTCGTCCAGCGCGCGGGCCGACCACTCCTCGCCGGAGAGCTTGATCAGCCCCCGGGTCGCGGTGACCTCCTGCACGACCTCGGCCCGCTTGCCGAGCAGCGCGTCGCTGCCGTCGCGGGTCAGCGGGGTCTGCGCCATGTGCTTGAGTGCGACGGGACGTACGACGACGAGCCCCGCTGCCGCCGCCGCCCCGAGGGCCACGAACTGCCCCAGCGCACCGACGCCCACCCCGGCCACCACGGCGGCCACCATCGCGGCGCCGGCGAGCAGTCCGAAGACGAGCGTCATCGTGAAGAACTCGGCGGCACCGAGCGCCGCGGCGGCGAGCAGCCAGACGATCCACGGCATCGCGTCAGCCTCCCTACGGGGACTTGCTCTCCAACCTACCCTCCCGAAATGCCGGACAGAACAGGCGAGTTCAGGGTGATCCGGGATTCGGTCGGCTCTTCGCCCGCCGCCGGTGCGGGTAGGGGCCCGGGCGCGCGGGAGCGGGAGCGGGGTCAGGTTTCGGTGGGTACGGCCTCCGGCAGCAGCCGGGGGACGAGGCGTACGTAGATCACCATGCCGACGACCTCGACGAGGGTCTGGGTGACGACCACCACCGCGGCGGCGGCCAGCCGGTCGGGCAGCGCGAGGGCGAGGGGGAGGACGACGAGGGAGTTGCGGGTCGCGCCGGTGAAGACGATCGCGCGGCCGGCGGGGACGTCGAGGCGGAACAGCCGGGCGACGCCGAGGCCGGCGAAGGCCATCACGGCGAGGAAGAGAACGTAGAACGGCACCACGCGGGCCACGTCGCCGACGCTGTCGTCGACCTTGGGCACCTGGGACGCGACGACGGTCGCGAGGGTCACGGCCATCAGCGGCACCATCGCGGTGCCCGCCCCGTCGGCGGTCTTCTGCCCCGCGGGGCGGCGGGCGGCCCACGCCTGGGTGAGCCAGGCGAGGGCGAGCGGGAGGGCGATGAGGACGACGAACGCCTCGACGAAAGGACCGGCCTCGACGATGTCGGCGAGGTCGGAGCCCATGAAGAGGTAGAGGTATCCGGGCAGCAGGACCATCTGCGCGATCAGCAGCAGGGGCGTGGCGGCGAGGAGCTGTCGGCTGCTGCCGCCGGCGAGACCGCTGAAGACGATGACGTAGTCGATGCAGGGGGTGAGCAGGACGAGCAGGACGCCCATGCGGATGGCCTGCTCGTCGGGGAGGAAGGCGAACATCGCCGCGACGACGAGCGGTACGACGACGAAGTTGACGACGACCGCGGCGGCGAGGAACCGCCCGGCGCGCAGGGAACGGAGCAGGTGGGCGGCGGGCACCTGGAGGAACGTCACGTAGAGCAGGGCGGCCAGCACGGGGTTGATGGCGTGCTCCAGCCCGGGCCCGGCGTCGGGCGCCACCCACCCGAGGACCCCGCCGGCGACGAGGGCACCGAGATAGACGGCCACCTGATGCCGCTCCATGGCGACGACGAACCTGTCCGGCTGCGCCACGGTCTGCTCCTCGGGGGTGATCGACGTGCGGTGCTCCCCCGACGGTAAACGGCGGGGCGGCGGTGGGCTGGGGTGGCGGCGGGCCGGGCTCGCGGTGGAGGAGGTGCCGGTTTCGGTCGTGCCCGGCAGGGCGGTGCCCGGCAGGGCGGTGCCCGCCGGAGGCTGAGGGCTTGCGGGCGGGTCGTTGTCGGTGGGGCGGCCTACCCTTGGGCGGGTGCGTGGGGTCGATGTGGGGGTGACCCGGGGGCGGGTCTGCATCGTGCCGGTGGCGCTGCGGGGCGGGCCGCGCCGGGGGCCGTTCCTGGCGCGGGGCGCTGTTGCGGCGTGGGTGGGCGGGCTACGATTCGCGGCGATGACCAGGCCACGCAGGGTTCCGGACGCCGCGACGCGCCGCGTCCGCCTGCTCGGCTACGTCCTCGTCCTCCTCGGCCTCCTCGCGGGTGCGGCGTCCTGTGCCGACGCCGGCCGCTCCGGCCCCGCCGCGAGCCACGGCCTCGTCCTGCGCGCCGCCGCCCCCCAGAGCGACGTCCTGGACGCCCTACGCCTCGACGCCTCGCCGGCCGATCGTCACCAGTCCGACGTGCCGCCCGGTGATGCTCTACGGGCCGAGGCCGCACCCGGCAACGGCCTCCCCGCCGGCGCCCCGTCCGCCGACCCCCGCACTCCCCACGCTCCCGCCCCCGCCGCCGCGCCCCTCCCCCTGGACTGCTCCTCCGTCCACGCCCCCGGCGCTCCCGCAGGCGACTGTCCCGCCGCCTCCGAGCGGGAGCCCGCCGCTCCCCTCTCCGGGCCCGGGTTCTGTCCGGCGCCCGGTGACGGGCTTTCGTACGTGCCCTGCGCGACCGCCGTCGCCGAGCACGGCGTCAGCCCCGCCCCGCCCAGCGCCCTGGGCACCCCCGATCTCCACGAACTCCAGGTCCAGCGGACCTAGGACGGATCCCCGCGCCCGCCCCAGAACCGGACCGCCGCCCCGCGGCGCCGGTGCGTGCGCCGGCCCCGTACGCCGTCCACCCCTACGAAACCGCCCGCCGCGTGTCCGCCGACGCCGCATCCGCATCCGCGTCCGCGTCCGCCGCGCCCCCGGGAGAAGGGTCCGCACCATGGGTTCCGCCAAGTCCCAAGCCGCCGCCCGCCGTGCCCGCGTCGAGGAGCTGCGCCGCAAAGAAGCCGCCCGGGAGCGGCGCAGCAAGCAGCTCACCTATCTCGCCTCCGCCATCGTCGTGATCGCCACGGCCGTCGGCGGCTACTTCATCGTCGACAGCGCCCGCGAGGACGAGAAGGCCGCCGCCGCCCCCCTCAAGGGCGAGCAGAGCTGGGACGACCTCGACCAGAACCACGTCACCGAGGACGTCGACTACACGATGACGCCCCCCGTCGGCGGCGACCACGACCCCGCCTGGCAGAACTGCAACGGCGACGTCTACGACCAGCCGGTACGCGACGAGAACGCCGTGCACTCCCTGGAGCACGGCGCCGTGTGGGTCACGTACAGCGACAAGGCGAAGGAAGAGGACGTCAAGACCCTCACCGAGCGCGTCACCAACACCCCGTACACGCTGATCAGCCCGCACGCCGAACAGACAGGGGCGATCACCCTCTCCGCCTGGGGCAAGCAGCTCACGGTCAAGAAGGCGGACGACCCGAAGGTGGGCACGTTCTTCGACAAGTACGTCCAGGGTCCGCAGACCCCCGAGCAGGGTGCCGCGTGCACCGGCGGGAAGGACGCGTGACGCTCCTGCGGCCCGCCCTGCGGTGGCCGCTCGCGATGCTGGCCACCGCCGTCCTCGTCTGCGGTACGTTCCTCCTCGTCCTCGCCACCGGCGCGGACGGCGACGACACCCCCGCCGTCCCGGACACCGGCTCCGCGGACGCCGGGTTCGCCCGCGACATGGTCGTCCACCACCAGCAGGCCGTGGAGATGTCCCTCATCGTGCGGGATCGCACCGACGACGAGGACGTGCGCCGGCTCGCCTACGACGTCGTCAACACCCAGGCCAACCAGCGCGGCATGCTCCTCGGCTGGCTGGACCAGTGGGAGCTGCCGAAGTCGTCGGGCGAGCCGCCGATGGCCTGGATGGGCCACGAGATGCCCTTCGAGGCACGCGACGGGGCGCTGATGCCGGGCATGGCCACGAACACCCAGCTCCGCCGACTGCGGGAAGCGGAGGGCGAGGACGCCGAGGTGCTGTATCTCCGGCTGATGACCGCCCACCACCGGGGCGGCGTACAGATGTCGCAGATGGCGGAGGGCGCGGTGGAGACGCGGGTGGTGCGGCGGCTGGCGGAGACCACGCTGCGCGGGCAGCAGTCGGAGATCAAGCTGATGCGGGACATGCTGGAGGAGCGCGGCGGCATCAGGAAGCCGTAGCCCCAGCCACGCGGTACGTCGGCGGCTCACCAGTACGCGCTGTCGTCCCACGGCTCGAAGCCCGCGAACCCGACCGGTTCGCCGTCCTCGTCCAGGACGGCGAACCCGGGTCGAGGTCAGCGCGCGAGCGCTTCGTCGATGGCGGCGGCGAAGTCCTCGTACGACTGCGGGTTGGAGATCTTCTCGCCGCCGAGGAAGAACGTCGGCGTGCCCTGGACGTCCAGGGCGAGGCCGTCGCGCTGGTCGGCCCGTACCCGGTCGGCCGTGCGCGGGGCCGCCAGGTCGCGGTCGACGACCACCCACCCGGCGACCGCCGAGACGGCGAAGAGCCACAGGCAGCCCTGCGCCCGCAGGGCCCCGGCGGGGAGCGCCGAGCCGAGCTGCGGCAGCGGCACGCACCCGGCGGCGAGCGCGGGCGCAGGCGCGAGATGCGGACGAGCGGTCATGGTCGTCGCAGCCTCACCAGTACCGCGACCGCCCCCGGCGCCGGTCCACCCTCCGCGGGGCCCGTCCACCCCTTCTTCGGCTCGAACGAATAGACGACGGAGAATTTCTCCCCGATATCCGAACAGGTGATTCGCCGTGTCGTACGAGGGCCTGGGAACTCGCCGGACACCTGAACTCGTGTGCATTATCGTCGGCTTGTCCGCAGTCGTGTGGGCGGGGGGAACGGGTATGGCAGAGAACAAGTTTTCGGTGTGGCTCGGTGTGGCGGCCTCGGGCATCACCGTGCTGGCGTTCTTCGGGATCGCCAATTTCGATCAGATTCGGGACGGATCCGATCAAGCGCAGAAGGGGGATGCCGACTCGGCCGGCGTCAGGGGCCCCGTCGGCGGGGGCGGCGAGGGAGCCCCCGCGGGCGGGGACGCCCCCGTGGACGAGGGCACTCCCGTGGAAGAGGAGGACGTCCCCGTGGAAGAGGACACCCCCGAGGAGGAGACCGGCGAGACCGGCGAGAGCGAACCCGATCCGGCTCCGCAGGAGGACGCCGCGTCGGCCGGGGACAACGGCCCGTTCACCAATATCTCCACAGGGCTGTGTATCGACACCGACGGTCCCCAGGGACCCGGCGTCGAACTACAAGTGCGTGGCTGTGCGAACTACACCGGCCAGAGCTGGACCTACGACCAGAACAACCAACACTTTGCGAACCCGCCCAGCGGACTGTGCCTCGACACGGCCGGGCCACCCGGCGCCGGGGTACGCCTGGTGGTGAACCCGTGCGGGAACTACACCGGCCAGGTATGGCAGCACAATGCCGGCACCGGCCAGTTGGTCAATCTGACCACGGGATTGTGCATGGACACGGCCGGGCCGCCCGCCGCCTACGTCGCGCTGGTGCTCAATCCCTGCGGGAACTACACCGGCCAGCTCTGGCGCAGGTGAACCCTCCCGCCCGCAGCCGCCCGCCACCGACCGCCACCGACCACCACCGCCCACCACCGGCCCCCGGCGCCGGTCCGCCCCTGGCTACGATGTGGCTGCGCGCATCGCCGGCGGAGGGGAAACGATCATGCGGCGGCTGGGGGATCTCGAAGCGGAGATCATGGACCGGCTGTGGAAGTGGGACCGTCCCGCCACCGTCCGCGAGATCGTCGACGACATCAACAACGACCGCGAGCTGGCCTACACGACGGTCATGACCGTCGCCAACATCCTGTACCAGAAGGGCTGGCTGGTCCGTACGAAACAGGGCCGGGCCTGGCTCTACACCCCCGTGCGCAGCCGGGAGGCGTACTCCGCCGCGCTGATGGAGGACGCCCTCGGCGCCAGCGAGGACCGCTCCGCGGCCCTCGCCCACTTCGTCGAGGGCATGACCGACGACGAGGTCGCCGCCCTGCGCAAGGCGCTGCGCGACAGCGACGCGGGCCGCGGGGGCGAGAGCCGGGGCCGGGGGTGAGCGAGGCGCTGCCCGTCCTGGGGTACGCGGTCGTGCTGGGCGTCGTCGCGCCGCGCCTGGTGCTGCGCAGCGCGTGGCCGCACCGGGCGCCGCGGCTCGCGGTCGCGGTGTGGCACGCGCTCGCGGCGGCGTTCACGCTCTCCGTGGCGCTGGCCGCGTACCACCTGGCGACGCCCACCGAGCATCTGCACGCCGGCTTCGTCGGCTTCCTGCACTCCTGCGGCCTGGGCCTGGACCGGGGCGTGGACCTCGGCCTCGGCACCGGGCGGCCCGACCCGGGCGTCGCGAGCCGGCTGGCGGGTGTGCTGCCGGCCGCCGTGGTCGGCACGGTGGCGCTGAGCGTCGGCGTCCACGCGCTGCGGGCGCGGCGGGTACGGGCCCGGCACCGCGCCGTGCTCGACATGGTCGGCCGCCGGTCGGCCGCGCTGGGCGCCACCGTCGTGGCGCACGGCACGCCCGTCGCGTACTGCCTGCCGGGCCGCCGCGCGCGCGTCGTCGTCAGCGAGGGCGCGCTGCGGCTGCTGTCGGCCGCGCAGGTCGACGCGGTCCTGGAGCACGAGCGGGCACACGTCGCCGGCCGCCACCACCTGCCGCAGGCGGCGGCGGACGGCTTCGCCGCCGTGTTCCGCGCGCTGCCGCTGGCCCGGCACGTACGGCGGCAGACGGCGCTGCTGCTGGAGATGGCCGCGGACGACCGCGCGCTGCGGCGGCACCCGGGCGGGGTGCTGGCCACGGCGATGTACGAGATGGCGGCCTGCCGGGCACCGAGCGGGGCGTTCGCCGTCGGCGGCGGCACGGTGCCGGTGCGGCTGCGCCGGATACTGGGCCCGCGGCGGCCCGCGCACCCGGTGCTGCGGGGCGCGGTGGCGGCGGTCGCGCTGACGGTGCCGCTGGTCCCGCTGCTGGTGGCCTGCCCTCCGGCGCTGGGCTGAGGGTCCGTACCCCGGCTTCGAGGGGGCGCTTGCCCGCACTTCTACTAATCTACTAAGTTGCCTTTCAGTCCCTGCCGTCGCCGAGGATGAGGAGCAACTCCGCCATGGGAGCGCACCGTCGCCCGAAGTCCCCCGGCCGCGCCCGGATCACGACCCTCTCCTTCGCCGCCGGGGCCTTCACCCTGCTGTCGACACAGAGCGGCCAGGCCCAGCCGAAGCCCACCGTCGAGGAGGTGCGCGCGGAGGTGGAGAAGCTGTACGAGGAGGCCACGGGGCCCACCGAGGAGTACAACAGCGCCCGCGAGCGCCAGCAGAAGCTCCAGGGGGAGGCCGACAAGGCGCAGGACGAGGCGGCCCGCCGGCAGAAGGAGATCAACGGGCTACGGGACCGGATAGGCCCGCTCGCCGCCGAGCAGTACCGCAACGGCGGCATCGACCCCAGCGTGCAGCTCGCCCTGTCCGCCGACCCCGACGAGTACCTCCAGGAAGCCGAGATGGTCGACCGCGTCGGCCACCGGCAGGCGTCGGCGCTCACCGTGCTGCAGGACAAGCAGCGGGAGTTGACGCAGCAGCGCAAGGAGACGTCGGCGAAGCTCCGCGAGGCGGAGGAGTTCCGTACGGCCGCGGCGGAGAAGAAGGACGAGATCCAGGCGAAGCTGGCCCAGGCGCGCAAGCTCCTCAACTCCCTGACAGCGGAGGAACGCGCCCGCCTCGACGCCGCCGAGGAACGCGACGCCGCCGAGGCCGGTACGAGCGACGCGGCGGACAGCTACGACGGCCCGGCGAGCGGCCGCGCGAAGGCGGCCCTGGACTTCGCCTACGCCCAACTCGGCAAGCCCTACGAGTGGGGTGCCACCGGCCCGGACTCCTTCGACTGCTCCGGCCTGACGGGCGCGGCGTGGAGCGCGGCGGGGATCTCGCTGCCCCGTACGGTCAAGCAGCAGTACGACGCGGGCCGCAAGGTCAGCCGGGACGGCATGCAGCCCGGCGACATCATCTACTGGTACAACGACACGCAGCACAACGGCATGTACGTCGGCGACGGCAAGGCGATCCACGCCCCCCGCACCGGCAAGAACGTCGAAATCGTCCCGGTGGACAGCATGCCCTTCTACGCCGCCAGCCGCCCCTGACCGCCTGAGGCGTCAGGCCGTCCGGCGGCCGATGCCGGGCAGGAAGCGGCCGGCGCGGGCGGTGTGGGCGGCGTAGGCGTCGCCGTGGACCGCGGTGAGGTACGGCTCCTCGACGACCCGTACCGGCAACTGGATCGCGACGACCAGCGCGATCAGGGCGGCGAGGAGACCGCGTTCGGGAGGACCCACCAGGCGGCCTCGCCGGGCCGCCCGGAGATCCCACGGAACCCGGCGTCCCCGGTCCGCCGCCGCTGCACGGCCCCCCGCACCCCGAAGGCCGCCACACCCCACGCCACGTACAACCCCGGCGCGGCCCACGCCCATCCGTTCATGACCGGTCTCCCTTTCCGGCGGCGCAGCAGGCGCACGCGGCGGTGGTGTGCGCGGCGGAGGAGGCCAGGGCCCCGGCGGTCAGCGCGACGACGGCC
Source organism: Streptomyces sp. B5E4 (assembly GCF_039871555.1). NCBI lineage: Bacteria > Bacillati > Actinomycetota > Actinomycetes > Kitasatosporales > Streptomycetaceae > Streptomyces > Streptomyces sp. B5E4. The sequence goes on from NZ_JBDPMI010000012.1 coordinate 48,433, forward strand.
TCGACGACGTTGTACGCGATCGTCGCCGCGACCAGCAGCCGTATCCGGCGGGTGAGCAGGGCCGCCCGGACCGGACCGGGACCGAGGGTGACGCTCGCGGCCATCGTCAGCAGCACCCCTCGGCGTCGGCGTCCGGGCAGGTCCGCTCGCCCGCCACGGCGATGACGGCGGCGCGCAGGTCGTCCAGCGCGTGCCCGAGGCGGGGGTCGGCGAGTGCGTAGCGCACCCGCCGCCCGTCGGGCACGGCGACGACGAGCCCGCAGTCGCGCAGGCACGCCAGGTGGTTGGAGAGCCGGGTCCGGGAGATGCCGAGCGCCTCGGCCAACTCGGCGGGATAGCCGGGGGCCTCGCGCAGGGCGAGCAGGACGCGGCAGCGGATGGGGTCGGCGAGCGCACGGCCGAAGCGGGCCAGCACGTCGATGTCCGTGGCGGTGGTCAGCACATCGGCGACGGTACAGAAGTTCCTGAATTCAGGAAAGAGTGAACCAATGCCCCGGGTCAGATCACCAGCGCTCCCGCCACGAAGGCCGCCAGGACTCCCAGGGGGTGGAACGATGCGCGGTTGAAGACCGTGAGGGCCGTGGGGCCTTCGGGGTGGCGGAGGAGGTGGGCGGCGGGGAGGACGAGGGTGGGGATCGCGGTGAGCGCCGTCACCGCCAGGCCCACCGCGCCGTAGAACGGCCACGCCGTGACCGCCAGGGCGCAGGCCGTGGCCGCCGTGAGCAGGAGCAGGGCCGCCGAGAGGCGGGCGGCGGCGCGGGGGCCGTAGACGATCGGGACCGTCTTGATGCCGAGCGGGGTGTCCTCGTCGACGTCGGCGAGGTCGTTGGGGATGTTCCGGCCGCCGATCTCCCACGCCGCCATCCACACCGCCAGCAGTCCCAGCCGCAGCGGGTCGACGGTGCCGGAGAAGGCGAACCAGCCCGCGCAGGCGCCGATCGCGACCATCGCGCCGCTGAGCAGGAACTTGTACGCCGTGACCGTGGCCAGCCTGCAGTACGCCGCCTCCAGCAGCGCCGCGCACACGAACAGCACCGCACACACCCAGCTCAGCGCCACCGCCACCGCCAGCGCGATCCCGCCCAGCAGCAGCACCCACGCCAGACCCGCCGCGAAGCGCAGCCTGCCCTGCGCCAGCGGGTGGCGGCCGCCGGCGCTGTCGATGTCCGGGGCCGCGCGGGTGTGGGCCATCGCCGCGCTGCGCCGGTCGAGCCGGGCGTCGAAGAGGTCGTTCGCCGCGAAGACCGCGAAGAACGCGGCGGCGGTGGCGAAGACGGCGGCCGTCAAGCGGCCCGGCGCGGGGTCGTCCGTGGCCAGCAGCGCGCCGACCAGGGGCTGGGCGATGCTCAGCAGCGCCTGGTTGCCGCGCGAGAAGCCGTACAACGCCCGCGCCTGGACCGCAAGACTCATGGAGTGGACTCCCTGGGTTCCCTCGACTCCGATGGGTGCGGGGCGGGCAGGTCCGGCCCCGCGCCGACGTACCAGTGCGCGAAGGCCGCGCCCGCGGCACCCGGTTCCGCCAGATTCCGCAGCCGTTCCAGCCGCCGCGCCAGCTCCCGCCCGCGGTCCGCGGGGTGGTCGCCCTGCGGGTGCAGCAGGTCCAGGAACTCGGCCGCGAGGTCCCGGGTCCGCAGCACCTCGGGGAGCCGGCGGGCCGTATAGCCGGACAGGTACGTCCCGTCGCCGTCCCGGTAGCGGCGGATCAGCGCGTCGGCCAGGTCGGCGGCGTCCGCGACGGCGAGGTTCATGCCCTTCGCCCCCGAGGGCGTCAGCACGTGCGCCGCGTCCCCCGCGAGGAACAGCCGCCCGTGCTGGAACCGCTGCCGCACGCTGCTGCGCATCCGCAGCACGCCCGTCTCGATGATGCGCCCCAGGCCCGGCACCGCCTCGCCCGCGCCCACCAGCCGGGTGCGCAGCCGCTCGTGTACGCGCGCGGCGGTCCAGCGCGCGGTGGCGTCCCCGGCGGGAATCTCCAGGTAGAGCCGGGCGATACGGGACGTACGCGGCATGACGCCCGCGAAGCCGTCCTCGTGCACGGCGTACACCACGCCCGGCACCCCGCGGTCCACCTCCGCGAGGAGCGTGAGCCAGTCGTACGGGTAGCGCTCGTCCAGCTCGCCCTGCGGCGCGGTGTCCGGGGGCATCGCCTGCGGGGTGATGCCGTGCGGCCCGTCGCAGCCGACGACGTAGTCGCACTCGATGTCGAGACCGGCGCACTCCACCCGCGCGGGCCCGGCGCCGTCGACGTGCACGCGGGCCGCCGGGAGGGAGAACTCCGGGGTGTGGCCCGCCGCGTCGAGGTCGGCGATGAGGTCGCGGACCAGGAGCTGCTGCGGGTACACCCAGTGGCGTACGCCCCCGGACTGCGCGCCGTAGTCGAAGCGCAGCAGCCGGCCCGTGCACAGGAAGTCGCACCAGCCGTGCCGGGTGCCCTCGGCGAGCAGCCGGTCGGCGAGGCCGTGCGCGCGCAGGTACTCGACGACCCGGTGCTCCACCAGGCCCGCCCGCGCGCGGCGTTCGACCTCGGCGCGGGAGCGGCGCTCCACGACGGCGACGTCGACACCGGCGCGTAACAGGACGTTCGCCAGGACCAGGCCGGCCGGTCCCGCGCCCACGACGGCGACCTGCGTACGCACCCGCCGGCGCGCCGCCCGTGCCCTGCCGCTCACGCCGTCTCCCGCAGATCCGCCGGTACGTGCGCGGGGTTGAACACCTCGTGCACCGCGGCCAGCACGTCGTCCCCGCACCACAGCCGGTACGTCCGGAACGCCGCCGCCGCCCCCGGCTCCGGCGGCCACGGCGTGACCCCGGCGCGTACGACGGTGCGCCCCAGCCGCGCGCCCGCCGCCCGCAGCGCGGGGCCCAGCGGCGCCGCGGCGTCCGTCAGGCAGCGCCGCAGCGCCGGGTCGCCGCCCGGACCCGCGACCACCTGGTTCCACGACCACAGCCGCCCCCGGGTGTCGGTGAGCGTCGAGTGCCGTACGAGTACGTCGCCTTCGGCACCGAGCAGCGCGACGACGCCGCGCGGGGCCAGCCCGGGGCGGACCAGCCCGAGCGTCACGTCGCCGACCCGCATCGGCGCGCCCGCCCACGACTCCAGGAGCGTCGTCGTCAGGCCGTCGCTGCCGAGCAGCATCCGCGTCAGCGGGCTGCGGAACCGGCCGATGGCCGACCGGGCGGTGTCGGTGCCGAAGGTGTCGAAGTTGTCGTCGTCGTGGGCTGCGGGCACGAACTCGGTCCTCGTGGGCATACCGTTGCGGCTCACTTTCGGGTGCGGAGACGGGACGGGACGGCAGGTGCCGGGGCGTACGACGACCGCGTGGCGGTGGCGACGAGATACCCCGGCAGTGCGAACCGAGTGTGCACCCGCAGTGGCACTCCGCACATCCCCGCCAGCGTCCGGACGGCCGCGGCGCCGTAGACCTTGCGCAGGCTGATCAGCCCGTCGTGCGCCTGCGCCGGGCCGCCGGTCAGGAACATCAGCGGCACCGCGCCCAGGCACAGCGGGTGCCGCCACCCGTCCACGAGCAGCAGCGTCCGCGCCACCCGCGTGCCCTCCCGCAGCAGTGCCGCCACCCCGGCGGGCGGCAGATGGTGCAGCGACATCGCCATCACCGCCACGTCGTACGCGCCCGCCGGGGCGTCGATCGCCGTCGCGTCGACCACCGCGCAGCGGGCCCGCGGATGCCGGCCCAGCGGCCCGGCGCGCAGCTCCTCGACGATGCGCGGGTCGACGTCGCTGGCGGTGACCCGGGCGGTGGGGTGGGCGCGGAGGAGGTCGTGCGCGAGCCGCCCGCGGCCGGCGCCGAGTTCGAGGACGCGGGGGTACGGGGCAGGGCCGAACGCGGCGGCGGTGAGGCGGGCGCAGGTGCGGTAGCCGAGGGTGAGGCGCTGGAACCGGTCGAGCCCGCGGAGGACGCGGCGGGTGGTGGCGGGATTGCCGGGGCGGTCGATGTACTCGGCCCTGTCGGTCTCGTAGAGCCGGTCCCAGCGGGACGCGGCGGGGCCGCCGCGGGGCATGGCGAGGAGGGAAGGGGGGCCGGGGGGCGGGGCGTTCACGGCCGGTCGCCGCCGGGGTCGTGGCCGTAGGCGGTGCCCGCCACCTCGTCGGCCAGCCACGCCAGCCGGTCGCGGTCCGCGCCCGCCGGCACCGGCGCGAGCGCCTGACGGCAGCGGTCGACGTACGCGCGCGCCATGCTCCGCGCCGCGTGCACCGCGCCGGTGTCGTGGGCGAGCCGCGCGAGGTGCCGCTGGCGGGCGTGTGCGTCCGTCGTGCCGTCGACCAGTTCGACGAGCGCGGCCCGTTCGGCGCTGCCGCCGAGGCGGTGGGCGAGGAGTACGGGCAGGGCGGGGCGGCGGTTGCGGAGGTCGCTGCAGGCGGGCTTCCCGGCGCGCAGCTCGCCGTCGTCGTCCCCGACCCCGTCCCCGTCCCCGTCGTTCCCGGCATCGCCGTCGGACACGTACGGCAGCAGGTCGTCCCGGATCTGGAACGCGATCCCCACGGCCTCCCCGTACGTCGCGAGCACCCGTGCCTGCTCCGGGCTGCCGCCGCCGAGCAGCGCGCCCACGTGGCACGCGGCGCGGAACAGCGACGCGCTCTTCAGCCGCACCATCTCCACGTACGCGGCGATGCCCCCGTCCGCCCCCGCGGTCACGTCGCGCAGACTCCCGCTGAGCGCGACCTCCAGCGCGACGCCCCGCGCGGTCTGCTGCCCGGCGGCCCCGAGGGCTTCGACGGCGTCGAGCACGCTGCCCGCGGGCACGCCGGCGTGCCGGCAGGCGCCGAGCTGCTGGAAGAGGGCGAAGAACAACGAGTCGGCCGCCAGCACCCCGTGCGCGAGCCCGAACTCGCGGTGCGCCGCGGCCTTGCCGCGGCGCAGCTCGTCGCCGTCGATGATGTCGTCGTGAATGAGGGTCGCGACATGGGCGAGTTCGATGCCCACGGCCGCGGGCAGCACCGCGTCGTACGAGCCGCCGACGGCACCGGCGGCGGCGAGGAGGGTGAGGGGCCGCAGCAGCTTCCCGGGCGGGCTGAGGGCCCATCGCTGCGCGGTGGCCAGGTGATCGGAGTCGTCGTCGCCGGAGCCGCTGCGGTCCAGCCAGGCGGCGATGCCGGCATCGACTGCGTGACGCAACTCGGCGAGCGGAAAGCACGCCGGGCCGGCGTCGGTGCGCTGCATGAGGACAAGCCGCCTTCCCGGGGGCAGGGTGCGTAGGCGCCCGTTTGGCTGGTAACGACGGCGTGAAAGCCCAGGGCACTGTGGATCACCCCACTGGGGGGCTCGCTCCCCGGTACGGGGCGCGCGAACGAGGGACATGCGCGCGGCGACAGGGCCGGGGCGGTGCGGCGTACGGGCCCTGGTGGACCGGGTGCCGGGTCCGTACTGACGCGTCGGTAACAAACATGGCGCAATAGCGATGCCCATGACAAAAATATCGGGTCGCCGGTCTTGTCCTCGCCGGGAGGAACTGCCTCAATGCCTAGGTATCCGGGGTGATCCACCTGCCCCGACCCCCCACCAGGAAGAGGCACTCCATGAAGAACGCACGCACCGCCCTGGGCGTCGGTGCCGCGGTCGCCGGCGCGCTGTTACTCGCGGCGCCGAGCGCGCTGGCGGTGGAGCCGCAGACCGCCACCATCGGGTTCGACTGCGGGAGCTGGGGCGCCGGCGAGGCGACGCTCGAAGCCACGCAGGACGGCACCGCCGCGACCGTCACCCTCACCACAGACGCCATCACCGCCCCGATCCCGATCGGGGCGAACTCCGCGTCCTCGACGCTCACGCTCACCAGGAACGGCACCGACACGGTCGAGTTCTCGGGCAGCTCCAACCCGGCCATCCCGGCCGGCGCCCCGGCCGACACGGGCCCGCTGGACGGCACGGTCGCCTCCGGCGACTCCTTGGAGGCCGCGTCCCTGACGGTCTCGGTCCTCGGCATCACGGCCACCTGCGACGCCACGACCCCGCAGAACCCGGGCCCGTTCGTCTTCGAGTGACGAACCCGCGGTACGCACGACCGGTGGCCGGGCGCCCCGCCCGGCCACCGGCTCGAACCGCCGGGCCGCCGCGGGCGCGCTACGCCCGGTACTGGCGGCACTCCCCGGTGAAGACGCCGCCCAGGCACTCCCGCAGCAACTCCTCGCCGGCCGCGGCCGCCGGGCGCCCGCCGACGGTCCCCTCCGGCTCCTGGTAGAGCTGGTCGGCCAGCCCGGTGACCAGCGCCGCGATGCGCGTGGCGGCCACCTCGCCGTCGACGTCCGCCGCCACCTCGCCGCACTCCTTGCCGTTGTGCACCGCGGTCGCCAGCTGTGCCCGGTAGTCAGCGGCCGTGGCCCGCGCGACCTCGGCGAGCGCGGCGTTGTCGAGGGAGCGGCCCAGGAAGGCGCGCGTGACGCGGTACTCGGCGCGCCTTTCCTCGTCGAGCGGCAACTGTTCCCACAGGCTGTGGAAAACCACCTCGGAGATCCGCTGCCGCTCCTCCGTGCCCTTGGTGATCCACCCCGCCACGCGCTCGCGGAACGCCGCGGTCACCTGCTCGTACGCGAAGAGGAGCAGGTCGTCCTTGCTGGCGAAGTAGTGCTGTACGAGCCCGACCGAGATGCCGGCCTTCCGCGCCACCGCCGCGACGGTCACCGCGTCGAGGCCGGCGGTGGCCACCAGGTGCCGGACGGCCGCGGCGATCTCGCGGCGGCGGGCGGCGTGGTCTGCGGTGCGGGGCACGCGGATAACCGTATCAGGGTATGGTTACGCCAATAACCGTACGGCCGTATGGTTACGCCTTGTCCCGCCCTGCCCGGAGACGGAATCATGCGAACTCGCGCAGCAGCCCTGGTACTTCTCCTCCTCGCCGCCCTCGCGCCCGGCCCGGCCCACGCCCGGACCGCCACCCCCCAAGTCGATGCCTACCTGCGGGAACGCGCCCAGGCCACCGGGACCCCCGGCCTCGCCTACGCGATCGTCGGCCCCGGCGGCATCGAGTCCACCGGCGCCTTCGGCCACGACGGCGACGGCAGACCCGTAACCGCGCGCACGCCGTTCCTGTGGGGCTCGATCGCCAAGCCCGTGACCGCGACCGCCGTCATGACGCTCGTCGAGTCCGGCGCGGTCGACCTCGACGAGCCGGTACGCACCTACCTGCCGCGCTTCACCCTCGCCGACCGCCGCGCCGCCGCCCGCATCACCGTGCGGCACCTGCTCCAGCAGACCAGCGGCCTACCCGAACACACCGGCGTCACCGACCGCTTCGGGGACCGCGACGACCCGTACGGCCGGGGTGTGGCGGACCTCGCGGACACCGCGCCGCGGTCCGCCCCCGGCGAGCGCCACGGCTACTCCAGCGCCAACTACCTCCTCCTCGGCGCACTCGTCGAAGCCGTCACCGGCCGTTCCTACGAGGCGTACCTCCGCGATCACGTCCTCGGCCCGCTGGACATGCGCGGCGCGGTCACCACACCGCGGCAGGCCGGGGCCGTACCCCGCGGCCACGGCTACGTCTACGGCAAGGCGGTGGCCTCCGACACGCACTACGACCCGGCGGGCACCGCCTACGGCTACCTCGGCGGCACCGTCCGGGACCTCGCCCGCTTCGCCGCCGCCCACCTCGACGGCGGCACGTACGACGGGACGCGGGTGCTGACCCCCGCCTCCGTCGCGCAGATGCACCGCGGCACGGCCGACTCCGGCGACACCCAGCGCTACGGCCTCGGCTGGCGCGACGACACCCGCAACGACGATCTCGATACCCGCACGGTCTGGCACACCGGCGGCGCCCCCGGCTACCACGCGATGCTGGTCCTGCTCCCCGACGCCGACCGCGCCCTCGTCGTCCTGCAGAACGCCTACGGCTACTTCCAGGCCGCCGACCTCAACGCCGCGGGCTTCGGCGCCGCTCGCATCCTCGCCGGCGGCGACCCCGGACCGGCCCCCGGCGACGCCCCGTACACCGCGTTCCTGGCCCTCCTCACCGCCGTACTCACCCTCACCACCGCCGCCACCGCCTGGTCCGCCTACCGCATCCTCCGCCCGGCGCGCACCTCCCGCACCCGCCGCCGCATCCTGACCACCGCGGGCTGCTGGACCCTGGCCGCCCTCACCACCGCCGCCCTGGCCGGTATCGCCGCCCCCCGCGCCTTCGGCGTCGACCTCCGCCTGATCCGCCTCTACGCCCCCGACCTCGGCTGGCTCCTCACCCTCACCGCCCTCACCGCCTGCACCCTGGCCGCGGTCCGGCTCACCGCCGGCTGTCTCTCCCTGCGACGGGCCAGGCGCGGCAGACGGTGAGGAAACCGGCAACCCGTTTCTGTCGACTTCCTGTACGGGTGGGTATCGATAGGCGTTGTTCGGCACCGATCTGGCTGTTCGGCAGGCGACTTCGGGGGCGGGAGGTCGAAGCCCTTGAAGCCCTCTACGACGAGGGGGAGGCGCTGGACGATCATCCGGAGCCTTCCAGGGCAGACCCGACGGGCGGGCTCGACTCCATCCACCACCAGGTCAGGCGGCTCAAGGACCGCACCCTCCTCGTGGGGCGTCATCCAGCACGACACCGACCTCCCGTGTGCGTCACGGCGGTCATCAGCTGAACGGCGCCCCGCGGCGGGGACGCAGCCCGCGGCGCGGGCCGGGAACGCTCCGGACCCCGGGGAGCCGCCCCGTGCCGGGATGGAAGAATCGGCCGCATGGCTGACGTGATCATCGCCGCGTGCGACGGCGCCGCGAGTCCGAACCCGGGGCCGGCCGCGTGGGCGTGGGTGGTGGCGGGTCCGGACGGCGCGGTCGCGCGCTGGGAGGCGGGCCCGCTGGGCAAGGCGACCAACAACATCGCCGAACTGACCGCCCTGCTGCGGCTGCTGGAATCCACGGACCCGGCCGTCCCGCTGGAAGTGCGGATGGACTCCACGTACGCGATGCAGGCCGTCACCGACTGGCTGCCTGGCTGGCGGCGGCGGGGCTGGAAGACCTCCGCGGGCAAGCCGGTCGCCAATCAGGAACTGGTACGCAGCATCGACGACCGCCTCACGGGCCGTGACGTCCGCCTCGTCCACGTCCGCGCGCACCAGGTCGACGGCGACCCCTACAACGCCGCCGCGGACGCGGCCGCCGCCGAGTCCGCCCGTACCCAGAACCCCGCCGGCACCGTCCACGGCTCCCCGCTCCCGACGGCGGAGGACGCCCCGGCGCGGGTCTCGTCCGCCGCCCCGAAGCGGCGTTCCGCCAAGGCGGGCGGCGGAACGCTGAAGGCCAGGTACCCGGGCCGCTGCCACTGCGGCCGGTCCTACGCGGCGGGCACGACGATCGCCAAGAACGGCACCGGCTGGGGCCACGTGGAGTGCGCCAAGGCATAACGCGCCTCGGCGCGGGCTCAGCCCTTCGCGACGAGTTCGAGGACCCGCCGGGCATGGTCCGTCGAGCCCTCGACGGTCTCCACGTCGTACATCGAGTCGATCATGAAGTGGTCGATCCCGGTCCGCTCGTGGACCTCCCTGACGGTGTCGGCGACCTTCTCCGTACTCGTGCCCGCCTCGATGTTCACCCGCAGGACCGTGTCGATGACACCGGGATCGCGACCCGCCTCCCGGGCCAGCTCGTCCAGCAGCGCGCGCTGGGCGAGGAGGCTCTCCACGTCGACGAAGCTCGGGGTGATGACCACCGGCAGCCAGCCGTCACCACGGCGGGCGACCCGGCGCATGGCGCGCTCGGACAGCGCGCCCAGGTAGAACGGCGGCCGCGGCCCCCGCGCGGGCTTCAGCGGCGAGTGGTGCTCGGGCACGTAGAGCTGGTCGCCCTCGTACTGTGCCGGGTCGGTGGTCCAGATGGCGTCGAGCGCGTCCAGCAACTCGTCCATCCGCGCACCGCGGCGGGTGAAGTTCAGCCCGGCCGCCTGGTACTCCTCCGGCGACCAGCCGACCCCGAACCCGGGAAGCAGCCGGCCACCGCTGATCAGGTCGATCGTCGTCAACGACCGGGCGAGCTGGACGGGCGGGTACAGCGGGGCGATCAGTACGTGCGAGCCCAGCAGCACCCGGCTCGTCGCGGACGCCGCGACCCCCAGCAGCACGAACGGATCGGCGGCGGGATTCAACTCCTCCGGAATCGTCTTCCCCCGCCCGCCGTACCCCACAAGGGGGTTCACCGCGGCCAGATTGCGATCCCCCACCCAGAGGCTGGCACCGCCGGCCTCCTCGATCGCCGAGGCGAACGCGGAGGTCTGGGCGATACCGAAAGCCTGCCGGTGGAACTGGGGGAGTGCGAAACCTATCTTCATGGCGCCCTTCACCTGAGGTTGCCGCCAGGGCGGCACGGTGCGGCGGCGCCCCGGCGTGGTCGTGTTCGAGCGACAGTCAGCCTAGGGGGGCGGTGATCGCACCCGACTCAGCCGTGCCGCTTGGCGAACTCCACGAGCGCGGCGAACCCGTCACGGGTGAGGGTGAGGTGGGGACCGTGGGGGTCCTTGCTGTCACGAACGAGGACCTCCCCGGTGACACGGGCGTGTTCCGGCGCCCACTCGATGCACTCGCCGCCTTCGCCGCCGCTGTACGTGCTTTTGACCCACCGCGTGCTGCTCATGTGGCGTACTCCTCCGCGATCTCTCGAATCAGAGCCAGTGACTCGTCAGGGTCGCGTGCCGAAGCCCGCAGACGGTCGTACGTCGTGCGCGCGCTGTCCACCGCCGCAGCGGAGTCCGTCACGTGTCCCTGTCCCCTGCTCTCCGAGTACACGACTGTTGCCCCGTCGTCTGGTGTTAGCAGGATAAACGGCAGGGACGCCGCGGGGGCGCCCGCGTTGAAGCGCAGAACTTGAAGGGTGATGTGGGGGTTTCCTGCGTCGGAGGCGAGGTGCCGGAGCTGGTCGGCCATGACGGCCCGGCCGCCGACCTCTGTGCGCAGCGTGGATTCCTGCAAGATCGCCCACAGCAGCGGCGGCGCGTCACGCTCCATGATCTCGCGGCGGGCCATCCTCGCGTCGACCCTGGCCCTGATCTGGTCGTCGGCCTCGCGCGGGTGCGTGGCCCGGAACGTGGCCTCCGCGTAGCCAGCTGTCTGCAACATGCCCATGATCAGGGCGTTGGAGTAGTTCTCAATCCGACTGGCCTGCTTCTCAAGGTTGATGTACGGCACGAACCAGCCGGGATGCCCGCGCTCGCTCACCCGGACCAGCAGGCGGGCGAAGTAGCCGGACGTTTCGAAGAACCGGTCACACCCCTTGGCGAAGTGCATCGACGCCCGTGCCTTGCCGCTCTTCACCTTGGACACGTAGGGCTCCTTGTAGCCCGTCGCGTCGGCCAGTTGGCGCTGGTTGGCGCCCTTGTGGGCGAGCGCCGCCGCCAACTCGCGCCCGAACCACTCCAGACCGTTCCCGGGCTCACCGCCGAGTTCGGGTAATGCCTCGGTCATGCGTTCAATTCACCCTCTTTCCAGGCTCCTTGGAAAGCAGTTTGGCCTGTTGAGAGTACGTCCGGACGGTGATGCTGGGAGCACAGAACGTGAGGACCCGCCCCGGAAGAGGGACGGGCCGGAAGCAAGGCGAGGAGCGACGGACATGGCGACGACGCATCGGGACCAGGCGCCCGACAGGGTGCGGGAGGCCGGGCAGGCGTGTGACGAACTGCGGGACGCGCTCAAGGCGGTGGGGGTGGTGCTGCCGTCGCTGGGGCTCGACCCCGTTTCGTGTACCGGGTCCGCGCCGCTGGGGCTGATCGACCTCGGGCGGTGCAACATCGCCACCGCCCGCGCCCTCGCCGCCGTCCTCCGTCCGCGGGAGACCGCGCGGTGACCCCGTTCGTGCCCGCCGTGGAGCGTCCGTGGCGGGGCGGGTGGCCCGCGGTGGCGCGGGGTGGAGACGGTAACGCGTGGGTGCCGGGGGTGTGCTGGCTCTTCTGCCGGCGCGAGGGCGTGGCCGTACTGTGGGTCGGGTCGGTGGTCACGCCCGGGGCGGGGGGTGAGATGTACGCCTGCGGGGCGTGTATCGCGGAGCTGGACCACATGGTGCGGATGCAGGCCCACGGCCGCGACCGCCGCGGCCACCGCGCCGCCCGCTACGCGACGCTCACCCTTCCCGCCCACCAGCCCGCGGAACCCCGGCAGCTCACGGCCGTACCCCAGCGCCGCCAGGAGGGCTGCGCGCACCTGCGCACAGGGAAGCGCGGCGGTAAGACGTACTGCCGGGACTGCGATGCGCAGCTCTATCTGTGAACGGGGCGGGTGCCCGCCCGGGCCTACTCGCCCGGCCCGGCCGCGGTGGACGGCGTCACTGCAGGGCGGCCATGAACTGTTCGGGGAGTTCGTCCTCGTGGATCGCGTTCGCGGGCGCGCTCGTCCGGTACGGGGTGTCGAAGTCGCTGAACGTCCAGGCCACGCCGCCGTGTTCGATGATCTTCAGCAGGTACGGCGGGCCCTCGGCGGCGACGTGGACGTCCACCCGCTTCTCTCCCCCCGTGAAGGTGATCTTGGTGGTGGGGCGGCCGTTCAGGGTCGCGGGCCGTTCCTTCCCGTCGCCGCGGTTCTCCGGGGCGAGGAACGTCTCTTCAAGGCCCGTCCGCTGCTCCGTCCGATCACACATGGCCCTGCGCGCCAGGCGGGCCCTGGCCTGGTCGAATTCCACCCAGCGGTCGTCCATCATCTCGACCAGCTTCGGCGGGAAGTAGTCCGCTCTGGCTGCTTCCCGCCAGAGCACCACTTCGTTTCTGCGCGCATAGACCCCGGAGTCGGTCACCATCATTTCCACGCGGGCATCGCCCATTTTGATCCGCATGTCGCACACGGTGGTGCCGTCGACAACGCCTGTGCGCAACATCGCCGTCTCGTCCGCCAGCATCCGCTTCGTCGTCGTGAGCGTGTCCGACTCGAAGGTCGCGTCCAGTGCCTCGTCGATGAGCATTTCCTCGGCGCTGCTTCGGGTGCCACAGCCGGCCAGGGCGACCGCTAAGACGGCGGCGACGACGCAACCGGCGGTTCTGTGGCGGGATCTGCGGATTTCATGGGCGAAGGCCCTCATGACCACTCCTGGGATGCGAAGTTGGGGGGCGCCCCATCTTCCACCATGAAGTCGCACTAATTGCCTGGGGTACCTGCCAAGCAGAAGACTCGGGCGCTCAGTCGGCCTGCAACGCGCGCATGTGGGCTCTGAACACGGCGGCCGCGGCGAGCAGCGCCTCCCGCGGGCTGTCCCCGTCAGAAGTGTCGCCGACAGCGGCAGCGTCTCGTCCAGTACGGCGAGGGCCTGGCGGCGGTCGGCGAGCCGGAGTTCGTGGTGGGCCGCGTACGGCTCCATGGCCTGCCGCGACTCCTCGTCCTCCAGGTCGCGTAACCGGAGCAGTGCTCCGCGACGAGATCACGGCCCCCGGCCGGAAACGGCCGACGGCGGTGGTACGAGCCCCCCGACCCGTACCGCCGCCGTCTCCCCCCTCGGGCGACGAGAAGCCGCCGGCTACATCGTCTCGAACCGGATGTCCGAGACCTGATCCTCCGTCAGTACCGAGTCCGCGGCCGGGGCCTTCGGCTTGACCGGCTCGCCGAACGCCGAGAACGCCAGGTCGACCTCCGCCCCCTCCGGGTCGGTGAGGGTCACCGGGTACGGCTTGCCCTCGGCGGCGATCTTCATGCTGGCGCCGTCGCTGGTCGAGGGGTCCTCGTTCACGTAGGGCACGACCGCCACGCCCTTGTGCTTCGTCTTCTCCTTCTGCGTCATGCCGGGGCTGAAGGAGACGACGCTGTCCGTCTGTTCGGCGTACGTGTCCATCCTGCACAGGTCCGTGAGGGCCGACTGGACGTCGGACCTGGTCTCTTCCAGATACGAGCCCTCGACCTCTTCGATGACCGCGGCGTCGTACATGTACTCGGACTCCAGGTAGGCGGCGTCCGGCTTCATCCACGCCTTGTCGCCCTGCATGACGAACTCGACGGCACCGTCGTCGGTGGTGGCGCTGCCGACGCAGTTGCCCTTGTCGTCCAACCGCACGTCGATCTGGGCGGGGTCGGCGACGACGACCATCTCGCCGACCGCGTGCACGGACGTGGCGGCGCGCATCGCCTCGACGGCGTCCGTCTGCGCCGGACCGCCGCTCGCTCCGCCGCCACCCTCGTCGTCGCTGCCGCAGGCGGTCAGCGCGAGCAGCGCCGCCGCCCCGGCCGCCGCGACGGCGACCCGGTGCCCACGTATGACGTACTTCATCTCGACCTTCGCTCACTCTCGACTGCTGTGCGCCTCCCGCGAGTTGACCGGAGGCCGGGCCGGAGGAGGCGCACACGTTACATGCGGAGGAACGGACAGCCAAAACGTTCCAGCGCACGCGGAGCGCGGGTGCGCCCCTGCCCGTGCAGCTCGCGCACAACTCACTTGCGTCCAAGGTAATCGTGCGCTAGTTTTATGGATGTCGCCGGGGCATCCCGGCGGCATACGAAACCAGCCACGGAGGCTCCCGATGCCGAACCGCAAGCAGCCGACCGTCGTCCTCGTCCACGGCGCCTTCGCCGACGGGTCGAGCTGGCACGGGGTGGTGGACAAGCTGAAGCGCGCGGGGTACCCGGTCCTCGCCACCGCCAACCCGCTGCGCGGCCTGCGCAGCGACGCCGCCTACCTCCGGGACGTACTCGACGGCATCGAGGGCCCCGTCGTCCTCGCCGGCCACTCCTACGGCGGCTCCGTGATCACCGAGGCGGCCGCCGGAATCGAGAACGTGAAGGCGCTCGTGTACGTCGCCGCCTTCCTGCCCGACGAGGGTGAGAGCGCGGCGGAGCTGGCCGGAAAGTTCCCCGGCAGCACGCTCGGCGAGACGCTGAAGGCAGTGCCCACCGCGCTGCCCGACGGCAGCGCCGTCACGGACCTCTCCATCGACCAGGACAAGTTCCACGGCCAGTTCGCCGCCGATGTGCCGTCCGCCACGGCGCAGCAGATGGCCGCCTCCCAGCGCCCCATCACCAGCGCGGCCCTCGAAGAGGCCGCGGGCGCGGTGGCCTGGCGGACCGTACCGTCCTGGGCCCTGCTCACCACGGAGGACAAGAACATCCCCGTCGCCGCCCAGCGCTCCATGGCGGACCGCGCGAAGGCGCGGACGGTGACGCTCGACGCGAGCCACGCGGTGACGGTGTCGCAGCCGGACGCGGTGGCGGACCTCATCGAGGAGGCGGCCCGGTCGATCCGCTGACGCCCCGGACACCCGCCCCGCGGCCGACCACGGGGCCCCGATCGCCGCCGCCGCGCGCCACCTCGCGCGGCGGCGGCAGCTTTTCGGCCATCCCCGCAGGGGGCCCGGCGGCGGGAACGGTGCACCAGGCCCTGCCCGGCCTCTTCGCACAGTGGGCGGTACTACGGCCCTCGTGGTTCATGCAGAACTTCACCGGTACGCACACACACGCCCGCAGCATCCGTGGCGACGGCGCCATCTGGACCGCCACCGAAACGGCCGGGTCGGCTTCGTCGACTCCGTGGTCCACCGCCGGCTGTCCTACGAGCGGATGCGCGATCGCCTCACGGGGGAACTCCCGTCGGAGTTCGCCACCATGCCGGCCGACATGGACCGTGCCATCGCCCAAGGGCAGAGGACCGCGTCACCGACACCGTCCAACGGGTCACCGGCAGACCCCCGGCCGGCTTCCGGGGCCTTCTGAAGAAGGGGTGTTCCGTAACCGCTCAGGCGGGCACCTCGGCTGAGACGAACAGGAAGTTCGGCAGGCGGACGTAGCCGTCGATCTCCGGCAGAGCGGACCGGACCTCTGCCGCTACGGCGGAGTCGAGCCCCGGCTCCGCGACCTCACGCAGGCGGCAGCCGAGAGAGGCGAGTTCGTTGAGGTATGCCGAGAGGGGGCGGTGGAAATCGGACGCGACGGCCCCGACGATCTCGTACTCCTCCAGATACCGCTGCAGGCGGTATTCGCCGTGCTTCTGCCAGGTGCTCAGCAACTGCTCGAAGGCAGGGTGAACCAGGGCGAAGACGAACAGGCCGCCCGGGCGCACCGCTTCCACACAGGCGCGCATCGCGGGCTTCCAGTCGGGGATCGCCATCAGGACCATGCTGCACACCACGGCATCGAAGGGGGCGCCCAGGTCGGGCAGCCGGGTCAGGTCTGCCTGGACGTAGGTGATTCCCTGCCGCAGTTCGACTTCTCTCTCGCGGGCGAAGGCGCACATCACGTCCGTCGGTTCGACCCCCACCACCTGCGCCCCGTGCCCGGCGAGGATGCGGCTGACGTACCCGTTCCCGCAACCGGCGTCCAGCAGCCGCCGGCCACGCACATCGCCCAGCATCCGCAGCAGGGTGGGATTGACCAGGTGCCGTTTGGCGAAGTCCCCCTCTTGCGCCGTCGTTTCCATCGCTTCGCGTGTGGTGGAGGTGTTCCACTGGTCGATGGCGGTCTCGTTCGCCCCGGACGTCATTCGCGCGAGCTTACAACGGCTCGGACAACGGGCTGAGTTGGCGGTGAGTGATCAGGCAGCAGGCGAGTTTGGGGAACCTTTCCTGAATATCGGCTCGGCCCCACCCGAGCTTCTTTCGTTCACCCACCCGTAGGTGCCCAGTCCGGTGCCGTGGCGTGTCCCGCGCCGGCGAGGGCCGGCACGATCCCGCGATCTCGGACCCGGTCGCGGTCGACGGCGTGGTCGCGGAAGACCGCCCGGGCTCGAACTTTTTTGACGGAACCGCCATAGCGGAGCGGGCCTGCTCACGTCCAAGGAGGTGACAGACGACCAGGAGCCGAGGACAACCGAACACGGGGAACCATGACTGAGGAGGAAGAGCGCCGCTTCCGCGCATTCGTCGCGGCGCGCTCGCCCGCGCTGATGCGCACGGCGACCCTCTTGACCGGCGGCGACGTCCACGCCGCCGAGGACCTGCTGCAGACCGCGCTGGCGAAGGCGGCGGCGCGCTGGGGCAGGCTGGAGAGTCCCGAGGCGTATCTGCGGCAGGTGCTCTACCGGCAGCAGGTGAGCCTGTGGCGGCTGCTGCGCACGCGCCGCGAGACCACGGTGGCCGAACTCCCCGATGTCGGGCGCGAGGACCCCGCCGACGCCGCCGAGGTGAGGATCCAGATTCGCCGGGCGCTGGCCAGGCTGACGGCTCACCAGCGCGCCGTGCTGGTGCTGCGCTACTTCGAGGACTCCCCCGAAAGGGAGGTGGCCGAACTGCTCGGCTGCTCGGTGGGCACAGTCCGCAGCACGACGCACCGGGCACTGGCCAAACTGCGCAAGCTCGTGCCGGAGCTGGACCCCGGTGCGGCGCCCCGCGGCCCCGAATTCGGCAACTCACCCTCGGAGGTGTGGGAATGAACGCTGACCGGCTGTTGCAGGACACCCTGCGCGAGTGGGCCGACGAGACACCGCCACCACCCACCCCCGATCTGGCGGGCCGGGCTTTGCTGCGGCGCCGCCGGCGCCGGGCGACCGCGGTGACGGTGGCGGCAGCCGCCTTCGCGCTGCTGGTGGGCGGAGTGGCGGTGCCGGTGCTGGCGGAGATCGACCGGGCGGGCCGCCTGGAGCCGGGGCGGGCGATCGACGTGTCCGCATACCCGCGTGAGTCCCCGCCGCGCCATCTGGTCGCGGCCGGGGACGTCGCGGTGTCCGCGTACCAGGCGGACCGGCGCACCACGGAGCAGGACGGGGTCGACCGGACGACGTACACCTGGTACCTGTACGACCCGGGGACGCAGCAGTACGAGAGGACGCGTTGGGGCTGGCTGGACGTCGCCCCCGGGATGCGGCGGGCGGCCGTGCTGGAGCAGACACTGCCTGCGTCCCGGGTCGGGATCCTCGATCTGGACACCGGGAAGGTGACGAAGTGGATTCCGCTGCAGCAGGAGGCGGGCGGGGTGCAGTGGTCGCCGGACGGGAAGCGGCTGGTGGTGACCGTGTACCGCGGATACCCGGATGTCGAGACCGGTGACGCCGATAGGTATACGTCCCATGCGAGGACCGGATACTACGTGGTCGACGTCGACTCGGGTCAGAAGGAATACCGTCCGATGGGCGCCTCCATGGACGGCAGGTCCGTCGGGGTCGGCCGTATGGACGTGCGGTGGAGCCGGGACGGCACGTTGCTGAGGGTGCTGGGAGCGCCGGGCGGCGACGCCGTCGTGACCTGGTACGACCTGGAAGGCCGGGCGCAGGAGAAGGCGCCTCCGTACGAGGGCCTGGACCAGGCGCGCGCCGGCCTGTCCCCGGACGGCCGTTACTACACGGTGGGCGACGGCTGGACGGCGACCGTGAAGGAGACACGGACCCACCGCACGGTCCGTGGATCGAGCGGGAGCATGACACTCGCGTGGGCCGACAGCGGGCGCCTGGTGCGCTGGGACTGCGCGCCGGATCGGACGTGCACGCAGGGCATGGGTGAGCGGCTGGTCCTGACCGACCCTGCGGGGCGTAACAGGGTCCCCCTCACGGGCCCCCGGTACGAGGACAGCCCCCAGGACTGGGAACCGCTGATCACCCGCCGCTGAACCCGGGCACGGCGCCGGCCGCTGTTCTTCACACCCGGAGCAACGCCCGCCCGGATGGTGAGTCACCAGGGGGGCGGCGTGCCACCCGGCCCGGGGGAGGACGACAGCCCGGGACCGGTCCCCGGCAGTCTCACCCACGATGGGCAGTCCGTCCCCCGGTGGCACAAGGAGACCTCCCGTGACCCCCGTTCAAGTCGACTGGCTGTCCCTGGTGTTCGGCCCCGTCGCGGTCGTCCTGCTCCTGACGGCCCTCACCGCGAACCGTTCGGCGACCCGCCGGGGCGACCGGGTACCCGGCTGGGCCAAGGCCGCCCAGGGCGTGGGGGCCGTCCTCGTCCTGTGCGTGGCCGTGGCCAACATGGCGTGGGGCAGCTAGCCGGCCGGAACGACGTGCCCGCGCGCGCCGTCCGCGGTCAGTCGTCGTCCGGGCGGTGCCAGTTGTGCGGGGGGAGCAGGGGGTCGTAGGCGCCGGCGGGGAGGTCGTCGGTGAGGCGGAGGGACCAGCGGTGCAGGCGCTGGGTCAGGTCGGCCCGGACGTGGTGCAGCCGCGGGTCGTTCCAGCGGTCGTGCAGCTCCATCGGGTCGGCGGCGACGTCGTACAGCTCCGCCTCCCCGTCCACGTGCTGGTAGATCTTGTAGCGGTCGTGCCGCAGCATCCGCGAAGACCCGCTCTGTGTCACGCTGTTCAGCTCGTCGTACCTCGTCCCCTCGTACGGGAAGTGCAGCTCCGGCCGCGCGTCGTCCGGATACGGCAGCCCGCCGTAGCCCCGCTCGGTGACGATGTCGGCGAACTCCGCGGCCGGGTAGTCGGCCCCCGTGAGCATCGGCCACAGGCTGCGGCCCTGGACCCCGCGGGGGAGCGGCCGGCCCACCGCCTCGCAGACGGTCGGCAGCAGGTCGGCGAGGGAGACGAAGTCGCGCCGGTTGTCACGCGCCCCGACGCCGCAGCCGTGGACGACCATCGGGATCCGCGCCAGCACCTCCGGCATCCCGGCGCCCTTGCGCTGGAGGCCGTAGTCGCCGACGTAGTCGCCGTGGTCGGCGAAGAAGACCAGCAGCGTGTCGCGCCAGACGTCCTGTGCCTTCAGATGGTCGACGAGGCGGCGCAGTTGGTCGTCGATGAGCCGCAGCATCCCGCAGTACGTGGCGCGATACCGCCGCCAGAGCGTGTCGTACCCGGGCCGCTTCTCCTCCACCAGCTCCCGCAGCCACCTGTACGCCCCGCCCTTGCGCTCGGCGGCCTCGGGCCCGCACGTCCGCGCCGGCACCTCGTCCTCGCCGAACAGCGAGAAGTACGGCTCCGGCGCCTGGTACGGGTTGTGCGGTTCGGGCATGGAGACCCAGGAGAAGAACGGCTTGCCGGGATCGCGGGCGGAGATCTGCCCGATGGCGTCGGAGACGATCCGGTGCGCGAACTGCAACTCCACCGGAAACGGCGTCGCCTCCGTCGTCGGTCCGTGGTCGATGGACCGCATCCAGCGCGCGAAGTCCTGCTGCTCGGCGGTCTCGTCGGGCCCGCTCTCGTGCCCGTAGGGACCGGAGAACGCGTCGAAGAACTCCTTCCGCCCCCGGTACATGTGCGTCTTTCCGGCGTAGAAGAGCTGGTACCCGGCGCCGCCGAGCACGTCGAGCAGATCGTCCCCCCGCACCACCCCCTGCGGCGTGGAGTTCTGCCGCACCCGGTGCGCGCTGGGCCATCGCCCCGTCAGCACGCTGGTACGCGCGGGGACACACGCGGGCGCGGTCGTATACGCCCGCCGGAAGCGCATGCCGCCGGCGGCGAGGGAGTCGAGGAAGGGCATGGTGTCCAGCGCGAACCCCTCGCCCGCGGTGAAGTCGGCGCGGAACTGATCGGCCGTCACGAACACGATGTTGGGCGCGGTGGGGCAGGTCACGGTGTCCGTTCCTTTCCGGTGCGCGGTACGGAGAAGGAGAAGGAGGAGTGCTACCGGCACCATGCGAACGCCCGCCGGACCCCGTCAATGACCGGACGATTTAATCCGGTCCTTCGAGCCAGTCGAGGATGGTGTGCATGCCGTCGTGCCAGTGGCGTTCCAACCGGTGCGCCGCGCGGGCGAAATCGCCGTCGGCGAGGGCCGCCAGGACCGTGCGGTGTTCGTGGTCGACCTCCGCGCGGTGCGTCACCTCGCGCATGTAGGTGAGTTCGTAGCGGGACAGGTTCGTGCGCAGTTGGGTGAGCATCCCCAGCAGGTGGCGGTTGCCCGCCGCGGCGGCGATCGTCGTGTGCCATTCGGTGTCGAGCTGCCAGCGGCGTACCGGGTCGGTGCACTCTTCGAGTGCGTCGAGCGTGGTGCGCAGCCGCTCGGTCGTGGCGGGGTCGAGCGACGTGATCGTGCGGGTGGCGAGGGCTTCGAGGGAGGCCAGCACGGGGTACAGCTCGGCGGCGTCGCGGCGGACGAGGGGGCGGACGGTGAAGCCGCGGGCCAGGGCGGACTGGAGGACGCCCTCGGCCTGGAGGCGGAGGAGGGCTTCGCGCACCGGGGTGCGGGAGACCTGGAGGGTGCGGCTGAGGCCGGCCTCGGTGAGGGGGGCGCCGGGGGCGTACGCGCCCGAGGAGACGAGGGCGACGATGCGGAGGTAGACGGCTTCGCGGAGCGGCTCTGCCCGGGCGATGGGCTCGTCGGTGCCGGCGGGGTACGTGGTCATTGCTGGTACGGGCTTTCGTCGCGGTGGCGGTGCTCGAACTCCGAGCGCATGCACAGGGTGCTGGGCGAGGTCATCCGGTCGACGGCCATGATGCCGTCCAGGTGGTCGATTTCGTGCTGGAGCAGTTCGCCGAGGTCGCCGTCCGCGCGCAGGCTGTGCCGCCCGCCGTCCGGGGACCGGTAGACCACGTCCACCCACCTCGCCCTGCCGACCTTGCAGAAGAACTGCAGGGAGAAGCTCAGACAGGCGTCCCACGGCTCCCATGTCTCCTCGGATCGTCCCACGATCCGGGGATTGACCAGCGTCCAGGGTCGGTCCAGGTGCAGGTGGATGACGCGGCTGGGTACGCCGATCTGCGGCGCGGCGATGCCGCGGCCGTAGCCGGTGCGCGCCACCCAGTCGGCCAGCGTGTCCGCGAGGTCGGCGGCGGTCTCTGCGGTCTGGGGCGAGCCCGGCTCCGCGACGTCGGCGGCGGGCACGCGCAGTGCGGGGTCGCCGAGTTGGAGCGTCGATCGTACGGCCATCTGCGTATCGTATACGATACGCAGATGGTGAAGCCCTTGAAGGTGGAGAACATCGAGGAAGCGGCCGGCCTCATCGATCCCGTCTTCCGCGACAGCCCGTACGTCGAGGACGCCGCCCTGGCCCGCCGGGTGGGCCGGGACCTGGCGCTCAAGCTGGAGACGTTCAACCCGATCCGGTCCTTCAAGGGCCGCGGCGCGGACTACTTCATGCACGGGATGACCGAAGGACAGCAGGTGGTCTGCGCGTCGGCGGGCAACTTCGGCCAGGCCGTCGCCTACGCGGGCCGGGCGCGCGGCATCGCGGTCACGGTGTACTGCGCCCGGAGCGCGAACCCCGTCAAGGTCGCCCGGATGCGCGAGCTCGGCGCCGAAGTGGTCCCGGCCGGCGACGACTTCGACGCCGCGAAGGACGCGGCGCGGGCCTGCGCGGAGGGTGCCCGGGACCGACTCTTCGTCGAGGACGGCGAGGAGCCGCGCATCTCCGAGGGCGCCGGCACCATCGCCGTGGAACTCGCACCGCTGTCCGGCACCCTGCTCGTACCCGTCGGCAACGGGGCCCTGATCGGCGGGGTGGCCTGCTGGGCCAAGGCCCGCGCGCCCCATACCAGCATCGTGGGGGTCTGCGCGGCGGGTGCGCCCGCGATGGCCGAAAGCTGGCGCCGGAACGCGCCGGTCCCCACCCCCGAGGCCCGGACGATCGCCGACGGGGTCGCCGTCCGGGTGCCCGTGCCCGCGGCCGTCGAGAGGATGCGCGGCCTCGTGGACGACGTCGTGCTCGTCGACGACGACCAGATCCGCGAGGCACTGCGCGCGGTGCGGGACACCATGGGCCTGATCCTGGAACCCGCCGCCGCCCTCGGCGTGGCCGCGGCGCTCCACCACCGCTTCGCGACCGGCCCCCTGGCGACCATCGTGACCGGCAGCAACTTCTCCCCCGAACTCCTCGCCGAACTCGCGGAGTCGGGCACCCCGGCCGACTGATCCGGGCGGCCTCCGCCGCGCCCCGCCCGCCGCCCCCGCGCCTCCGCGACCCGAGGCCGGGGGCGTCGCCTTGCCGCCCTGCCCTCGCGAAGTAGTCGCGTCCGGACCGTTTACTTCCGGCCATGTCATGCGTAGTGTCCGTGTCGCAACGATCACGTTAACGTTCATGTCGAGGCTGGAGCCGAGATGCGTCCAAGATTGCGTGCAATATCCCCCGTGGTGGTCCCCGGCGTCGCGATAGCCCTCGCGCTGCTCGGCGGGCCGGTCGCCGCGGCCTCAGATCAGGACGGCCAGGGGCAGGACGGCCGGCCCGGCGCGTCCGCCCGGACCGTGGAGGTCCGGGTCGGCACGTACAACGTCTGCGGACACGGATGTCTGCCGACCAAGGCCGAGTGCGAGCGCGTCATCGGACGCGACTGCGCCACCAAGCTGCGGCCCTGGGCCGAGGGCCGGGCCGCGGACGTCGCCGCGGACATCGACGCCGCCGGGCTCGGCGTCGTCGCCACGCAGGAGATCGGCAACAACGCGACACCCACCCAGCCCGCCGTCGACGTCGAGTCCTTCCGGGCGCCGCTGACCGCCGCCCTCAAGGAGCACGGCTACGCCGAGGCGCCCGCCGACTACGCCGGCGCCCGGCACCCGGAGAAGGGCTACCCGCTCAAGTCCGGCGCGGGCCGCTACACGTACTACGACGCCTCGCGCTACTCCCACCTCGACAAGCGCGGCCGGGAACTGCCCCACGACCTGCTCTGGCTGCCGGACTCCACCGAGATCTACGGCAAGACCATGACCTGGAACGTGCTGCGCGAGAAGAAGTCCGGCGCCCGCTTCGTCGTCGTCGACATGCACCTGGAGTACCGCAAGAACGGCGCCACCGACCCCAACGGCTGGACCAAGAACTGGGACGAGGTCCGCTACGCCGACGCCAGGCGCACCGCCGAGGAGCTGACCCTCCGCAACAAGCACACGCGCAACCTGCCCATCGTCTTCGCCGGCGACATGAACTCCGGCTCCACCGCCGAGGGCGCCAGCGCCATCGACGCCTTCTCCGACGTCGGCTTCACCGACACGCTCGCGGTCGCCGAACGCGTCACGGGCGACGAGTACGCCTCGTACAACGGCGGCAAGATCCCGCTGCCCCTCGGCGAGAAGATCGACCACCTCTTCGTCCCGAAGGGGACCGAGGTCAGCGAGTGGGTGCAGATCCCGCAGACGACCGAGACCGAAGGACCGCAGGCCGAGCTCCTGCGCTCCGACCACAACCTCTCCTACGCCACCGTCCGCCTCATGAAAGGAAACCGGTGACGACCGCACCACACCCCGATCCGCGCCTGCTCGACCCGAAGCTGGCGAAGTTCAACCCACTGCGCCGCATCCTCGTCCACGACGACTTCAACACCGGGACGCACGGGTGGATCGAGCTGATCGGCAACCACGACCAGCACGGTGATCTCGACACCGTCGACGCGCACATGTCGGACTTCCGGCCGCCGCAGCTCAGCTCCTGCAACTTCTTCGACGTCGGCACGCACGGGGCCATGTCCGGCACGTACGCCCTGAAGGTCGCCACCCGGCCGCTCACCGGACACACCGGCGTGGCGATCCGGCGGCTGACGATGTCCGGCCGCGGCCGGGTGCAGTTCGAGACGTACTTCGCGTACAAGGCGGAGGCCGCCTCGGCGGAGAACGGCGCCGCGACCGCCGCCGGCGGCGGCAAGTGGGACGCCAACAACCACCCGTCGGAGCAGCAGTTCGGCGCGCTCACCGTCGCGACCGACATCTGCGACGGCGTGCGCTACCACAACGTCGTGCGGTACCAGAACACCGCTCTGGACCACGAGGTGACGCACCGCTGGATGTACCCCACGGTTCCCGAGCCGACCCCCCGCGAGCACTTCGAGGGCAAGGTCAAGCTCCCCAGGACCGCGGACTTCACCGCCCCCGACCCCGCCGACTGGCAGCAGTTCGGCGAGCGGCAGGACCTCTGCTTCAACGAGGTCCCCACCAAGGTCAACTGGCACTACCTGCGCTGGGTCATCGACACCAGCACCCGCAGCAACGTCGAGCTCCAGGTCAACGACGTCGTCCACGACATGTCCGACGTGCCCGTCCCGCCGTACGACGAGGAGTACGGGTCGCTGCAGAACCTGCTCAACTTCTACGTCTCCGTCCGCACCCACACCGACGTGCGGAACTTCCTGTACCTCGACTCCGTGCTGATCTCGGTGGACTGGTGAGTGCGACATGACCATGCGACAGTCCTTCACCGCCGTCATCGAGCGCAACGCCACGCTGACGGGCGAGTTCACCACCGAGCCGTACGAGGCCGCCTGGGCCCGTGAGGCCCGCTGGTTCGTGCGCGTCCTCGACGCCTCCGGGCGCGCCCCGCGGATGCTCGTACGCACCCAGATATCGCCGGACGGCCTGCACTGGTGCGACCTCGACCGCGGTACGGAGCAGTCCGTCGACCCCGACGACGGGCCGCTGCACAGCTGGCCCGCCGAGGGCTTCGGCGGCTGGCTGCGGCTGCGCGGCACGGTCGTCGACGAGCCGGCGACGGAAGCGGCGGACCCCGGCGGCGCGCCCTCGTCCGTCAAGGTCCTGATCTACCTGGCACTCAAGTCCTGACCTGGAGGTGGTGAGATGACCGGGGCGAGCAGAGCGAGTGGCCGGGGTCCCGCGCGGCGGGACTTCCTGGCCCTGGCGGGACTCGGCGCCACGGCGGTGCTGCTGTCCGGCTGCGGCGTCGGCAGTGCCGCGCCCCGCGGTGCGCTGCGTGCGGCGTTCGGGCAGCCGGTCACCGACCTGGACCCGTACAACGCCGCGACCGCCGTCGACGAGGCGTCGCTGATCGTCAAGCGGCTGGTCTTCGACACCCTCGTACGGCGCGAGGGCGAGAAGCTGGCGCCGGGGCTGGCGACCGACTGGCGGCGGGAGGGCGACACCACATGGGTCTTCACGCTCCGCCGCGGCGTCGTCTACCACGACGGCAGTGAGGTCACCGCCCGCGACGTGGTCGCGTGCCTGAAGCACACGCAGCAGGTCGCGTCCGCGCAGACCCCGCTGTGGGCGACGGTCACGGGCGTCGAGGCGCCCGACGACCACACGGTGGTGTTCACCACCGACGGGCCGCTCGGCTCGCTCCCGGTCAACCTCACCCTCCTGTTCATCGTCCCGGCGCGGCTGGTCGCGGACCCGGAGCAGAAGCGGAGCCCTGTGGGCTCCGGTCCGTTCCGGGTCACCGACTTCACCCCGTCGACCTCCGTCGAGCTGGCGCGGTTCGACGACTACTGGGGCGGCCTGGCGGAGCTGCCGGCGGTCTCCATGCCGTACATCGCGGAGACCTCGACGGCGATCACCGCCCTCCGCAACGGCGACGTCGACCTGCTCTGGCCGGTCCCGCCGGACCAACTGCCCGAGGTCACCGGGGTGTCCGGCGTCACCGTCGAGTCGGTGCCCTCCTGGACGTACTACTTCAACTGGTTCAACTGCTCCCGCAAGCCGTTCAGCGACCCCGACGTCCGCCGCGCGCTGTGCCAGGCCGTGAACGTGCCGCAGATCGTGGACTCCCTCTTCGGCCGCGGCGGCAAGCAGATGCGCGCGCCGATACCCGAGACCGTCGCCGGCTTCGCGCCGCAGCGGCCCTGGTCGTACGACCCGGACGAGGCGCGCCGGCTGCTGGCGCGGGCCGGGCTCGGGCGGGGGTTCTCCACCTCGATGATGTGGTTCGACGCCACCGGGCCGCTCTCGCGGGAGCTGGCGCAGGCACTGATCTCGGCGTGGGCCGACGTCGGCGTCACCGTCGAGCCGCAGAGCATCGAGAAGGCGATGTGGCTGGAGCGGCTGAACAGCCTCGACTGGGACATGAACCTCCAGACGAACACCGTCACCACCGGCGACGCCGCCTTCACCATCGGCCGTCTCTACACCTCGGAGGCGAACCGCCTCGGCTACGCCAACAAGGAACTCGACGCCGTCCTCACCCGGGCCGCGGGTGCGCCGGAGGGCCCCGAGCGCGATGCGCTCTACGGCGACGCCTGCGGGACCATATGGTCGGACGCCGTCGGTCTCTTCCCCGTCACCCTCGTCACCGGGTACGGGCGCGCGAAGGAGCTGACAGGCTTCACCCCCGCCCCGAACAACCAGCCCGACCTCGCCGTGGTGGGGCGCCGATGACCCCGCGCCGGAGGATCCCATGACCCCACGCCGACGACCCACGCTGCGCGACATCGCCCTGTCGCTCGACCTGTCGGTCAACACCGTCTCCCGGGCGCTCGCCGACAAGGACGCGGTCAGTCCCGAGACCCGCGAGCGCGTCAAGGAGGAGGCGGAACGCCTCGGTTACGTGCCCAACACCATGGCCCGCTCCCTCGTGCTGCGCAACGCCATGACCCTCGGGCTCGTCATCACCAACCCGGCCAACCCCTTCTACGCCCGCCTCATCTCCGCGATCGAGGAGCGCGGGCGCGAACGCGGCTACTCGCTGATGCTGATGGTCACCGAGGACTCCGCCGAGAACGAGCGCCGCGCCGCCGAGGAGCTGATGCGCTGGGGCGTCGACGGGGTGCTCGCCATACCCGTGCAGCACGGCGCGGAGCACTGGAGCCGGCTGCGCAAGTCCGGTACGCCCGTGGTGCTGCTCAACCGGCACCTGCCGGAGCTGGACTGCGACGTCGTGGGCGTCGACTACTACGCCGGTGCGCGCGCGGCGACGGAACACGTGCTGGACGGCGGGGCGACCGAGCTGTACCTCGTCGAGGAGGACCTGGAGATCTCGCCGGTCTCGGAACGTATCCGGGGCTTCCGCGAGACGCTGGCGGCCCGCGGGATCGCGGCTCCGGACGACGCGGTGGTGCGCGTGGATCCGGCGGCCGCGCCGCAGGGGGTGCCGGTCTCGGGGCCCTTCGACCCCGGGGTGGCGTACGCCGTCGGCGCGGAGCTGGCCCGGCGGGCCGGGCCCGGCGCCGTGGTCCTGGCGGGCAACGACTACCACGCACTGGGCCTGTACCGGGCGTTCAGCGAGCGGGGGCTGCGGGTCGGCACGGACATCGGCGTCGTCGGCCACGGCGACCACCCGTTCTCCGCGTACCTCGACCCCGCCCTGACCACGGTCCGGCTGCCCGCGCCCGACGTGGGCCGCGCCGGCGTCGACCGGCTGCTGGAGCGGGTGCAGTCCGGGCCGGACTCCGCCGCGCAGGACGCGGATCCGATCCATACGCTCCTGGCCCCCGAACTCGTCGTACGCGCCTCCGCGGACCACTTTCGAAGAAGAGGTGAGCAATGATGGGCGCGTTCCTCGCCAAACGCCTCGCGCAGGCCGTCGTCGTGGCCTTCGGCGCGCTGACGCTGGTGTTCCTCATCGTGCGCGTCGTGCCGGGCGACCCCGCCAAGCTGATCGTGGGCCCCGACGCCTCCGCCGGGCAACTGGAGAGCGTACGGGCCGACTTCGGCCTCGACGACCCGCTGTGGCGGCAGTACGTCGACCATCTCGCCGGCGTCGTCCGCGGCGACCTCGGCGACTCCTGGCGCCTCGGCGGCTCCGCCCTCAGCAACACCCTGGACCGCTTCCCCGCAACCCTGAGCCTGTCGCTCGCCGCGCTCCTGCTGACCGTCGCCGTCGGGATCCCGCTGGGCATGCTCTGCGCCCGCCGCCCCGGCAAGCTGCTCGACCTGGTGGTCTCCACCGGCTCGCTTGCCGGCCAGGCCGTCCCGTCGTTCTGGCTCGGCATCGTCCTGATCCTCATCTTCGCCCGCCAACTGGACTGGCTGCCCGCGACCGTCGACGGCTCACCGGCCGCGGTGCTGCTGCCGGCCGTCACGCTGTCGCTGCCGTTCATCGGCTGGCTCGCGCGGCTGGTGCGCAGCAGCGCGCTGGAGGAGGGCGGCAAGGACTACGCCCGTACGGCCCGCGCGAAGGGCGTGGGCGAGGGGACGATCCAGTACGTGCACGTGGGCCGCAACATCGCGATCCCGGTCGTGACCGTCCTCGGGCTGCTCATGGGCAACTTCATCGCCAACGCGGTCATCATCGAGGTCGTCTTCTCCTGGCCGGGCATCGGCTCGCTGATGGTCGACGCGATCACGAACCGCGACTACGCGGTCGTGGAGGCCGCGATCCTCACGATCACGCTGGCGTACATCGTCCTGAACCTGCTCGTGGACGTCGTCTACTTCGTCATCGACCCCCGCCTCACTCCGGAGGACGCATGAGCAGCACGACCACGGCCGCGCCCGCTCCGGCGCCCGCGGCGGAAGAACCCCGCACGGGCAAAGCCCTCGGCGACGCCGCGCGGCGGGTGCCGCTGCGGGTGTGGATAGGCGGCGGGATACTGGCGCTCTTCGTCCTCGCCGCCGTCGTCGGGCCGCTGCTGCGCCCGTACGACCCCGTGGCCACCGACCTGCCGAACCGGCTGCTGTCACCGGGGGAGCGCACCGACGCCGGCGACATCGCCTGGCTGGGCACCGACCAGATGGGCCGCGACCTGCTCGCCAACCTGCTGGCCGGCTCCCGCATCTCGCTGCTGGTCGCCTGCGCGACCATCCTGGTCGGCGGCGCGGTCGGTCTCGTCGTCGGGCTGGTCTCGGGCTACTTCGGCGGCTGGCCGGACACCATCGCCTCCCGCATCGGCGACATCCAGCTCGCCTTCCCCTCCATCCTCCTGGCGATCCTGCTGGCCGGGGTCCTCGGCCCGAGCGTCACCAACATCGTCATCACGCTGGCGATCACGAGGTGGGTGATCTTCGCCCGCGTCGCCCGCGCGTCGGCGATGGCGACGCGCCGGCTCGGGTTCGTCGACTCGGCCCGGGTGCTGGGGGCGGGACACGTACGCATCATGATCCGCCATGTGCTGCCGTCCGTCTGGCAGCCGCTGCTGGTCGCGGCGACGGTGCAGGTGGGCCTGGTGATGGTCGCGGAGGCGTCGCTGAGCTTCCTCGGCCTCGGCGTACCGGTCGACACCTCGTCGTGGGGCGCCACCGTCTCCGTGGGGCGCGACTACCTGGGCTCGGCGTGGTGGATCTCCACGATGCCGGCGGCGGCGCTGGCGCTGGTCGTCACGGCGGTGGGCGTGATCGGCGACGGCTTCCGCGACGTGTCGGATCCGCGGTCCCAGATATGAGCAGAGAGGAGCGCAAGGTGTCTGCTACGGCCGTCGATACGGCCCCGGCCGCACGGCTGCGGGACGTCCACATAGGGTTCGGCCGCGACGGTGCGCGGCCGGTCGTCCGCGGGGTCGACCTCGACCTCGTACCCGGCCGGGTCACCGCCCTGGTCGGGGAGTCGGGCAGCGGCAAGTCGCTGACGTCGCTGGCCCTGATGGGCCTGCTGCCGCCGGGCGCGCGGGTGAGCGCGGGGACGGTCGAGATCGAGGGCCGGGACACCGCCGGGTTCACCGACGCGCAGTGGCGGCAACTGCGGGGCGCGAAGGTCGCGATGGTCTTCCAGGACCCGATGGCGGCGCTGAACCCGTCGTTCACCGTGGGCTGGCAGATCGCCGAGACGCTGCGCCGCCGCGGCACGTCACGCCGCGCGGCCCGCGAGCGGGCGGTGGAGCTGATGCGGACCGTCGGCATCCCCGACGCGGAGGCCAAGTACGGCGCGTACCCGCACGAGTTCTCGGGCGGGATGCGGCAGCGGGCGGTCATCGCCATGGCCCTCACCCTGGACCCGGCGGTGCTGCTCGCGGACGAGCCCACGACGGCGCTCGACGTCACCGTGCAGGCCCAGATCCTGCGGCTGCTCGCCGCCCGGCAGACGGATGCGGGGATGGCGATGTTGCTCGTCTCGCACGACCTGGGCGTGGTGGCCCGCGTCGCGCAGGACGTGGCGGTGATGTACGCGGGCCGGATCGTCGAGACGGGCGCGCTCGACGACGTCTACACGGCGCCGGCACACCCGTACACCCGCGGCCTGCTGGACGCGGTCCCGGACCCGGCGCGGCCGGGCCGGCTGGTGCCGATCGAGGGCCAGCCGCCGGCACCCGGAACCCTCCCGGGCGGCTGCGCCTTCGCCCCGCGCTGCCCGTACGCGACGAAGGTGTGCGCCACGGAGGACCCGCACCTCACGGCCGTGGGGACCGGGCACCGTGCGGCGTGCCACCACAGCGACAAGGTCCAAGCCCAGGCAACGGACGTGGAGGCCGCGTCATGAGCACCAGCCAGCCGACCCCGGACGCACTGCTCGACATCCAGGGCCTGCACGCCGGCTACACGGTCCCGGGCCGCGCCGGCCTCGGCCGCCGCCGCGTCGACGCGGTCGCGGGCGTCGACCTGACGGTACGGCCCGGCCGGACGGTCTGCATCGTGGGCGAGTCCGGCTGCGGCAAGTCGACGCTGGCCCGCTCGGTGGTGGGCCTGCTGGAGCCGTTCGCCGGCTCGGTCTCCTTCGCGGGCCTGGACCTGGCGACGGCCGGGCGCCGGGAGCGCCGGCGGGTGGCGAACGACCTGCAGATGGTCTTCCAGGACCCGTACACCTCGCTGAACCCGCGGATGCGGGTGGCGGAGATCGTCGCGGAGGGCTGGCACATCCACAAGGACGTGGTGCCGCCCGCCGACCACGCGACGGAGGTCGCGCAGCTGCTGACCCAGGTGGGACTGGACGAGTCCTACGCGTCGCGCCGCCTGCACGAGCTGTCGGGGGGCCAGTGCCAGCGGGTGAGCATCGCGCGCGCGCTGGCACTGCGGCCGAAGCTCATCGTCTGCGACGAGGCGGTCTCCGCCCTGGACGTCTCCGTACGCGCCCAGATCCTCAACCTGCTGGCGGATCTTCAGCGGAAGCTGGGGATCGCGTACCTCTTCATCTCCCACGACCTCGACGTGGTCCGGCACATCGCGGACGAGGTGGCGGTGATGTACCTGGGCACGATCGTCGAACGCGGCACCGCCGCCCAGGTCTTCGAGACCCCCCAGCACCCCTACACCCAGGCCCTCCTCGCCGCGGCCCCTTCGGTCCACGACCGCCCGGGCACCACCACGACCCTCCCCCTCACCGGCGAGGTCCCGTCCCCCTCCTCGCCCCCCACGGGCTGCCGCTTCCGCACCCGCTGCCCCCTGGCGTCGGACATCTGCGCGTCGGACCCCCCGGAACTCCGCGTACGTGAGGGAGGCGACCACCCGGCGGCGTGTCACTTCGCCGGGGAGTTCGCGGGAGAGGAGGCGGCAGCGCGGTGAGGGCGCACGGGCCGCCGCTTTCTCGATGGCCTCACTCCGATGGGGCGGTGCTGGTGTCGACCACCACGGCCCACACCTTCTTGCCGATCCCGTTGCGCTCGGTGACTCCCCACCGGGCCGCCAGCTTCTCGACCAGGTGCAACCCGTAGCCGCCGCACTCATCGGGTACCCTCTGCTCCGGCCACAGGTCGGAGGCATCGTGTACCTCGATAAGCACTCCGCCGTCCTGCCGGACGAAGCGCGTCAGGATCTCCCGTCCCGGCGGCATACGGGCGTGCACAACGGCGTTTGTCATCAGCTCCGAGACCACCAGCGAAGCCGGCTCTTCGATCGCGGTCAGCCCCCACGTGGCCAACGCTTTTCGCAATTGGGCCCGTGCCAGCCCCACACATCGGGGATGCCGCCGCCACTGCCACTTCGTGACCGAAGGGTGCGCCATTCTGTTCTGATCGGTCGTCATGCACGACACCAACTATCGCCTCGCGGTGCGTGCGGACCGGGACTTGCAGCACGCCATGTGAATACGGTCCCGCGCCGGGGTCGTCGACGCGAAGGACGATTCCGGGCCGGTTACTTCACCCCAGGCGGACGATTCTCTCCACATTCAGTAATCGGACGACTACTGTGGCGCGGGTCGCAGGAGTTGATGCTGATGCCTTTACACCCGAACCAGGCTCTTCAGCAGGCCATCGAAAAGAGTGGCTACACCCAAGATGACCTGGCAGAAGCCGTGAACGAGGCACACGAGAAGCTATAAGGCTCACCGGGCAGATGCAGTGATCGCCAGGTGCGCCGCCTGCTGACCGGCGAGGTCGCGTGGCCCCGCGATCCCACACGGCTACCGCTGGAAGCAGTCCTCGGCCGGCACGCGGCGGAACTTGGCTTCCGCCAGCCTCCCCAATCGGCACCACGCGGGCGTACTCTGCGACCACCAGCACCCGTTGACGAGGAACTGCCAGTGCGTCGCCGCAGATTCGTTCTCAGCGCCGGGACCCTCGTGGCGCTCCCCGTTCTGCCCGGGGCCGGCCGCATCGACATGAGCGACGTCGCGCGCATCCGCGGCGCCGAGGGCCGGTTGGTGCAACTGGACGACCGCCACGGCAGCGCGGAGCTGGCCGGAGTAGCGGGCCGCTACGTCGAGCACATCGAGCACGCCATGCGGCATTGCAGCTACGGCAGCCGTGTGCAGACGGCGCTGCATCAGGCGCTCGGGGAGATGTGCGCTCAGGCTGGCTGGCTCGCTTATGACTCCCAGCAGCACGAGCGGGCCCGCCGCCACTGGCGCGGCGCCCTGCAGTACGCGCGTCTGGCCAAGTCCTCCGATCTGGAGGCCCGTGTCTGGTCCTGCATGTCCCGGCAGGCCGTCGACCTCGGGCACGGCTCTGAGGCTGTGGCCATCGCCCGCGTGGCGCTGGACACCACCAGAGGCCGCCGCGAGCCCCGGCTGTCCGCCCTGCTCCACACCCGGGTCGCCCTGGGGCACTCCATCGTCGGCCAGCGCGGACGTTGCGGGCAGTCGCTCCACCGCGCAGAGCAGGAACTCGACCGCGCTTCGCCGCAACCGCCGCCGTGGCTGGCCTTCTGCGGGCCCGCAGAGCTGACCGGTCAGGCCGCCCTGTGCCATTACAACCTAGGCGACTTCACCGACGCGCTGCAGGCCGACCGCGAGGCGCAGACGCTTATGGGGGCCGGCGAGTTCCGGCGCAACGCGTTCGCCACACACGTGAGCCTGGCGCGCAATGCCCTGGCTGCCGGCGAACCTGAGGAGGCGCTGGCTGCCGGGCACCGGGCCCTCGATCTGCTTCCCAGGGTGCGCAGCCCTCGCTGGACCGCCCACCTGCACCAGTTCG
Source organism: Streptomyces sp. B5E4 (assembly GCF_039871555.1). Classification (NCBI taxonomy): domain Bacteria; kingdom Bacillati; phylum Actinomycetota; class Actinomycetes; order Kitasatosporales; family Streptomycetaceae; genus Streptomyces; species Streptomyces sp. B5E4. The sequence goes on from NZ_JBDPMI010000012.1 coordinate 82,050, forward strand.
GCCGAACCCTCAGCCAGGGAAGGTCTTGCCCCATGACCGCCGAGTTCAGGGAACGCTACCGACAGGTCAAAGCATGACAGACGAGGTGCTCACCCTGAGTACCTACAACCGTGGCCAACTGCCCGAGATTCGCGGCACGCTGATCGAGGTGTATGCCGAGGTCTACGCCGCCGAGGCCGCCGCGGACCCCTTCTTCTCCGTCGACAGATTCGAACGCCGCCTCAACCGCCACACGTCCACGCCCGGCTGGGCCTGCGTCGTCGGAGAGGTCGACGGCGACGCCGTCGGCTACGCGTACGGCCGACCGGACAGCCCTGAGGAGTGGGAGGCGGTGATCGATCCGGTCAGCCTCGATGTCCACGACTACGGCCGCCGCGCCGTCTTCGGCCTCTGCGAGATCATGGTGCGTACCCCTTGGCGTGGAACCCAGGTTGCCCGCAGCATTCACGACGAGCTGATGTACCAGCGCCCGGAAGACCGCGCCTCGCTCACCGTGGAGACCGCCCACCCGAAGGTGCGTTCGCTCTACGAGCGCTGGGGGTACCAGAAGGTCGGACAGTCGCAGCCGTTCCCGGACTCACCGCGCTACGACGTCATGGTCCTCCGACTGCGCTGAGACCAGAAGCTCAACGGACGAGCTGGAGGGCCTGCTTCCTCAGTTCGCCGTTGTTGAGACGTACATCTGGCACATTGGCTGCATGAGCGAGCCGACCGTGATTCTCGACGTGGACGGGTACCAACGTCTCAAACCTCTTGAGGAGCGCGCCGAGGACGCCTGGCTCTCCCAACTGGCCGCAGCCTCCATGGCCGAGGGTCGCGAGCCCTCCGTCACTCTGGAAGGCCTCGCCAGAGATCCTCGACGACGCCACTCAGGCATGACCCGGCGGCGGTTGGCCGGGCCCGTCGAGCAGTCCCGTCAGTCGATCTGGTCGCAGACGTCGGTCAGTTTCTTCTCGCCCACCCACGTCACCGTCCGCTGGCCGGCCGCGTCGAACTCGAAGGTGTACACGCCGTCGATCAGGTACTCGCCGCGCGGCAGGTTCCCCTGGTCCTCCAAGAAGCCCACGAGGAACGGGCCGCTGGCGTAGTAGGTGTGGCCGCCGTCCGGGGCGTACCGGACGATCGAGCGGCCGCCCGCGTCCGCGTCGTAGGTGGCGCCGGTGGTGAGGTTGGTGACGCGGACGACGAGGGCGCCCTTGTACAGCTCCGTCTTCGGGGAGCCGTCGGGGTAGGTGGCGACGGTTTTGACCATGGTCTCGTCGAGGAGGGGTTCCGTGCGGAAGGGGAAGTCGCAACGCTCGCCCGCGGGGTAGTTCACCGGGGGGTAGTCGACCGGGCGCCAGCCGCCGTCGTCCCCGCCGTCGCCGGTGGCCGACGCCGCGGGGGCGGCGAGGGTGGCGGTCAGGCAGAGAGCTGCGGCGGTGGTTGCTGCGTAACGGCGCATGGGTACCGGCTCCTTCGGATCGGGCGCGTGCTCGTCCTCCGAGCCTGGTCCGGTCCGCTGACCATCGGCTCACCACAACCGGCGTACGCTGCACCCGTGTCGGAGTTCCGCCTGCTCGGGCCCTTCGAGGCGGTACGCGACGGCGCCCCCGTCTCGCTGAGCCGGCGGCGCCAGGAGCGGCTGCTGCTCGCGGTGCTGCTGCTCGCGCCGGGGCGGGCGGTGGGCGCCGGGCGGTTGGCGGAGCTGCTGTGGGACGGCGGCGGGGACGAGGGCCGGGGGCGGGGCACGCTGCATACCTACGTCAGCCGGCTGCGGGTGGCGCTCCGGCCGTACGGGGTGCGGATCGTGACCCGCGGCGACGGGTACGCCGCCGAGCCGGGCGGGTGGCGGACCGACGCCGCCGACTTCGCCGAACGGGCCCGGGCCGCCGCCGCGTTGCGCGACCCCGAGGAGCGGCTGCGCCGTACGGAGGAGGCGCTGCGCCTGTGGCGCGGGGAACTCCTCGACGGGCTCGCGGACTCCGAACTCCGCGCCCGGCTCGGCGGGGAGCTGGCCGAACTCCGGCTCGGCGCCCTGGAGCAGCGCGCCGAGGACCGGCTGCACACCGGCCTCGACGGGCGCCGCGACGCCGGCGGCTCGCTCGCCGCCGAACTCCGGCCCCTCGTCGCCCGCTACCCCCTGCGTGAACGGCTCGTCGCGGCCCTGATGACCGCCCTCTACCGCGCCGGCCGCCAGGCCGAAGCCCTCGACGTCTACCGCACCACCCGCGAAACCACAGGCTGCCTCGCCTGAAACCCCCACCACCGGCGGGGCCGGACCTTCCGTCGTTCCGGCGGCGGGAGGGTGGGCCGTCCCGGGGGACAGGGTGGACACGGTGGGGTTCTCAAGGTCACGAGGCTGCCCCGGCGCGTGGGAGACCAACGGCCGGCAGCGCAGCCCTGTGTGATCGAACGGGGCGCCGTACCTCCCTGACGTCCGGCCCGGCACGGTATGTTCCCATACGGAGCGGCTGTCACCGGAGGCCCACGTGGCACGCCGGAGCCGCGCCGGATTGCACCGTCTCACCACCAAGGGATCGGGAATGATCACGCTTACAAAGGATGACGAACCGGCAGACCTGGCCGGGGTTACCCACCTGTCGATAGGGGTCTCCTGGGACCCCACGGTCGGGAGCAGCGGCGGCATCATGGGCAAGCTGCGCCAGACCAAGGGCACCGACCTCGACCTGATCGCCATCGCCATGGCGGGATCCGACCCGGTCCGGCTGGCCGGCCTCGATTCGCTGGACCCGATGGGCAACGGCGCGGTCGTGCACAGCGGCGACAACCAGACCGGCAAGGGCGACGGCGACGACGAGGTGGTCACCGTCGAGTTCTCCAAGATGCCGGACCAGATCACCGCCATCGTCTTCATCGCCGCCGCCTACAAGAAGGGCAGCAGCTTCCAGAAGGCCCGGAACATCAGCTTCAAGGTGTACGACGCCTCGGGCGGCAGTTCGCAGCAGGTCGCCGACATCTGGCCCAGCCTGCTCACCACGGACAACGGCTGCGCCGTGGCCAAGGCCTCCCGCGCCGGCGCCTCCTGGCGGCTTCAGGTGATCAACGAGACGGGCAAGATCAAGCAGGGCAACGAGCACTCGCTGATGCGCTTCGCCGCAGGCAGGTAACAAGAGACAGGCAGCGAAGAAGCGTTCGCCCGGGACGCCGCCCCCCTGGGCGGACGCTACTTCCCCCCGCCACCCGTGCCGCACAGCGCACGGTCGACGAGTTCGCCCGCGACCCGCTCCTGACGGAGCATGGTGTCGGGTGAGCCGCCCAGCGCGGTGGACATGGAGACGGTGACGGCCCGGCCGCCCTCGTCGGTGGCGCCGTTCACGGTGATGTACCCGGCTTCGCCGCCCCCGTGGCCCCAGTAGCTGCCGCCGCAGGACAGGGGCCTGCCGACCAGGCCGAGGCCGTAGCGTCCGCCCGGCCAGAACTCCTGCATCTCCTCGCTGACCGGGACGGTCTCCCGCATCTCGGCCAGGCGTGCCCGCGGCAGCAACTCGCCCCCGAGCAGGCCCCGGAAGAAGCGGTTGACGTCCGCGGTGGTGGACACGTAGCCGCCGGGGTCGGGGACGAGCACCTGCGTGACGTCGACACGTTCGCCGGAGGGGAAGACCTGGTAGGCGCGGGCGTGCGGCTTGCGCGGGGTGGGTGTGGCGCCCGGGAGGTAGGTGCGGTCCATGCCGAGCGGTTCCAGGACCCGGGCCTCGACCTCCTCGTGCCACGGGCGGCCCGTGACCTTCTCGATGATCAGGTCGAGCAGCACGTAGCCGGTGTTGGAGTAGCCCCACCCGGTGCCGGGCGCGAAGTCCGGGCGGTGCTTCATCGCGCGCGCGACGACCTCCCGCGGGGTGTAGGTGTCGTACCGGTGCTCGTCGTACTCCTGCGGGGTGGCGAAGCCGGGGAGGTCGTCGTGGAGGCCGCCGGTGTGCTGGAGGAGGTGGCGGACGGTGATCAGGCGGCCGTCGTTGCCGTTGCCGGACACCAGGCCGGGCAGCCGGGAGGCCACCGTGTCGTCGAGCGCCAGCCTGCCCTCGTCGACCAGTTGCAGGACCACGGTGGCGACGAGCGCCTTGCCGGTGCTGGCCATCCGGAAGTAGCCGTTACGGGGCACCGGACGGTGCGTCTCCACGTCGGCGACGCCGCTGGTGGCGACCAGATCCCGGCCGGGTCCCGCGGTCACCCGGGCCTGGACGCCGGTGACTCCCAGCGCCCGGAGGGCGTCGGTGTCCCGGCGCAGATCGTCGCGCCCGTAGCCGGGCTCGGCCGTTTCGTGTGCGTCGGCGGGCAGGTGGACGGCGACGGCCGCGCAGGCGGTGACGAGGACGGCCGCGGCGGCCGCCGGCCATCGTCTGCCGATGCGGCGGCGCGGCCGGGTCGGCGGGTGGTGCGGTGGTGCCGTGGGGTGTGTGGATTCCATGTCCGCACGCTAGGAGGGCGGCGGGTCGCGGGTCGCTACCCCGGACTGCCGGAGGAAAGGTACGGCTACCTGTAGTGCTTGCGGGGCCGCCCGGTACCTACGGTGATTCGCGTGCGGTCTCCCACGGTTTCCCCGTACGACATCGGGCAAGCGACACACGCGCCCGCAGGGCCCGGCGCGCCCGCAGGGCCCGGCGCGCCCGCAGGGCCCGGCGCACCTGCCGCGCCCGGCGCGTTCAGCGTGACCGCCGTCCTCCGCGCCGCCCGCGCGCGGTGCACCGCCGCATGGCGCGCCGGCCGCTACCTGCTCGCCACCCTCGTCACCGCGGCGGCGACCCTCGCCGCGGCCCCGCTGCTCTGCGTTCCGTCGCCCGCACAGCGCTGGGCCGAGCGGCATCGCCGCCGCGCCGGGGCGCTGCTGGGGCAGCCGGTCGAGCCGTACGCCCGCACCGCCGTCCGCAACCTCGGAGGGCTCGTGATCCAGGTGGGCACGGGCCTGCCGGCGGGTGGCCTCGCCCTGCTCCTCCTCGGCGGCCTGTTCCTCACCCCCGTGATCACCGTGCTGTGGTGGGCCTTTCCCTCACCGCCGTGGCTGCCCGTGATGAGCGTGCACCTCACCGACTGGGGCACCGCGTTGCCGCGCGGCACGGTGAACCTCGTCTGCCTGGCGGCCCTGGCCGCCGTCGCCCTCCCGCCGCTCGCCCGTGCGCACGCCCGCTGCTGCCTCGCGGTCCTGGCACCCTCGCCCGCGGAGCACCTGGTCGAGCGCGTCACCGAGCTCACCCGGACCCGTACGGACGTACTCCAGGCGCACGGCGCGGAACTCCGCCGGATCGAACGGGACCTGCACGACGGCACCCAGGCGCGGCTCGTCGCCATCGCGATGCGGCTCGCCGTGGCGGGGGAGCGCTTCGCCGCCGACCCCGCCGGGGCCGCCGTCCTGGTGCGGCAGGCCCACGCCGAGACCGAGGACGCGATGACCGAACTGCGCTCCGTCATCCGCACCGTCTACCCGCCCGTGCTGGCCGACCAGGGGCTTCCCGGCGCGCTCAGGACCCTGGCCACCAGGGCCGGGGTGCCGACCCGCGTCGACGTCGGACCGCTCGGCGAGGTCCCGGCGGCGGTCGAGGCGGTCGCCTACTTCGCCGTCACCGAGGCGCTGGCGAACGTCGCCCGGCACAGCGGCGCCGCCCGCGCGTCGGTGCGCGTCACCCGCGACGGCGCGCTGCTGCGTACGGAGATCGCCGACGACGGGACCGGCGGAGCGGACGCCGCCCGGGGGTCGGGACTGGACGGCATGCGCCGCCGTGCCGCCGCCCTGGACGGCTCCCTGGGGATCAGCAGCCCGCCGGGCGGACCGACCGTCGTCACCGTGGAGCTGCCGTGCGCGTAGTGATCGCCGAGGACAACGTCCTGCTGGCGTCGGGACTGGAACTCCTGCTCAACTCCCAGGGCTTCGAGGTCGTCGCGACCGCGGCCGACGCCCGCGGCTTCCTCGCCGCCGTCGAAACCCACCGCCCGGACGTCACCATCGTGGACGTACGGCTGCCCCCGGCCTTCCGCGACGAGGGCATCCGGGCGGCGGTACGGGCCCGCCGCGACCACCCCGCGCTGCCCGTCCTGGTCCTGTCGCAATACGTCGAGCAGGACTACGCGGGCCGCCTCCTCGCCGACACCCGGGGCGGCATCGGGTACCTCCTCAAGGACCGGGTCAGCCGCGTCGCGGAGTTCACCGACGCGCTGCGCCGGGTGGCCGGCGGCGGCACCGCCATGGACCCCGAGGTCATCGCCCAGCTCCTCGCCGCGCGCGGCGACCCCGTCGACGCCCTCACGGCACGAGAGCGCGAGGTTCTCGCGCTGATGGCCGAGGGGCACGACAACGCGACCATCGCCCGGCGGCTCGTCATCACCGACAACGCCGTGCACAAGCACATCGGCAACGTCTTCCTCAAACTCGGCCTGTCCCCCGGCGACAGCGGCCACCGCCGCGTCCGCGCCGTCCTGGCCCACCTGCGCCGCCAGAGGGCGCTGGAAGGGGAGCGGGCTACGCTCGAAACGTGACTCAGCAGAAGAAGTCCCCCGCCGGCCGGCTCCGGGGCTTCGACGCCGACGAGGCGCTGGAACGGGCGATGCTGTACTTCTGGGAGCACGGCTACGAGGGTTCCAGCCTGGCCGACCTGGAAGGCGCCATGGGCGCACTGGCCACCGGCGCCGGCGGGCGGCCGGCCCACGACGCCCTGCTCGCCCGGCGGGAGGAGGGCCGCGCCCGGCCGCGCGACCGGTTCCGGCGGGCCGTGGCCGAAGGCGACCTCCCGCCGGATACGGACGTGGAGCGGCTGGCCCGCTCCCTCATGACCGTCGGCAACGGCATCGCCGTCCAGGCCGCCGGCGGCGCCACCCGCGCCGAACTGCAGGACGTCGCCGACCTCGCGCTGAGCAACTGGCCGGGCGCCGCCAACGGCTGATCAACACCGGTACCCCACCAAGGAATGGCTGGGAGCCGCCCCCACCGGCAAGCCGGTCGAGATCGTCGAATACGGCATCTACCGGATCCGCGACGGAAAGTTCCTGCACATGTCGGCCGTCCACGACGGCGAAACCCTCCAGCGGCAACTGACGGCCTGACGCACCGACGACCCCCGGGCCGGCGGCCCGGGGGTTGCCTCCCCGCCGCCGGGTCACGGCGGCGGGGGCCCGTTCACTCCTCTTCGTCCTCGAAGGCGTCGCCGATCTCGTCGACGACCTCCGCGGCGACCATCCCGCCCACGACGCCGGCCGCGAGGCCGCCGGCCGCCGCGACGGCGACCGTGCCCATCCCCGGGCCGCGGCGGCCGTGGTCCTCTTCGTGGTGATGTCCCCCGTGGCCGTACGAGCCCGGCAGGGACCCGCGGCGCTCCGCCAGCTGCTTGACCCAGGAGTCCACCTCGGCGGTCCAGTCGACGTGCCCGGCGTCGTGGTGGCTGACCCGGAAAAGGGCGAGCGCGTCCTGGCCCGGGGAGAACATCCCGCCGCGCTTGTCCGCTTCGAGGACGACCTCCATGCCGCCGGGCGAGGCCAGGAAGGTGACCTCCACCTCCCGCATGGCGTGCGCGAACTGCGGGCCGGGAGCCAGCTCGATCTCCTGGTAGAAGGGGAGCTGCTGGCCGGTGCCGGGGATGTGGCCGAGTTCGAGGTCGGCGGAGGTGAAGGCGAAGCCGAGTTGTCCGAAAGCCTCCAGGACCGCTTCCTGGACCGCCAGCGGGCGGACCGCCAGCGGGTCGAGGTCGCCGGCGTCCCTGGCGCCGGCGACGGCCAGTTCCGTACGCACGCCCAGGGGCAGGCCGAGGGACTGGCCGTGCAACTCGGTGATCGGGGTCTCCCACGGCAGGACGAGGGAGAACGGGACTTCGTGTTCCTCCTCCTCGCCGAGGCGGAAGGAACCGCCGACGGGGAAGCGGCCGAAGGACACGGTTCCCTCGTGCTCGCCGTGCTCGCCCTCGGCCTCGACGCGGGCGACGAGCTCCAGAGTGATCTGCTCGATGTCGGCCGCGGCGCTGCCGCCGCGCAGCAGCACCCGGCCGCCCAGGGTGCCGCCGGGCAGCACCGGGCCGCTCTCCAGGACCGTGTCCACGCCGGGCGCGCCCACGCCGATCGCGCCGAGCAGTCGCTTGAACACCATGCGGTGTCGTCTCCTTCGTCGTCTGTCCGGATGGGGTGGCGGCGAGGGGATCGCCGCTCGGATTTACTATCCCTTTACTCTGGTGTCCGCGACACCGGCATTCGGCCAGATCCACTCGATTCGACGACACGCGACAACCGGCGACGACGTACGGCGCACGACGACCGGCGACGACCACGAAGGAGCAGCGGTCCCGCAATGGGCGAACCTCCCGATTCCGGCCCCTCCGGCGGCTTCCCGTCCCACCCGCACGTCCCCGGGAAGCGACCGCTGAGAAGCACGTCGTCCACCGACCGGACCGCCCCGGGCGGTGCCCGGTGAGCGCCTGGTTCGCCCTTGCCGCGGTGGTCGTCCTCACCGTCGGCACGGGCTACTTCGTGGCCCAGGAGTTCGCCTACGTCGCCGCCGACCGGCTGGCGCTGACCCGGGAGGCGGAGGCCGGCGACAAGCGCGCCGTCCGGGCGGTCGCGGTGCTGGGGCGGCTGTCGTTCATGCTGTCCGGGGCTCAACTGGGCATCACCGTCACCGGCCTGGTCGTCGGCTTTCTCGCCGAACCGGCCATGTCCGAGCTGCTGGATCCGGTGCTGAGCGGCCTCGGCGTGCCGGACGGTGCCGTGCCGGGGATCTCCGTGGCCCTGGCGTTCGTCCTGGCCACCGTGCTCCAGATGGTCATCGGCGAGCTGGCCCCGAAGAACCTGGCGCTCGCCGTCCCCAACCGGCTCGCCAAGGCGCTGGGCGCCTCCACGCTGGCGTATCTGAAGGTGGCGCAGCCGATCGTACGGATCTTCGACGGCGCGGCGAACCGGCTGCTGCGCCGGGTCGGCATCGAGCCCGTCGAGGAGTTGCACCACGGCGCGTCCCTGGAGGAGCTGAGCCATCTGATCGGCGAGTCCCACGAGCACGGGCACCTGCCGCGCGAGCACGCCGAGCTGCTGGACCACGCGCTGGGCTTCTCGGAGCGCACGCTGGCGGCGGCCATGGTGCCCGCGGCCGACGTGGCGTACGTGACGGCCCACTCGCCGGCGCGCGAGGCGGTCCGGCTGATCGCCACCCGCGGCCACTCCGCGTACCCCGTCATCGGAGACCACCGCGACGACGTCGTCGGCGTCCTCGGCGTCGACGAGCTGATGGCGCTGCCGGCCGACCGCCTCGACCGGACGACGGCCGGGCAGGCGGCCCGGCGCGCGCTGCTGCTGCCGGAGACCCTGCCGCTGCCGGACGCGGTGGCCCGTATGCAGGAGCGGCACGAGGAGTTCGCCGTGGTGCTGGACGAGCACGGCGGTCTGGCCGGGATCGCCACCTTCGAGGACATCGCGGAGGAACTCGTGGGGGAGATCGTGGACGAGTCCGACGACCGGACCCCCGTGGCCGTCGCGGACGGCACCGGCTGGTTCGTCGAGGCGGGCCGCCGGCTGGACGAGATCGAGCAGGCCACGGGTGTCGCCCTGCCCGGGGAGGCGGACTACGACACGGCCGCGGGCCTGATCGTCGACCGCCTCGGGCGCTTCCCCGACGTCGGCGACCGCGTCACCGTGGACCTGCCGGACGGGGGCCGGGCCGAGTGGGAGGTGCTGGCTCTGAAACGGCATGTGCCCGAGCGCGTACGACTGGAACACCGGCCGGCGGAACCCGCCGCCGACGGGGCGCGGGGGGCGGACGCATGAGCCTGCCCGTCGCCCTTCTCGTGACCGTGCTGCTGCTGATCGGCAGCGGATTCTTCGTCGCCGCCGAGTTCGCGCTCGTGGCCGCCAAGCGGCACCGGGTGGAGCAGGCCGTCGCCGACGGGCGGCGTGGGGCCGGGTCCGCGCTCGCCGGGATGCGCGAGCTGTCGCTGATGCTGGCCGGGGCCCAGCTCGGCATCACCGTCTGCACCCTCGGCCTCGGCTCGATCTCCAAGCCCGCGATCTCCCACGCCGTCGACCCGCTGCTGGAGGACCTGGGCCTGCCCGGCGGCCTGAGCTACGGCATCGCCTTCGCCCTCGCGATGATCATCGTGGTGTTCCTGCACATGGTCGTCGGCGAGATGGCCCCCAAGTCCTGGGCCATCGCCCACCCCGAGACCTCCGCGATGCTGCTCGCCCCGGCGTTCCGCGGCGTGGTCATGGTCGTACGGCCGCCCCTCTGGGTGCTCAACAAGGTCAGCAACGGGCTGGTGCGGCTCTGCCGCGTCACGCCGCGCGAGGAGCTGACCTCCGTCCACAACCGTGAGCAACTCACCCACCTGGTCGCCGAGTCCGAGCGTCTCGGCCTCATCGACTCCGCCGACTCCCGGCTCCTCACCCGCTCGCTGACCGAGCCGGACACCCCGGTCGGGGACCTCCAGACACCGGCCGCCCGGATCGTCCACGTCGACGCCGGCGCCGACCCCGGGGCCATCCTGGCGACGGCGAACTCCGCCGGCCGCACCCGCCTGCTCGTCCGCGACGCCGCCGGCGGCGTCCTGGGCGTCGTCCACGCCCGCACCGCCCTCGTCGCCCGGGACGAGGACCGCGCCGTCACCGCGGCGGAGCTGGCCCGCCCCGTACCCGAACTCGCCGTCTCCGACACCGTCGCCACCGCGCTGACCCGCATGCGCCGCCACCGCGCGCCCCTCGCCCTCGTCCGCGACGACACCGGCGACCTGACCGGCCTGCTCACCCTCGACGACATCCTCGCCCGCCTCCTCCTCGCGCAACCGGCGTGAGTGCGGGGCCGGGCCGGATGTGTGTCGCGATATAGCGCTAGTCTGGTGGTCGCGCCGATGCCCGCGTCGCGCGCGCACGTTCGACGGGACCAGGACGGACCAGGACGGAAACATGTCGGGAGAGATCTCGCCCACCGGGAAGCACTCCGCCCCCGGCTCGCCCGGTTCGCCGGGGTCGCCGCCCGAGCTGCGCGCCTCGCACGCCGACCGGGACCGGGTGGTGGACGTGCTGCGGATCGCGGCCGGGGACGGCCTGCTGACCGCGGACGAGCTGGACCAGCGCGTCGAGGCCGCACTCTCGGCGCGTACCCGCAGCGAACTGGCCGCGCTCACCGCCGATCTGCCGCCCGTCTCGGCCACGGCCGGGACGGCGGGGGCAGAGGTGAAGGACGTGGTCCGGATCGAGCAGATCCACAGCGGCGCGATCGAGCGCGTGGGCCGCTGGGTGGTACCGCGCAGGCTGGAACTCGCGGTGACGTACTGCGAGGTGACGCTCGACTTCACCGACGCGGTGATCACGCAGGACACCCTGCGGATCGACGTGGCCATGATGGGCAAGAACCTGACGCTGGTCACCGGGCCGGGCGTCGTGGTCGACACCGACGGCCTGCAGTTGGTGCACAGCAAGGTCGTCTTCCGCCAGCCGCCGGCGGATCCCGGGGTGCCGGTGACGCTGCGGGTGGAGCTGTTCGGGCAGAAGGCCCACGGCCGCGTCGTGGTACGGCCGCGGCGGCGGACGTTCGGGCAGTGGCTGCTGCGCAGGTAGTGCTTCCGTGAGCCGGGTGTTGCGCTCCGAAAGCGAGCCCTCCGGTGAAACTCCCGATGCAGTGTCTGGCCTGGCTCACCGCGGCGGCCGCGCTCCTGACGGCGACCGGCACCGCCCCGGCCGGCGCGGACGACGCCTGGCGGAAGGTCGGCGCCGACGCCCACAGCGGCGTCAGCGGCGCCGCGTACGAGGGCCGTACCGAAGCCGGGGTGCGCGTGCTGGTCGTGCACGACAACAAGCGGTCCGGCCGGCAGCGTCTGTCCCGGATCACCCACGGCGAGGCATCCGCCGACGTCACCCCGCTCACCTGGGACGGACCGGAGCCCGTCGACCTGGAGGCCATCGAGGCCATTCCCCGCGTGCCGGGGGAGTACCTGGCACTCGCCGGCCGCGGCATCGTCTACCGCCTGAAGGTCACCGACTCCACGGCGACGGTCGTCGACTACGCCCCGTTGCCGGCCATCGGCGAGGGCGACGACTACGAGAGCTTCGCGCTCGTCACCCGGAACGGCCACCTCGCCGCCCTCCGGGCAGACCGCGGAGCCGGTCCTGACCGCCCCGCCACGGTCCACGCGGCGCCCCTGACCTCGCCTCCTGGGGACAGCCGCAGTTCGGCACGGTGACCCGCCGGGACTATCGCGCGACGTACCCGACCGACGACGGCACCCGCCATATCTCCGACATCTCGGTCACCGATTCGGGTCGCATCCTCGCGAGTTCGGCGGCAGACGACGGCGACGACGGCCCCTTCGGCTCCGCGGTGAGCAACGCGGGCCGCGTGACGATCACGTCGACCGGCCGCGTCCGCCTCATCCTCGCGGCACTCCCGACCGTGCGGGGAACGTTCCCGGGCTACAAGATCGAGGCCGTCGAATGCCTCCCCGGCTCCCCGGACGCCTTCCTGGGCACGGACGACGAGAACCTCGGCGGCCACGTACGAACGACGGCACTGTGCACCTCCTGACCCCGCCGAGGCCGCGGGGGATGAGGCCGTGCTCCGCCTACGCACCCATGGGGAGGCAGGCGGCCCAGGGGGTCGGCGTCACCGGGTACCGATGACGTGGGTGAATCCACTGGCCGAACCGGTCGTGACGCCTCTGGCCTGCGACCGCCGGTGCCCGCAACGGGGACCGGGGCGTCTGCGGCCTGCGTTTCCTCCGGTCGTTCCCGGGCAGTCGCAGGCGGACCGAGGAGGAGGTCGACGATGCAGGCGGCAAGCCCGACAGCGCGGACCCGCAGGACGATGCGCAGGGCGGCGGGAAGTCAGGCGGTGGAGTGGGGCGCACGGGCCGGGCTCATCGGCCGCGGCGTGCTCTACCTGCTGATCGGTGTCCTCGCCGTCCGAGTGGCTTTCGGCGAGGGGAAGAGGGAGGCCGACCGCAGCGGCGCCGTCGGTGAGATCGCGGCGCAGCCGCTCGGCGGGCTCCTGCTGTACACGCTGGGCGCGGCCTTGGTGGGCATGGCGGTGTGGCGGCTGTCCGAGGCCGTGTTCGGGGCTGCCGGGCCCGGCGGGCACAAGGCGTCGAAACGCGCGCTGTCCGGTGCGCGGTCGGTCTTCTACGGCTTCGTCGCCTACTCCGTGCTCGCCTTCGCGGCCGGTGAGAAGGACAACACGTCGAGCGATCGCCAGAGCCGGGACATCACCGCCCGGGCGCTCGAACAGCCCGGTGGCGAGTGGATGGCGGGCGTCGCGGGCGTGGGTATCGCGGTGGCGGGCGCGGTGCTTGCGGCGCGCGCCGCGCTGCGCTCGTACCGCAAGCACCTTCGCACGTCCCAGATGTCCCGGACCACCGGGCGCCTCGTCGACGTGGCCGGAGTCACGGGCGGCATGGCACGCGGCCTGGTCGTGGGCGCCATCGGCGTGTTCATCACCCGGGCCGCGCTGCAGTTCGACCCGAAGGAGGCCAAGGGCATCGACGCGGCGTTGAAGTCCTTCGCGGACACCACGGCGGGGCCGTCGCTGCTGGTCGTCGTTGCCGCGGGCCTGGTGCTCTTCGCCCTCTTCTCCTTCGCCTGTGCCCGCTGGCGCCGGGTCTGAGGTGGACCGTGAGGACGACCGTGCAACGTACCGACCAGGAGACGACAGCAAGGATGCCGGCGATGGACGTATACCTTCAGGCACTCAACTCCCTGCTCGACGAGTCGGACGACCCCCAGGCAAGCATCGCGGTGACCCTGCACCTGGGCGGTGGCGTCCTGCACGGGCACATGATCAGTCACCGCGCCTGGCGTGAGGCGTGGCTGGACCAGATCCACGGGTCCGACCCCGCGGTCGCCGCGTTCCTCAACACCGCGCTGGCCGTGGTGCCCACCGACGCCGACGACCCCGATCCGACGAGGGAGCCCTATCTCCACCTCCGTGACGTCACCTACCACCACGGCACGGAAAGCGCGCAAACGTCCCTGTGGCGCGGCCCGATGTCCGCGGTCTCCGGCTGGTCCCTGACCCAGCCGCGCCTGTGACAGGCGGCCGAGCCTGCGGCCGGCCGTCTTCCCCGTGCCAGGCGGCCGGATACGGTCCACCGAGGCGTGATCACCCGTGCTTCCCCGGCTCAGAGAGCGGCACCCGTCCCCGGCGACACCTTGCCACCGGTCCGGTAACCGTCCGTCCCCTACGCCGGACGCGTTGCCGCCGACGTGGTGCGCTCTGCCGAACGGATGCACCATTGAGGTGTGGGATCACCGCAAGCCGACAGGCCGCGAGCGTCTGGCGGGGAGACCGAAGGCTATCGGTTCGACATCACCGATGCCGCGATCGTGGTGGGCCCGGAGGGCCTGGTTCAGCACTGGAACGAGGGCGCCGAGGCGCTGCTCGGCTACGCTACGCCGGACGCCGTCGCACAGCCTGTCACGGAGTTCCTGGCGATCCCGTGGGACGCGCGCTGGGAGATCGCCGAACGGAACCGGGCCGGAAGAGGATGGACGGGCACCTTCACGGCGTACCGCCACGACGGCAGCCGCCTTCAGACGAGGGCGCAGGTCTGCCCGCTGGGGGTCCACCGCCGGGCGAGCTGGCTCATCGTGGCCACGGACCTCGCCACCGCACAGGCGCGGGAGCGCGAGCACGCGATCCTGCGCGGACTGTTCACCGAGTCTCCGTTCGGGCTGGCCGTGGTGGACCCGCAACTGAGGCTCGTCATGGTCAACCCCGCCCTGGAACGCATGGAGGGTGTTCCCGCACGGCAACAGCTTGGCCGCGCCCTTGGCGACACCGTTCCCGAAGAGGCAGGTCCGGTGACGGAAGCCCGCGCGAAGGAGGTACTGGAGACGGGTGAGCCGCAGGTCGCCGTCTCCCATGCCGAGCCCCCGGCCGCTTCCTCCACCCATCTGCCGCACGTCCGCTCCCGCTCGTCCTTCAGGCTTCAGGACCTCGCCGGCCACACCCTGGGGATGGGCCAAGCGGTACTCGATGTCACCAGTTACTACCAGGTACGACGGCACCTCACCTTGCTGAGCGAGGCCGGTATCCGCATCGGCAGCACGCTGGATCTCGAACGTACCGCCCAAGAACTCGCCGAGGTGCTGGTGCCGCAGGTCGCCGACTTCGTCGCCGTCGACCTCTCTGCCGCCATCATCCACGGCCAGGAGCCTGATCCGGTCCTGACCACCGGTTCCGCCGAACTGATCCGACGCGCTCAGCAGTCCATCCGCGCGGACCTTCCGGAATCCGTGTCGCCGCTGGGGACACAGGTCACCTACTCCGAGACCTCGCCCCAGCACCGTTGCGTCGCCACGGGCCGTCCCGTGCTGGATCCCACCGTGGATCTGTCGACCCCGTGGCTGTCCCAGGACGCGGCGCGTTCGGACAAACTGCGGGAAGTCGGCATCCACTCCCACCTGGTGGTGCCCCTGCGCGCCCGCGGCGTCACCATGGGGGTGGCCACCCTGGTGCGCTGGAAGAACCCCGAAGCCTTCGACGCCGACGACCTGCTCCTCGTCGAGGAACTCGCCGCCCACGCGGCCGTCTGCATCGACAACGCCCGGCGCTTCGGCCGCGAACACCGCGCCGCCCTGTCCCTCCAGCGCCACCTCCTCCCCAAGGACCTGCCCGCCCCCACCGGCGTGGAAGTCGCCTACCGCTACCTGCCGGCCGACACCCACGCGGGCGTCGGCGGGGACTGGTTCGACGTGCTGCCCCTTTCCGGTGCACGCATCGGGCTGGTCGTGGGCGATGTCGTCGGCCATGGAATGAACGCGGCAGCCACCATGGGACGCCTGCGCACCGCCGTCCAGACCCTCGCCGCACTCGACATGCCGCCCGACGAACTGGTCTCCCACCTCGACGACCTGGTCGCCCACCTCGACGATGCGGAGACCGCGGACCGCCACATCCCCGGCGTGATCGGGGCCACGTGCCTCTACTGCGTGTACGACCCCGTCTCCCGGACCGCGGACATCACCCGCGCGGGACATCCCCCACCTGCCATCGCCCACCCCGACAAGGCCGTCGAATTCCTGGACATCCCGGCAGGACCCCCACTCGGACTGGGCGGCCTGCCCTTCGAATGCACGCACCTCAAGATCCCGGACGAGAGCGTCCTCGCCTTCTACACGGACGGCCTCATCACCTCCTCCGCCGACCGCGACATCGATCTCGGCTTCACACGGCTGGCCTTCGCGCTGGCGTACCCCGACCGCCCGCTGGAAGAGATCTGCGAGGTCATGGAGCGCCTGCTGCTCCCGGACCGTCCCCGTGACGACGTCGCCTTCCTCGTCGCACGCCCACGGTCCATCAAGGAAGAGAACGTCGTGACCTGGCACCTGCCCTGCGAACTCACCGCGGTCGGCCAGGCCCGGTCCCTCACCACGGAGCAACTGGCGGCCTGGCATCTGGAAGACCTCGCCTTCACCGCCGGACTGATCGTCAGCGAGTTGGTGACCAACGCCATCCGCCACGCCTCCGGCCCGGTCGACCTGCGCCTCATCCGCGACGTGAACCTGATACTCGAAGTCTCCGACGGCAGCAACACCTCCCCCCGCATGCGCCAGGCCCAAGTCGACGACGAAGGCGGACGCGGGCTCTTCCTGGTGGCCCAGTTCGCCCAGGGCTGGGGAACCCGCTACACGGCGGACGGCAAGACCATCTGGGCCGAACAACTCCTCCCCCGTGGCGCTGCGAGCCCTTCCGGCTGACGACGATCCGGTAGTCGCGCGGATCTCTCGACGACGAAGACAGCTCATCTGCGCCGACCACCGGGGCCTGGTCTCGCGGGACTCACGTTCCCCTTTGTTCCCGCCCCATCGGCATGGCACGCATGCACCCCAATGGCCCCAAGCTCGGCCTTCCGAGGAGCACGTCGCCGTCACCTCGATTAGCGTTTCCGCTAGACGGAGGGTCCGTCATGAATGAATGCGGAGCAAATTCGTCACCACCTGAGTGACATGGCGAACTCTCCCGATAATGTCGCGGGCCTTCCCGTACGCCTGCGGTCCCACATCCGCTCGGCTTCCTTGCCTTTGTGAGCCCGACCCCACGCGTCGCCGTCCGAACGAAGCCTGGGTGGCCCCGACTCTGTTCATTCCCACCAGCACGGAGGCAACCATGCGCTTCGCTTGTCGGCCCTTCACCATTCTCGTCGTTGGGGTTCTCGGCGGCTCTGCCGGGTTCGCTCCCATCGGATCCGCGTCGGCCGACGCGATACCGCAGAAGACGGCCGTGGCCGCGGCAGCGCACCCCGATGACGGCTCCTCGGCGAGAAGCCGCACCATCCGCGTGGAAGCCCGGCTGCAAGTCGGTGAAGAGCTGGATCTGGGGGCAACGGGCCGCAGCGTCGGCGACCAGTTCATCTTCAGCGGGGATCTGGTGTCGACCGAGGCGCCGGGAGAACGCCCGGTCGGACGCTTCGGCGGGTTCTGCGTCATCACCGACCTCGAACGCAACGCGGGACAGTGCTCGTCAACCGCAGTGCTGCCGGAAGGCCAGATCACCGTCCAGGGCGAGCAAGACGGAATTCCGGCACCGAGCCCGGCCGTCAACGCGATCACCGGAGGCACCGGGGAATTCCGTACGGCCCGTGGACAGATGACGCAGCGGTTGCTGACGCCGTCGACCTGGAAACTCACCTTCGAAGTCTTCGACGTTCAGCACCCTCGGCCCGGCGGCGGTCACAGCACGTCCGAGGTGCCGGTGCCCATGCCTCCGCCCCTCCCCGGCAAGTAGCTGCGCCGGGCGGTATCGACGCCGTCCGGGACGCAGTGGCGAGAGCGCAGAAGCACCTACGCGACCCGTACCCCTCACCCCCCATGGAGATGTCGTGATCAAGAACTCCCGCACACTCACAAGCTGGGGCGTCGCCCTGGCCACCGCCGCGGCCGCCACCCTCACGGCCGGTGCAACCACCGGTGGCCCGCCGACCCCGCCGCCGGCCGACCGGCAAACCGGCCCGACGACCGGTCAGGGGAAGGAACCGCCGACTGAGCCTCAGGCGACGGAGCGCCGACGGATCGCCACGTCGGTCCTGGACAGGGACTTCAAGTTCACACTCACCGCACTGAGATCGCAGACCGATCCGCTCGCGGCATCCGTGCGCCTCCAGGTCTTCACCTTCAGGGACGGCGTCTGGAGAGAATCGGACCGCGCTCTGGTCGGCGAGGTGGACGCCTGGTTCTGGTTCCCGCTGACGGGCCACCACGCGGTGTGCGAGTTCTCCACCGCCAGCACGGAGCCCGCGCCGGTTGCCGTCAGCCTGCTGATCACGCCCTCGATCGGCTGCTCACCGCCCCAGAACTTCCAGATCGAGAACGGGCAGATCATCCCCGGCTGAGCGGAGGAACTTCGCACCGCTCGGCGGAGAAGTCGTAGTGATCAGGATCGGAGGCGAAAGCTCGCGCGCCGGCAGGAAGGTCCTCGACGATGTGCGGCAGAGCCGCCAGATACGCGCTCGGGTCGTGCCACACGACCCCCCGGTCCTGCCACTCCACCACGACGCACCGCATGGTCTCCCCCCACCAGGTGATCGCTGAGCGTAGGGCAAGTGGGCTGCTGCAACAGCCTGCCTGCCTGGACGGCTCCGGCACGGTGGGTACCTTCGGCTCATGAACCTCTCTGCGGTTGAGGCGCGTGATCGCTTCGCCGGCTCCCCTGTTGCGCGGCTGGCTACAGCCGACGGGGCGGGTGTGCCGCACGTGGTGCCCATCACCTTCGCCGTTGACGGGGATGTGATCGTCTTCGCCGTCGATCGCAAGCCGAAGCGCACGACCGGGCTGCGCCGGCTGCGCAACATCGCGGAGAACCCTGCCGTGTCGGTCATCGCTGATCACTATGCCGACGACTGGGCGTCCTTGTGGTGGGCCCGCGCTGACGGGCGAGCTGAAATCCGGGAAGACGAGGGCAGTCGCCTGTCAGCCGTCGAGCTGCTGCAACAGAAGTACCGTCAGTACGAGGAAGCACCCCCGCAGGGTGTGGTGGTCGCTATCCACGTCGTGACCTGGACCGGATGGGCGTTCACCGGCTGAGCGGCCAGTTGGCTGTCAGCGACCCCTGTTGTCTCGTGTTCCCCGCCGGGTATGGCACGCGAGTGGCACGGAGGCCAGGGGCGACGGCCGGCTGCCGTGTGAAAGGTGGCGAAGGTAGCCTGGTCCGGTGCTCGTACAACCGCTGATCTGGTGGTATCGGGGGGCTGGGAGTGGTGGGGAATCGGCCGACGGACTGGCATGTGCTGGATCTGGATGACGACCCGACGCCGGGGGATCCGGAGCGGGTCAAGCAACTGGCGCGGGAGTTGCACGATTTCGCCGATGATGTGGCGGATGCGTTGCGGCAGATCAAGGGCATGGCCGGTGAGGACGCGCTCCTTCGCTGGGCGGGGAAGACGGCGAAGGCGTTCCAGGACGAGTTCGACGAGGTTCCGAAGAATCTGAAGAAGCTCCAGCGGTCGTACGACCTGGCGGGTGACGCGCTGGCCGCGTACTGGCCGAAGCTGGAGCGGGCCCAGTCGCTGGCCGACAAGGCGCTGGCCAAGGGGCGGGAGGCCCAGAGCGAGCTGACCGCTGCCAACGGGCGCCTCGATTCGGCGAATTCGTGGGTCGACCGGGCGACGAAGAAGACGGAGGAGTACGACGAGAAGGAGGGCAAGGAGAAGCCCGACGAGTCCGAGGTCCGTGCCGCCACCCGTCACGCCACCGACGCCAAGTCCGCCCAGACCTCAGCGCAGACGGCGGTCGACAACGCCGAATCCGGGCTCGAAGCGGCGAAGAAGATGGCGGCGGACGCGAAGAAGATGCGCGAGGACGCGGCGTCCGAGGCGAAGGACACGCTGGAAGACGCCTCCGATGCGGGTATCCAGAACCGGAAGTGGTGGCAGAAGGCGGTCGACTGGGTCAAGGACAACTGGGACACCATCGTCAGCGTCTGCAAGGTCATCGTCGCGGTCCTCGGCATCGTCGTCCTGATCATCGGCGGACCGCTGGCCTGGGTGGTTCTCGCGGCCGCTCTCGTCGTCCTGGCCGACACCCTCGTGAAGTACATGAACGGCCAAGCCTCCTTGTGGGATGTCGCCTTTGCCGCGCTGGAGTGCATTCCAGGCATGAAGGGCATCACCTCCCTCGCCAAGCTCGGCAAGATGGCCGGCGGCCTCAAGGCGCTCGCCAAGGGTGGCCTGAAGGCCATGTCGGCGGGCGTGAAGGGCCTGGGCAAGACGTTCCGCAAGCAGGCCGTGCAGATGTTCAAGCGCAACGGCTGCGGCGACCCGGTGGATGTCGCCACCGGTGAAATGACCCTGTCGGCCACCGACATCGAGCTGCCCGGGGTGCTGCCGCTGGTCGTCGAGCGCCACCACATCACCACGTACACCGGCGGTCGCTCTTTCGGCAGCTCGTGGGCATCCACGCTGGATCAGCGGCTCACTCTCACCGACGATGCGGTGCACCTCGTCACCACCGACGGCATGGCCCTCGTCTACCCGACACCTCTCGCGGACGGGGAGACCGCCGTCTTCCCCGTCGCAGGTCCGCGCTGGGGACTGACGTGGGACGGTCGGCCGGGCACCCCGCTCGTCGTCGAACAGCCCGAGAGCGGGCGGGCGCTCCTCTTCGCCCCGGTGCCAGGCCGGTCAGGGGCCGAGCTGCCGATATCCGCCATCGTCGACCGCAACGGCAACCGCGTCGACTTCCGCTACCGCGACGACGGCGAGCTCCGAGAGCTCGCGCACTCCGGCGGCTACCGCATCGGTGTCGCCGTCTACGAGGGGCGCGTGACCTCCCTGAGGCTGCTGTCCGACCCTGCGAAACCGGTGTTGCTCGCCTGCGACTACGACGACAACGGCCTGGTGGAGAAGGTCTTCAACTCCTCCGGACTGCCCCTGCTCTTCTCCTACGACGAGGAGGCGAGGCTGACCCGCTGGGAGGATCGCAACGGGACCTCGTACCGCTACGAGTACGACGAGGCCGGCCGCTGTGTGTTCTCCACGGGAACGGACCGGGCCCTGGAGTACTCCTACCGCTACGAACCGGAGCACCTGCGCACCACGGCGACCGACTCCCGCGGCCACAGCACCGTCTTCGAGTTCAACGACCGCTTCCAGCTCGTCGCGCAGACCGACGCCCACGGCCGTACCATCCGGCACGAGTACGACCTCGACGAGCGGCTCAGCGCCTACATCGACCCCCTCGGCCGCCCCACACGCTACGCGTACGACGCCACAGGAGACCTGGCCACCCTGGTGCTCCCGGACGGCAGCCGCAAGCAGGCCGTCTACAACGAGCTGCGCCTGCCGGTGGAGCTGGTGGAAGCGGACGGCTCCCGCTGGGAGTTCGCCTACGATGCCCGCGGCAATCGTGTCACCAGCCTCGATCCCGCGGGCCGTCGCAGCCGGTTCGGCTACGACGAGCGCGGAGGGCTGACCTCGGTCACCGACGCCGCCGGCGGGCAGACCCGGGTCCGGTGCGACGCTGCCGGCCTGCCGATCGCCGTCACCGACCCCGTCGGGGAGACGACCACCCTCACGCGGGACGCCTTCGGCCGACCGGTCACCCTGACCGATCCGCTCGGCGCATGTACCCGCAGCCGGTGGTCGGTGGAGGGACGCCTGCAGGAGCGCACCGATCCGCTCGGCGGTGCGGAGACGTTCGAGTGGGACCCGGAGGGCAACCTCCTCGCCCGGCGCGAAGCCGGCGGGGCCACCACCGCGTACACGTACGGCGCCTTCGACCAGATGACCTCCACCACCTACCCGGACGGCGCCACCTACCGCTACACCCGTGACACCGAGCTCAACCTCCTCCGGGTCACCGATCCGGCCGGCCGCACCTGGGATTACGACTACGACGAAGCGGGCCGTCTGGTGTCGGAATCCGACTTCGACGGCCGCGTCACCCGCTACACCTACGACGCCGCCGACCAGATAAGCACCCGCACCAACGCCGTGGGGCAGCGGCTTTCCCATGACTACGACCTCATGGGACGGTTGACGGCAACAACCTCGGAGCAGGGCATCAGCCGCTACGAGCACGACGCGCTGGGCCGGGTGACCCGCGCCATCACCCCCGGCGTCGATCTCGCCCGCACCTACGACCCGCTGGGCAACCTCCTCACCGAGACCACCAACGGCCGCACGCTCACTTTCACCTACGATGCCGCCGACCGACAGCTGACCCGCACCACACCCTCCGGGCATCACAGCGAGTGGACCTACACTCCCGACGGCCTCACAGCCACACTCACCACCGACGGGCGCACCCTCACCTTCGACCACGACCCCCTCGGACGCGAGACCGCGCGCAGGGTCGGAGACCGGCTGACCTACACCCAGCAGTGGGACCCGGCAGGCCGCCTCACCCGCCAGACGGTCGACGGGCCCATGGCCCCGGCGGCCGCCGTACGTCACTATCGCTACCGCGCCGACGGCCACCTCACCGCGCTCGACGACAGCCTCGCCGGCGTCCGGACGTACGATCTCGACGCCCTGGGCCGGGTGCTGGCCGCCACCGATACCGTCGGTGCCACTGGCCAGGAGATCTACACCTACGACGCCACCGGCAACCAGACCGAAGCCCACTGGCCGGCAGCCGGCGACCCGCCCGGGGCGGACGCCGCGGGCGACCGCGAATTCCAGGGCACCCTCCTCACCCGCGCCGGACGCGTCCGCTACGAGTACGACGCCGCCGGCCGCATCGTGCTGCGGCAGCGCCGCCGGCTGTCGAAGAAGCCCGAGACGTGGCACTACACCTGGGACGCCGACAGCCGCCTCACCCACGTCGTCACCCCCGACGGCACCACCTGGCGCTACCGCTACGACGGCTTCGGCCGCCGCGTGGCCAAGGAGCGCCTCGACACCACCGGTGCGGCAGCGGAACGCACCGACTTCACCTGGGACGGATCCACGCTCGTCGAACAGGCCACCAGGGTCGGCGAGTCCGCGGATCCGGTCACCCTGACCTGGAACCACCGCGCACTGCAGCCGCTCACCCAGACCCGGCACACTCCGGGCCAGGACGAGATCGACCGCGAGTTCTACGCCATCGTCACCGACCTCGTCGGCACACCCACCGAACTCGTCGACGAGGACGGCGCGACGGCGTGGCGGCAGAGGTCCACGCTCTGGGGACTGCCCCTCGTGACGAGCGAGGACACCTGCGAGATGCCCCTGCGCTTCCCCGGCCAGTACGCGGACGCCGAAACCGGCTGGCACTACAACGTGCTCCGCCACTACGACCCGGCCACCGGCCGCTACGCCACCCTTGACCCGCTGGGCCTGACCCCCGCCCCCAACCCGTACACCTATCCCCACAACCCGACCACCTGGACCGACCCACTGGGTCTCGCAGCGCACAGCCCGCCGGCCGGCAATGGAGGGAAGGGCCGGAAGAAGGGACTGCGACCGGACCCCAACGCGACCGGACCACACACGACGTTCCGACGCGACGCCTCAACCGGGCGCGTGGTTCACTACGCAGAGTGGGCCCCCCAGTCCAATCCCAAGAACCCGGCCCCGTGGGAGATGGTGAAACGTGCCGATATGCAGGGCCAGCCGCACTTCGACAAGACGACGGGGCAGGTCATCCCCACGCCTCACATCAACCTGCCGAACGGCTCTGCCCGGCCGGCCGAACCCTGGGAGATAACCCCCGGTGGAAACCCGTGATCTGCTCCGCGCACTGGGCGCCTGGTATGCAGACCAGTGCGACGGCGACTGGGAGCACGAGTTCGGGGTGAAGATCGAGACCTTGGACAACCCCGGATGGCTCATCCAGGTCGATCTGCCCGGCACGAGCAAGGACGGCGTCACCCTCGCCCCTGAATTGGAGGAGGACACCGACGGATCGTGGCTGCACAGATCCGCGGACGGCCGCATCCTGCGGGTCGCATGCGGCCCCACGGACCTGGAAAGAGCCGTTCGCGCGGCACTGGAGTTCCTCACGGCCTGAGCGCCACGGCCTCGCGCGTTGCCAGGGTTTCATCCCTCCTGTGTCAGCCGTCTTCACCCGTGGGTACGCCAGTCGGTCACGCGATATCTGCCCCAGGTCATGGGCGAGGGCGGCGGAAGCCGTGGGCCTGACGAGCCTGGCGGACCGAGGTCACATCGGCAGCGGGATCCCCGACGGCGACGTGCGTGCGGCGTCGTTCGCCTCCGAGTTGCGGGGACGCGTTTCTGTTGTCCCTTTTTCGCGGACGTCGGCCTCTGCCCGGCGGGGCAAGAGAATGAGATGAACGCCTGTTCTGGAGCCTCTTCGTGCCGCGTCAGCCGGTCGTCGCGGCCTGCTCGGGCGGCTCGGCGTCGTAGTTGGCCACGCCCTCAAGGAATCTTGCGGCGGACATCGCCCACGAGCCGTCCGCGATCATCTGTTCGACCGCCTTGTCGATGCCGTCGCGCAACTCCGTCTCGCCCTCGGGTACCCCGACGCCGTAGAAGTGCTCGGCGCTGAGTTCCAGTCCGGCCAGCCGGTAGTCACTGGAATTCCCACCCCAGGAGGCGTATCCGGCGAGGAGGGAGTCGTCGGTGGTCAGGGCATCGACCTCTTCTCTGTCCAGGGCGGTGAGGCAATCCGTGTAGGAGACGCGCTCCGTGAGGTCTGCGCCCGGCGCCCCTGACTCCTTCACGACCTGCGCGGAGGTGGAGCCGGTGACCGAGCACAGCTTCATGCCGTTGAGGTCCGTCACATCCCGGACCCGGTCGTCGGCGCGCATCAGCAGGTCCTGACGGGCGGAGAGGTAAGGGCCGGCGAAGTCGACCTCTTCCCTTCCTGCGTCGGTGATCTGATAGCGGGCGACGACGAAGTCGACCTCGCCGCGCACAAGGACGTCCGTACGTTCGGCGGCGGAGACTTCCCGCCACGTGATGTCCTCGACCTCGACGCCGAGTTCGCCGGCAAGGTACCTGGCGACGTCGACCTCGAATCCGGCGTACTCCCCGTCCCGGCCGCAGTAGCTCATGGTCGACTGGTCGGGCATGATGCCGATCGTCAGACTCTTCCGCCCCCTACCGCCACCGGAGCCGGACCCGGCCGGGGAGGAGTCAGTGGCACACTCGGTCGGCGAGTCGCCCGCTGTCGCGCCGTCACCGCCCGACGGCAGCAGCCAGACCGTCGTCGCCACCGCGAGCGTTCCGACGGCCAGGGCGGCAGCGGCCCTCAACGAGCCCCGGCGTCGCGGCGGCGCCGGGAGCGCCGGCGGCGCCGCCCCGACCAGCCGCCGGTACGCCGGTAACTCCGCCAGCGCGTACGTCACGCCGCACCGCCGGACGATATCCAGCGGGTCAGGCCGCCGCGCCGGGTCCCGGGCGACGCACTGCCGGATGAGCTCGGCCAGCCCGGCTTCCACCCCGCCGACATCGATCTCGCCGTGCACCACTCGGTAGCTCACGGCCGGCCACTCCCCGCCGCCGTACGGCGGCCGGCCGGTCGCGGCGGCGGCCATCGTCGCGCCAAGCGCGAACACATCCGCCGCCGGACCCGTCTCGCCGCCCAGCAGCACCTCGGGCGCGGTATAACCAGGGGTACCCGGCGTCTGCCCCGTGCGGGTGAGCTGCGTGTGCTCCGCCGCCCGGGCGATACCGAAGTCGATCAACTGCGGCCCTCCCGGGGCCAGGATGACGTTGTGCGGCTTCACGTCCCGATGCACCACCCCATGGCCGTGCACCTCCGCCAGCGCCTCCGCCAGCGCCGCGAACAGCCCCGTGCACAGGGCGGGTTCGAGGGACGTACCGCGTGATGCCTCCAGCAGCGTCGGGCCCGGCACGAACTCCGTCGCCAGCCAATACGGCGGCACGTCCAGGGAAGCGCCGACGAGACGAGCGGTGTACGGGCTGCGCACCGCCCGCACCGTCGCCACCTCACGCCGGAACCGGACCAGGACATCGGCATCCTCCGCGAAATCCTCGCGGATCACCTTGATCGCCACCTTCATCCCACCCGGCGACCGTCCCAGATACACCCGCCCCATGCCGCCGCTACCCACCCTGGCCAGCAGCCTGAACTCGCCCAGACGCCTGGGATCCTGGCTCCTCAAGTTCTCCACGCCCACCACTCTTGCAGAGCGGCGTGCACGAGGGAGAGCAGAAGCTCGGCAGGGGCACGACGAGGATCCATAGGGCACGCAACGGGCACGCAGGGGTAAGAGGTCTAGACAACACGGAAACCCAGGCTGCTGACCTGGGGCTTCCTTCTGGAGCGGGCGACGGGAATCGAACCCGCGCTCTGAGCTTGGGAATCCCCCAGCCCTCGGGGTCAGATACTCGGTTTGACCTGGCGAAAGCATGGCCCTGCACTGAATCTTCCGGGCCTCCGTTGGGCGCCTCTGCTGACTGTTGGTTACCGCTCCGACTGGCACGTAGTGGCACGGCCGGTCGCAGATTCAGGCCCAGGCGTCATGGAGGTCCTCGGGCGTGAGGGTGGGGACGTCGGCTGTGCAGCCGCTGCGGGTGACGGCGAGCAAGGGGGTGGTGTCGTCGGCGCCGGGAAGCTGGGAGCGGTGGGTGAGGAGCTGGGCGAGGTCGCGGTCGTTGAAGGGCTTGTTCTCCAGCCACTTGATTGAACCTACGAGGGTGATCTTCTTGGCGATGGGGGAGCGTTCGGCGCCGACGATGTCGATCTCCGGGTCGTTGGTGCGGGTCCAGTAACCGCCGATCGCATGGGTGCCAGCGGGTAGCTGTCCTTCGTCGGCGCCCAGCCGCCACAAGGCTTCGCGGATGACGGGCTCGATGGCCCTGCCCCGCCAGGACGTCCAGCTGGCGCGGATGGTGTCGAGGACGCGGTCACCACGGCCGCGTTCGACCGCCGCGATGCCGGGGCCGATGAAGGAGAGCCAGAAGCGCAGATACGGGTCGGCGAGGCGATAGCGGGTCTCGCGGCTGGGTTTGGTGGAGAGGGGGAGTTCGGCGGCGACCATGCGGCGGGAGGTGAGGAGTTCCAGTGAGCGGGATACCGAACTGGGGTTGAGGCCGCCGGCGGCTCTGCCGATCAGGGTGAAGGTGCGTTCGCCGTGGCCGATGGCGCCCAGGACTGTGCGAGCCTGCGCCTCGGTGGGGAACTCGGCAGCCAGGGTGCGTTCGCCGCTGACGAGCAGGGCGGACGTCGGTCTGCGCAGGGCCAGTTCGAGGTACTGCCACAGCCCGGCGCCGTGCGGCCATTCCTCCAGGATGAGCGGGAGCCCGCCGGAGACCAGGTAGGCGTCGAAAGCGTCGGCGGGCGGGAGATCGAGCATGGAGGCGACCTCTGCCGGATTCAACGGCGGCACGACCATCTCGGTGCCCCGCTGGTAGAAGGGTCGCCTGTAGGTGTTGAGCTGTTCCATCATGGTGATGTCGGAGCCGATGAGGATGAGCAGGACGGGCAGCTTCGACAACGTCCGGTCGAACGCTTTCTGCAGTGCGCCCTCGAAGGTCGGGTCCTCGCGTACGAGGTAGGGCATCTCGTCGAGGACCACCACGCTGGGAGAGCCGGTGGGCAGCGCGGATGCGAGCATCGTCAGCGCAGCGTCCCAGGTCAGCGGGGCGGCGAAATCACCGGACCGCGGCGCGTCAGGAAGCCGGGAGGCCGTCACCTCGGCGGCGAAGCCTGCCAGATCCTCCTCGCGAGAGCCTCCGACAGCGGTGAAGAACACATGCGGCAGCCGGGCCTGCTCCAGGAACTCCTCCACCAAGCGGGACTTGCCTACCCGGCGGCGTCCCCGGATCAGCACGGCACGCCCCGGACGCCCGCTGCGCCCGCCGGTCTTCACGGGACGCAACAGGTCGTCCAGAAGGCTGAGTTCGGTGCGGCGTCCGATGAATCCGTTCATGGGAGTCCGCCTCCACGATGCAGCCCTTGTTACTTCTATTCAAGATAGTCTCATGAATAGAAGTAACAGGCAACGACAGAACGTGACGCTTGAGGTCTGTGAGTCGGCCCGCGGTATGCCCCCCCGAGTGTCGGGGTGGCGAGGACCGACGAGGTGAAGGTGGGCGCGAAGTCTCTGGAAGCTGTCTTGATGGACGTCATCCGCTCCGAAGGGCGCGGATGGGGCACGGCGGAGGAGGAGCGGGCAACTCCTGTTGCGAACCGCAATCCTGTCGAGCGGTCGGCACCTGCACGCAACCGACATGCGAGGACGCCGGCCCCGGAACTCTGTTAACCCATGTATCGGCGAACCTGGGTGGATGGTCCGGTCGCGGGAACGCTGCTGGGCCTTGTTTTCAGGCCCCTTGTGTCTCCGCCATGGTCGTGGCGGGATGGGTTGCCTACCACTCCGCCACGGCAGGCAGAGTGAGCACTGCGAATGCGCGTTTGGCTTGTGTGCCTGCTTCCTCATACGGTCCTCGCATCGGAAGCTCGACAGGCCCAACCCGGAGGAGTCGCCATGCAGTTGACGCACGATGAACAAGCCGGTCTTGTCACCCGAACCCAGATCGCGCAGCGCGCGGGCGTGAGGCGCCCGGCCGTGTCGAACTGGGCCCGGCGGCACAAGGACTTTCCCACACCTGTGCGCTCCGGTGACACGGAGCTCTTCCACGAGGCCGAGATCGCGCGGTGGCTGATGAACCGCATCATTCCGCAATCGCAGCTGCGCGACGGGGAGCAGGCGGGAACCACCTATGCCGACCGATTCCGCCGGACCAGCGCTGACCGGCCGTCCGCGGAGCCGAAAGCCGCGGGGAGCCACGCTCAACGCATCGGGATCCAGGACAGGAACGCCGTCGATCAGCTGATGGGCCGACTCGCAGACCGGGTCCGAGGCCCGGCGACGATGGCGGACTTCGTGAATCTCTGTCTCATCGTGATGTACGTACGACATGCGGAACCGGAGCGGTGGCGCCGCATCGAGGACTGCATGTCGGCAGGTCAAGGGGCCCGGGATGTGCAGTCGCTGCTCCGTTCCCTCGGCGGCATGGCCCAGGACACGCTGCGCCGGAACGGCGACCGCACCGACATGCGCAGCAGCTTGCTGCAACTGGAACCGAGGAGCTGGGACGACCTCACCTCGGCCGTACGGACGGTGGCAGGCACAGGCGTTGGCGCGTTCCAGCTCGTGTGGGAGTCGTTCAGCGCCCGGGAAGGGCTGCAGAGCTCGGAGTTCTGCAGCCCGGTGGGCCTGGCCTCGTTGTCCGCGGCACTCGTTCTGACCCCGGGGCAGAAGACCACGGTGCTCGACCCCTACATGAGAGGCGGAGAGATGCTGGCGGCTGCGTACCGGCACACCGGAGACGCGACCGTGTACGGGGAGACCCTCGACGGCCGGCTGCAAGCGGTCGCGAGTCTGTACCTTCTCCACCTCGGCGTACGGCCGAAGCTGACCAGCACCCGGTCCGACCGATGGCCACCGAGTCACGAGCACGGAGTGGACGTGGTGCTGACGAACCCTCCGTTCAACATGAGCGACGCGCCCGGCCCCGGGCGCCGGACGGGAAACTGGCCCTACGGAGCACCGCCGCAGGGCAATGACAATTTCGCCTGGGTGCAGTACGCCCTTGGCGCGCTGGTACCCGGCGGTCGCGCAGTGGTGGTCATGCCGGTCAAGGCGGGCAACTCGGTAAACACCGCCGAGAGCGAGATCCGCGGCGCCCTTGTCCGTGGAGGGGCTGTGGAGTGCGTCATCACGGTGCCATCCCATCTGTTCTCCGCGACGCCCGTGCCGGTTTCCCTGTGGGTGCTGCGACGAGCAGAGCATCCGGTGAGGGAAGGCATCCTGTTTGTCGACGCCCAGGAGTTGGGGACAAAGGTCCGGCGCCGGCGCGTACTGCACGACACGGATCGCGACGCGATCACGGCTGTGGTCCGCCCGTGGCTCGACGGAGAGCGGTACCCGGACGGCGAGTACGCGGCGCGTGCGGCCGAGCGAGGCTTCTCGGCTGTCGTTGTGGCCCGCGCAGTTGTTGCCGGCGAGGGGTGTTCACTCCGCCCCGCTGACCACCTGGGGAGCGGGAAGTACGGCACTGCTCCGGTGCAGGCCCAGTTGCACGAAGCCGCCGCGGCGGCGGCGGAGCAGACGGACGTGCTCCGCCTGCTGGAGCAGCGGGCGAGGGAAACGGGGTACAGCTACCGCACGGGTTCGGGGCCCGGCGGCTGGAACGAGGCAGTGCTCGATGACCTGTGTGAGATCCAACCCGGTCCGTCGTACACCCGCCTGCCGGCAGAGACACGCACGGCAGACGCCGGTGTTCCGCTTGTCTTCCCGCGGGATCTCGGCGCAGGGAAGATCGTGGACGATCCCCGGAACCGCGTGCCGTGGGAGACGGCCGAGCGCTTCAAGACGTTCGAGTTGCTCCCGAACGACATCGTCTGCGTGCGCACGGGCGCGCAACAACAACCAGCGCTGGTTTCCGGTTCGCAGGCTGGATGGCTGCTCAGCTCGAACGTGATGCGTCTGCGCGTACGCCCGGAGGCTGAGATCGACCCCCTGTACCTCCACGCTTACCTGGGCCTCAGGTACGCGCGTGAGTGGATGTCCCACCGTGCCGCGGCCACGGCGGCCCCCTCGTTGAGCTCTGCGGCTCTGAAGCACCTTCCCGTGCGCTTTCCGTCGATCGGGCAGCAGCGGCGGAGCGTGGATCTTCTCGGGGGGATTGGCCGACGCGCCGATGCATACGCCTCGCACGTCTCGGCACTTGGTCGGCTGCGGGCCGAACTCGCCGAACACCTGCTGCACGGGTCGGTCGAGCCGCTGTGACGGCCTGCCGCCGTTGACTTCCCCTACCCGTCCTTCCCTTTTCTCACCCATGACCCTCGAAAGGATCGAGTCCATGCCCGAATCGACATGCCGTTCCGGACGTACGTGGCAGCTGTGGCTGGCGCTGTACGTTGCCTGCTCCATGGTGGTCGGCCTCGTCGTGAGCCATGTGGTACTCAGGTCGGGCGTTGGCACCGCTGATGTCGTTCTGGCAGGGGGAGGCGGCTTCGCGACTTCCTTCGCCCTGTGCCTCGCACTGCCCGCGGCCGTGCGCGAACTCAAACGACAGAACTGATCCGGACCGGCTTCGGCAGCGGTTCGCGGTCGAGGGCTCCGCAGACGTCGCGGGCCTTGAGGGGGCTGGTGGCTCGTTGGCGACGGCGAGGATGCGGGGGTAGTCCGAGTGCTCGGGCAGGTCCGGCGAGTCGGCCCGGGCGGGGATCCGGCGGCGAGGCCGTGACGGTTTTCCAGGTGATCGCCAGGTGTTCGAGATGGATCTCGACCTCCCCCAGCCGGGCCTGGAGTTCGGCGATCTGGGTGCGGCGAGTGGGGCATGCGGAGGGCATGACGGTCCGCAACAGGTCTGGACAATAAGCAAGGCCCAGGTTTCTGACCTGGGCCTTCTGTTTGGAGCGGGCGACGGGAATCGAACCCGCGCTCTGAGCTTGGGAAGCTCATGTTCTACCATTAAACTACGCCCGCGTAGAGCGCCCCCATGGGCGCTTCGCTCTCACTCTACCGTATGTGCGCCCCCCGGCGAGGTCGTCGGGGGGCTGCTGGTGTGGTGGGGTGGATGTGCGGGGTGGGGGCGGGAGTTGGGGTTACGGTGGGTGGGGGGTGGCGTGGGGCGTGGGGTGGTTGGTCCCGTAGTGTGGCTTTTGTTGCGTTACGGGGAAGGAGCCTGATGCAGACCACCGTCGTCCGATGTGCCGAGGGGCACGTCTTCAGTACCGCCTCGCTCCCGATGCAGAACGTCGGCGCCGCCCGGCGGATCGGGTCCGGTGGGCTCGTGCGGTGTCCGCGGTGTGCGCGGCTGCGGAACGTCGTGCCGGTGGGCAAGGGCGAGGGGCGGTAGCGCGCCGGGCAGCCGGTAGGGTCGGGGCGTGCTGCTCTCTGACAAGGACATCCGGACCGAAGTCGACGCCGGGCGGGTACGGATCGAGCCCTTCGACGACGGGATGATCCAGCCGTCCAGCGTGGACGTACGCCTCGACCGCTACTTCCGGGTGTTCGAGAACCACCGCTATCCCCACATCGACCCCGCCGTCGAACAGAGCGATCTCACGCGGCTCGTGGAGCCCGAGGGCGACGAGTGCTTCATCCTGCACCCCGGGGAGTTCGTGCTGGCCTCCACGTACGAGGTCATCTCCCTGCCCGACGACATCGCCTCCCGGCTCGAAGGCAAGTCCAGCCTCGGGCGGCTCGGGCTGCTCACGCACTCCACCGCCGGGTTCATCGACCCCGGATTCAGCGGGCACGTGACGCTGGAGCTCTCCAACGTCGCCACGCTGCCCATCAAGCTCTGGCCGGGCATGAAGATCGGGCAGCTCTGCATGTTCCGGCTCAGCTCACCCGCAGAGCACCCCTACGGATCCGCCAAGTACGGCTCCCGGTACCAGGGGCAGCGCGGGCCCACGCCTTCCCGGTCGTACCAGAACTTCCACCGGACCGTGATCTGAGGGGCCCGCGTCAGAGCGTGCCCAGTTTGAACAGCGCCAGCAGCGCCACCAGCTGAATCGAGCACGCCCCCAGCGCCCGCGGCCACGGCAGGTCGTGCGACTTGCTCACCATCGACGTCAGCAGCACGCCCGCCGCCAGCCACGTCAGCCAGCCCACGCCCTGCGCGAACGTGTGCTCGCCGCCGATGAACATCGCGACCAGCAGCCGCGGCGCGTCCGTGAGCGCCACGACCAGCATCGCCAGCCCCACTGTCGGCGCCAGCGCGCCGGCGCCGCCCATCTGGCGGGCGAGGGTGTGCGTGACCGTGCCCATCACCAGGCCGCTGAGCGTGACGGCGACGCCGGTGGCGACGACCCACGGGATGCTGGCCGAGATCGTGGAGTTGAGCACCTCGTCGCGCGCCTGCTCCAGGCCGAAGACGGCGAGCAGGCCGTAGAGGAAGCTGACCGTCAGCGCGGGGCCCCACATGCTGTGGTCGCGCATCTGCCAGAACGTGCGGCTGGAGTGGAAGACGATCCCGCTGAGCAGGTCCTTCCAGTGCAGCCGCGGGCCTACGGGCGGGGCCGCCGCCTCGCCGGCGCGGTAGACGTGGCCGTCGTGGTACGGGCCGTAGTCGTCCGGCACCCCGCTGACGCCGTACGGCTGGGTGTTGCCGGGGCGGTCGGCGGCGTACGGGTCGTGGCCGCCGCCGTAGTACTCGGGCCCCGGGCCGTGGCTGCCGCGGGGCTGCTGCCACTGGCCGCCGTACGGCTGCCCATGCCCCTGCCCGTGCGGCGGCGGACCGCCGTACTGCGGGCCGCCGTAAGGCGGGGGGCCGCCCTGCGGCGGGCCCTGCGGCCGTCCCTGCTGCCGACTGCCGTGGGCCTCGCGTCCCCGGCCCCTTCTGAATCCTGCCACGCGATCGAACGTACCTGGTCTTGCCCGCCGAGGTCACCGGGGCCCGGGAATACGGGGGATGTTTGTGGCCAAGACGGTACTTCCCGTAGGGGATCCGCCCTACTGGCTCCGGGGGCGGTGGGGCGGATGGGGCTCGTAGGACGCGGGTGCCCGCGCGTGGGGCAGCGCGCGGGCTCGTGCCCGGGCACGAAGCCAGGGCCCGGCCGGGGGAGGTCCGGGCCCTGGCAGTCTCTGCGGCGGCGCCACAGCAGCGCTACGGCGGCGCTGTGGCGCTGTGGCGCGGGCGCTACGGCGGCGGCTGTCCGCCGGCGGCCCTGCGGCGTCGCCGTCCCTGCGGCGGCGCCGCGTCCTCAGCCCGCGAACTCCGCCCCGTACCCCGGGCGCCCCGCCGTCGGCATCCCCACGGACGACGGGTAGACCGAAACCGCCCCGTCCGCCGCCACCCCGCCCGCGTCGGAGCGCAGGGCGTAGACGGCGCCGTTGCCGGCGTTCTCGCCCGCGGTGCCGGCCGTCAGGTCGCCGAAGCCGTCGCCGTTGAGGTCGGCGAGGAGGAGCGCGGTGCCGAAGCGGTCGCGGGTCTCGTTGGTGCCGGGGACGCCCGGGGCGTTCTGGTGGACCAGCGTGGCGCCCGCGGTGCCGAAGCCCGAGCCGTCCGCCGCGCCCCGGAGGACCGCGACGGTGCCGGCGGACTCGACGCCGCCGAGGGTCTCGTTCGCCGCGGCGACGGCCAGGTCCAGGTGCCCGTCGCCGTCGACGTCGCCGAGGGCCAGCTCGCCGCCGAAGGAGTCGCCCTGCTCCGCCGTCCCGGGGACGCCGGGGCTGGCCTGGCTGAGGACGGTGGTGCCCAGGGGGCCGTGGACCGAGCCGCGAACGATGCTGACCTTGCCGCCCGGCAGGGGGTCGGTGGCGGGCCCGCTCTCGTCGGCCTGGCCCGTGACGACGTCGTCGTAGCCGTCGCCGTCGACGTCCCCGATGAGGGTCGAGTCGCCGCCGGGCAGCTGCTTCTCGGGGATGGTCAGGCCCCTTTCGGAGCCCGAGACGTAGGAGGCGGCGTTGCTCTCCCGCCGGGAGCCGTCGACGACGAGGTCGTCCGTGCCGTCGCCGTTGACGTCGCCGGCGGCCAGGTCGTCGGGGCCCCAGATCTTCCCGTCCTGCAGTTGCGCGTCGAACTTGTACTCCCCGCCGTGGTCGCCCTCCGTCCGGCCGAAGCCGCCCTCGAAGACGTCGATGTACGAACTCGAGGAGGCGACGGCGAGGTCCGTCGCGCCGTCGCCGTTGAAGTCCCCGGCCGCCAGCCCGCGCCCGAAGAGGTCATGCTCGGACGGGCGCGGGTCGGGCAGCGTGGTGCCGCCGGCGAGACCGTTCGGCCCGCCCCACAGCAGCTGGACCGTGCCGCCGTAGACGTCGCCGCCGACCTTCTCGCCGGGGGCGGCGACCGCGAGGTCGGTGAAGCCGTCCCCGTCGAAGTCCCCGGCGGCGGTCCAGCCGCCCCAGCCGTCGCCGTCCTCGGCGGTGCCGGGGACGCCGGCGCTGTGCTGGCTGAGCCGCTTGGCGCGGCTGCCGGAGATGCCGGCCTCCGTGCCGTCGTTCTGTATGCCGTAATGGGCGACGACCTGGCCGGCGCCCCTTACACCGGCGACAGAGGCGCCGGGCGCGGAGACCGCGACGTCCCGCGCCCCGTCCCCGTTGAAGTCGACCATCGCGCCCGGGGGTTCGGCCGCCGGGGCGCCGGAGCCGGCGACGACGACCAGCCCGCCCGTGAGGGCGGCGACGGCCGCGGTGGCCAGTGCGGTACGGAGTCGGTGAGGCATGCGGCAGCTCCCGGGCGCGCGGTCGGCGATGGCGATCAGAAGACCCCGTACCGCGGCCAAAGGTTGTAGGAATACGGCTAGTTGGTTCGTACAGTGACAGAAGGTGTCATTCCGCCTGCGGAGACGGCGGCAAGGGGGCTACTCCGCGATCGTCTCCGGGAACCGCGCGTTCGCCCCGTTCGCGCCCACGGACGCCCCGCTGAAGTTCCACGACCCGTCCGCCGTCAGCCCGCCGCTACGGGCCTGCAGCACCCACGCGAACCCCTGCCCCGCGTTCTCGCCCGGCGCGCCCGCGATCAGACCGGACCGGCCGTCGCGGTTGGGGTCGATCAGCCGGACGTCGGAGCCGAAGAGGTCGCCGGCCTCGGCGGTGCCCGGGATCCCGGCGGTGTCCTGGTTGAAGTGCTGCACCCCGCTCGTGGTCAGCCCGCCGGCCGAGCCGCGCAGCAGCCAGACGGCGCCGGCCCCGGCGTCGGTGCCGATCGCCTCACCCTCGGCGCCGACCGCCAGGTCCGGGTAGCCGTCGCCGTCCACGTCGCCGAGTGAGACGTCGCTGCCGAAGCGGTCCTCCACCTCGTACGCCCCGGGGACGCCCCCGCTGCCCTGCTGCCACACCTCGGGCTGCCCCGCCCCGGGCCCGCCGGCGGAGCCGTACCAGACCTGGACGGCGCCGCCCGACAGCTCGTACTCGCCGTGCTCCAGCTCCGAGGGGTCGCCGATCGCGAGGTCGTCCGCGCCGTCCTTGTCGATGTCGCCGGCGACCCCGACGGGCCCGCCGGCGAACTCCGTGCGCGTATAGCCCTCCGGGCCGCCGCCCTTGAGGTAGAGGGAGTGGCCCCCCAGGTACTCCAGGTACCACTTCTTGCCGGTGACCACGAGGTCGTCGGCGCCGTCGCCCTCGAAGTCGCCGCCGACCAGGCCGGTGGGCGTGAAGTCCTGCGGGAAGTCGGTGAAGGGGTGGCTCGCCCGCGCGCGCTCAGGGGTACGGGCCGCGCCCCAGCCCCCGTACAGCTCCAGGTGGTCCTTCGACAGGATCGCCAGCGCCGTCGACCCGTCGTGGAACCAGTCGCCCGCGGCCAGGCCCGTCGCGTAGGCGTTGCCCTCGATCGCCGAGGCGGGGCGCATGTCCTGCGCGCCGCTGCCGGACAGCCCGCCGGAGGAGCCGTACAGGATGATCGTGCGACCGGTGTCCGCGACGCCGTCGAGGTCTTCGCCGGTGACGCCGACGGCGAGGTCGGCGTACCCGTCGCGGTCGAAGTCGGCGGAGGCGAGGGTGGCGCCGAAGGCGTCCCCGGCCTCGGAGGTGCCGGGGACGCCGGCGGTGGACTGGCTGACGACCTTGCGCTTGGCGGTGTCGAGCCCGCCGGCCGAGCCGTAGAGCACGGCGACGTACCCGGCGCGCGTGACGCCGTCCACGGTGCCGGAGGGGGCGGCCACCACCAGGTCGGGGTAGCCGTCGCCGTTGAAGTCGTCGTGGAACTTCGCGGGCGCCGCGGCCGAGGCCTCGGCGGGCGCCGCCGCGGCCGGTCCGGCGCCGCCCGCGGGGGCGGCGCCGGCGACGACGGCCAGAGAGGCCGCTAAGGCGGTGGCGGTCGTGGGTGTACGGCGGCTGCGTGGCATGTCGGGCTCCTGAACGTCGAGGCGGATCGGTGCGGTCACTCAGTGGGCCTCTCACCCTGTGAGACACCTGACGTTCACCCGGGGTTGTACGAACTACCGCCCTTCGTACGGCTCATACGGCTTTCCACGAACTTGTTGTGCAATGAACCTAGTTCGCGGGATTCATCCGGTCACTCCTGGCCCATCAGGTAATGGCCCAGGCCCCCGCCCGCGAAGCCCGTGCCGAACCGGGCCCCGCCCGCACCGCCGGGACCCTCGAAGTTGTCCGGGCTGAACGCCACGGAACCCGAAGCCGTCAGCCCGCCCGCGGCGCCGCGCAGCGACCAGATCGCGCCCGTGCCGTTCTCCTCCGGCGCGCCCACCGCCAGCTCCGCCCGGCCGTCGCGCGTGACGTCCCCGAACGCCAGCGCCGCGCCGAACCGGTCCCCGGTCTCCGCCACGCCCTTCACACCGGGCGTGTCCTGGTGGAACGCCTGCGCGCCCGGGGCCTTCAGCCCACCGGAGCCGCCCTT
The DNA here is from genome assembly GCF_039871555.1 of Streptomyces sp. B5E4. Classification (NCBI taxonomy): domain Bacteria; kingdom Bacillati; phylum Actinomycetota; class Actinomycetes; order Kitasatosporales; family Streptomycetaceae; genus Streptomyces; species Streptomyces sp. B5E4. Next base: position 119,162 of record NZ_JBDPMI010000012.1, read on the forward strand.
GAGCAGCACCACGGAACCCGCCGACTGCTTGCTGCCGATGGCCTCGTACGGCACGCCCACGGCGAGGTCGGCGAAGCCGTCGCCGTTCGCGTCGCCCGCCGCGAGCCGGGCGCCGAACTGGTCGCCGCGCTCGCCGGTGCCGGGCACGCCCGCGGTGTCCTGGGTGAAGGCCGAACTCCGGTTCGTGTCCGGGCCGTTCTCCGTGCCGTAGACGACCCTGACCTTGCCCTCGCCGTACGGCAGGTCCTCGACGCTCGCGCCGACCTTGCGGTACGCCAGATCGCCCTTGCCGTCGCCGTCGAAGTCGCCGATCGCCGGCGAGCTGCCGTTGGGCAGCGCGGCGTCGGTCCGCGTCAGCCCGTCGGGGCCGCCCTTCCAGAACCAGCCGCCCTCGGCGTTGCCCTGGAAACTGAAGAACGCCACGAGGTCGTCGGCGCCGTCGCCCGTGACGTCGCCCACGGCGACGCCGTCGAGGCTGTCCTCGGGCTTCATCTCGACGAGCGCGCTCTCGCGCGCGGGGGCGCCGGCGCGGGTGAACGGGCCGTAGAGGACGGTGTACGCCTCGGCGCTGTCGCTGCGGGTGCTGGGCACCAGCAGGTCGCCCTTGCGGTCGCCGTCGAAGTCGCCGCCGTGCAGGTCGCGGGCGAGGCCCCCGCCGCCGGGCACCTGGGCGCGGGCCGCGCCGGCGCCGGTCAGGCCGCCCTCGCGGCCCCACAGGACGGTGACGGAGCCGGCCGCGTCGCCGTCCTCGGCGCGGGCGGTGACGGCGAGGTCGGTCAGGCCGTCGCCGTCGAGGTCGCGGGCGACGAGCCGGTCGCCGAAGCGGTCGTCCGCCGCGGGGCTGCCGGGGACGCCGGCGGTGTGCTGGCTGAGGACGGTGGAGGCGGGGGCGGCGACGCCGTCCGCGGAGCCGTAGCTGACGAGGACGTAGCCGGCCTCGGCGTGGCCCGCGACCTTGCCGCCGGGGGCGCCGGTGGCGAGGTCGTTGTAGCCGTCGCCGTCGAAGTCGGCCCGTACGGCACGGGCGTCTGCGGCAGCGGCGGCGCCGGAGGCGGCGGAAGCGGCGCCGGCCGAGACCGTACGCGCCGCCGCGCCCCGGTCCTCCGCCCCCGCCACCGGGGCGGTGACGGCCGCCGTGCCGGCGGTGGCGAGGCAGGCGGTTAAGGCGGCGAGGGTGCGGATGTGCATGGGGGGTCCTTCCGGTGACGGTCTGACGGGCGGGTTGCGTTCACTCCCGCGTCATACGACACACTCCGCCCGGCGATGGTTGTACCAACCCATGCGCGGGTACCCGCGCGTGACGCGCCACGGCCGGCCCCGTGTGGCTCACGGGGCCGGCCGCCGTGGGGGGTTGCCTGTGGCGTCCCGCCTGTGTCGCATCTGCCGCACGCCGTACGGCCGTTCTCGCCGTCCTACGTCGCCGGCTGCGGCTCCGGTTCGCTCTCCGGCGCCTCGGTGCCGTCCCCCGGCGGCTCTTCCGCCGGCGTCCTCACCGAGTCCAGCAAGAGCTGTGCCACGTCCACGACGGCCAGCGACTCCTTCGCCGTTCCCGCGTTCTTCTTGCCGTTTACGGAGTCCGTAAGCATCACGAGGCAGAAAGGGCACGCCGTGGAAAGAATGTCCGGATTCAGCGACAGCGCCTCGTCCACGCGCTCGTCGTTGATCCGCTTGCCGATGCGCTCCTCCATCCACATGCGCGCACCGCCCGCGCCGCAGCAGAAGCCGCGCTCCTTGTGCCGGTGCATCTCCTCGTTCCGTACGCCCGGGACCTTGGCGATGATCTCGCGCGGCGGCGTGTAGACCTTGTTGTGCCGGCCCAGGTAGCAGGGGTCGTGGTACGTGATGATCCCCTCGACCGGCGTCACCGGGACGAGCCTGCCCTCGTCCACCAGGTGCTGGAGCAACTGCGTGTGGTGGACGACCTCGTAGTGGCCGCCGAGCTGCGGGTACTCGTTGGCGATGGTGTTGAAGCAGTGCGGGCAGGTGGCGACGATCTTCTTCTTCGCCTTCTCGACCGTCACCCCTTCGTCCTCGCCGAAGGCCGTGTTGAGCATCGCGACGTTCTCCTCGCCCAGTTGCTGGAAGAGGAACTCGTTGCCCAGCCGCCGCGGCGAGTCACCGGTGCACTTCTCGTCGCCGCCCATGATCGCGAACTTCACCCCGGCGATGTGCAGCAGCTCTGCGAACGCCTTGGTGGTCTTCTTCGCCCGGTCCTCCAGCGCGCCCGCGCAGCCGACCCAGTACAGGTAGTCGACCTCGGAGAGGTCCTCGACGTCCCTGCCGACGACCGGGATCTCGATGCCCGTGTCCGCGGCCAGCTCCTTGGTCCACTCCAGCCGCTGCTTCTTGGCCAGCCCCCAGGGGTTGCCCTTCTTCTCCAGGTTCTTCAGCATCGTGCCCGCCTCGGACGGGAACGAGCTCTCGATCATCACCTGGTAGCGGCGCATGTCGACGATGTGGTCGACGTGCTCGATGTCGACGGGGCACTGCTCGACGCACGCCCCGCAGGTGGTGCAGGACCACAGCACGTCGGGATCGATGACGCCCTGCTCCGCCGCGGTGCCGATCAGCGCGCGCTCCGCCTCGGCGAGCGCGTCTGCCGGCACGTCGGCGAGCTGTTCCGCGGTGGCCTTCTCCTCGCCCTCGGCCGACTTGCCGCCGCCGGCGAGCAGGTACGGGGCCTTGGCGGCGGCGTGCTCGCGCAGCGACATGACGAGCAGCTTGGGCGACAGCGGCTTGCCGGTGTTCCAGGCCGGGCACTGCGACTGGCAGCGGCCGCACTCCGTACAGGTGGAGAAGTCGAGGATGCCCTTCCAGGAGAAGTGCTCGACCTGGCTGACGCCGAAGACTGTCTCCTCGCCGTCCTCGTCGTCGAAGACGGTCTCGAAGTCGATCGGCTTGCCGCCGGAGACCATCGGCTGGAGCGCGCCGAGGGCCACCGCGCCGTCGGCGTTGCGCTTGAACCAGATGTTGGGGAAGGCGAGGAAGCGGTGCCAGGCCACGCCCATGGTGGTGTGGAGGCCGAGGACGAGCGCCCAGACGAACGAGACCGAGATCTTGATCATCGCGACGAGGTAGACGAGGTTCTGTACGGCGCCGGTGCTCAGCCCGTCGACCGCGGCGGTGATCGGGTACGACGCGAAGTAGGCGGCCTCGTAACCGCCGACGTGGTGCAGCGAGCCCTCCAGCCCGCGCAGCACGAGGATGCAGACGCCGATGGCGAGGATGACGTACTCGACGAAGTACGCCTGCCACATCGTCGAGCCCGTGAAGCGCGACTTGCGGCCGGCCTTCGACGGCAGGCTGAGCTGCCGGATCACGATGAGCGTGAGGATGCCGAGCGTGGTCATCAGCGCGATGAACTCCACGTACAGCTCGTACGGGAGCCAGGAGCCGATCACCGGCAGCAGCCAGTCGGCGACGAACAACTGGCCGAAGGCGTTGACGAGGGTCAGCACCAGGGTGAGGAAGCCGATGGCGACGAACCAGTGGGCGAAGCCGATGACGCCCCAGCGGTTCATCCGGGTGTGGCCGAGGAACTCCCTGGCCAGGGTGACGCTGCGCGCGACCGGATCGTCCGTGCGGCTGCCGTCGGGGATGGGCGTGCCGAGCCGGATGAAGCCGATGATCTGCCCGATGGCCCGTGCGAAGAGCGCGGTGCCGACCGCGGTGATCACCAGCGATACGACGATGGCGGCGAGCTGCATGGAGGGCTCCTCGGCCAGTCTGCTCTGCGTGTCTGCTCTGAACTGCTGTGTGCGTGCTGCGGGTGTGCTGCGTGTGCGTGCTGCGTACGTGCCGCTACCGGCTGCCCTGTACTCGGCCTACCCAGCTACTACTAAGCGGTAACTTATCTCTTCTCCGCCTGAGGGTACCCGGGTCTCCCCGGCGTCCTGAAGGCGCCCGGCCGGTGATGTGCGTCGCGCCCCCGGCGCCGCCGGGGCCCTCGGCCCGTAGCCCGAAAAGCCGTTCCCACCTGCACTGACGCACAAAACTTGAGTGGCGGTGACTCAGGTGAATTGCGCCGGGCGTGGTCGCCATGGCACTCTTGAGCCTGACCAGCTCAAGGCAGAGCATCTGATCCGGAGGATGGACAACATGGCACGTGCGGTCGGCATCGACCTGGGCACGACGAACTCTGTCGTCAGTGTTCTCGAGGGCGGTGAACCCAGCGTCATCACCAACGCCGAGGGCGCCAGGACCACGCCGTCCGTCGTCGCCTTCGCCAAGAACGGCGAGGTGCTCGTCGGCGAGGTCGCGAAGCGCCAGGCGGTCACCAACGTCGAGCGGACCATCCGGTCGGTCAAGCGCCACATGGGCACCGGCTGGAAGCAGCCGATCGACGAGAAGGAGTTCACCCCCCAGCAGATCTCCGCGTTCATCCTGCAGAAGCTGAAGCGGGACGCGGAGGCGTACCTGGGCGAGAAGGTGACCGACGCGGTCATCACCGTCCCGGCGTACTTCAACGACTCCGAGCGCCAGGCGACCAAGGAGGCCGGCGAGATCGCGGGCCTCAACGTCCTGCGCATCGTCAACGAGCCGACCGCCGCCGCCCTCGCCTACGGCATGGAGAAGGAAGACCAGACCATCCTGGTCTTCGACCTCGGCGGCGGCACCTTCGACGTCTCCCTGCTGGAGATCGGCGAGGGCGTCGTGGAGGTCCGGGCCACCAACGGTGACAACCACCTCGGTGGTGACGACTGGGACCAGCGCGTCGTCGACTACCTGGTCAAGCAGTTCCAGAACGGCCACGGCGTCGACCTGGCCAAGGACAAGATGGCGCTGCAGCGGCTCCGCGAGGCCGCCGAGAAGGCGAAGATCGAGCTGTCCTCGTCCTCCGAGACGACGATCAACCTGCCGTACATCACCGCCTCCGCCGAAGGCCCGCTGCACCTCGACGAGAAGCTGACCCGGGCGCAGTTCCAGCAGCTCACCCAGGACCTCCTGGAGCGCTGCAAGACGCCCTTCCACAACGTCATCAAGGACGCCCGCATCGACCTGGGCGAGATCGACCACGTGGTCCTCGTCGGCGGCTCCACCCGCATGCCGGCCGTCGCCGAGCTGGTCAAGGAGCTGACCAGCGGCAAGGAGGCCAACAAGGGCGTCAACCCGGACGAGGTCGTCGCCGTCGGCGCCGCCCTCCAGGCCGGCGTCCTCAAGGGCGAGGTCAAGGACGTCCTGCTGCTCGACGTCACCCCGCTGTCCCTCGGCATCGAGACCAAGGGCGGCATCATGACCAAGCTCATCGAGCGCAACACCACGATCCCGACGAAGCGTTCCGAGACCTTCACCACGGCCGAGGACAACCAGCCGTCGGTGCAGATCCAGGTCTTCCAGGGTGAGCGCGAGATCGCCGCGTACAACAAGAAGCTCGGGATGTTCGAGCTGACCGGCCTGCCGCCGGCCCCGCGGAACGTGCCGCAGATCGAGGTCACGTTCGACATCGACGCCAACGGCATCATGCACGTCGCCGCGAAGGACCTCGGCACGGGCAAGGAGCAGAAGATGACCGTCACCGGCGGCTCCGCGCTGCCGAAGGACGACATCGAGCGCATGATGCGCGACGCCGAGCAGTACGCGGAGGAGGACCACAAGCGCCGCGAGGCCGCCGAGACCCGCAACCAGGGCGAGCAGGTCGTCTACACCACCGAGAAGTTCCTCCAGGACAACGAGGACAAGGTGCCGGGCGACGTGAAGTCCGAAGTCGAGGCCGCGGTCGCCGACCTCAAGGAGGCGCTGAAGGGCGAGGACGCCGCGGCGATCCGCGAGGCGACGGAGAAGGCCGCGGCCACCAGCCAGAAGCTCGGTCAGGCGCTCTACGCCGACGCCCAGGCGTCCGGCCCCGCCGCCGCCGGTGGCGAGGGTGCACAGCAGGCGCAGAAGGACGCGCCCGCCGGCGCCGACGACGACGTCGTGGACGCCGAGATCGTGGACGACGACAAGCCCAAGGGTGGTGCCGCGTGACGGAGGAGACCCCGGGCTTCGAGGAGAAGCCCGACGTCCCCACCGACGCAAAGACAGCGGAGGCACAGCAGGGCGGCCCGGACGGCTCGCCCGCCGGCGCACGGCGCGCCGACGGAGCCGGGCCGGGTGCCACCGCCGGGAACGGGGACGCGAACAGCCCGCTTGCGGCTCGTCTGGACGAGACCCGCAAGGCGCTCGACGAGCGGACGAAGGACCTGCAGCGGCTCCAGGCGGAGTACCAGAACTACCGCCGGCGGGTCGAGCGGGACCGGGTGGCGGTCAAGGAGGTCGCGAACGCGAACCTGCTGACCGAACTGCTGCCCGTGCTCGACGACATCGGCCGGGCCCGGGACCACGAGGAACTGGTCGGCGGGTTCAAGTCGGTCGCCGAGTCGCTGGAGACCGTCGTGGCCAAGATGGGGCTCATGCAGTTCGGCAAGGAGGGCGAGCCCTTCGACCCGCTGATCCACGAGGCGCTGATGCACAGCTACTCGCCGGATGTGTCCGAGACGACGTGCGTGCAGATTCTCCAGCCTGGGTATCGGATCGGCGAGCGTACGATCCGCCCCGCGCGGGTCGCCGTGGCGGAGCCGCAGCCCGGGGCGTCGTCCGGGTCGCAGGGCAAGGAGGGCGAGAAGCCTGACGAGAAGCAGGCGGACGCGGACGACGGCGGACCGGAGTCCGCCGGCGCCGCGGACGGCGGCGGCTCGGACGCCACCGGATCCGCGAAGCCGGGGTCCGGCGGAGAGACGGACAACGGTGGCCCGGACGAGGGGTGACGCCGTAGCGGTCGCCGAGGGACGAGAGGAGGGACGCCGGGAATGAGTACCAAGGACTTCATCGAGAAGGACTACTACAAGGTTCTCGGCGTCCCGAAGGACGCCACCGAGGCCGAGATCAAGAAGGCGTACCGCAAGCTCGCCCGGCAGTACCACCCGGACGCCAACAAGGGCGACGCCGCGGCCGAGGAGCGCTTCAAGGAGGTCTCCGAGGCCAACGACGTGCTCGGCGACCCCCAGCGGCGCAAGGAGTACGACGAGGCGCGCACCCTCTTCGGCAACGGCGGCTTCCGCCCGGGGCCCGGCGGGGGCGGCGGCTCGTTCAACTTCGACCTGGGCGACCTCTTCGGCGGCTCGGGACCCGGCGCCCCCGGCGGCGCCGGCGGCCAGACCACCACCGGCGGCTTCGGCGGCGGCCTCGGCGACGTCTTCGGCGGGCTGTTCAACCGCGGCGGCGGGCGTACGCAGCCGCGCCGCGGCCAGGACATCGAGTCGGAGGTCACGCTCAGCTTCACGGAGGCCATCGAGGGCGCCACGGTCCCGCTGCGGATGTCGTCGTCGGCCCCCTGCAAGACGTGCGCCGGCACGGGTGACAAGAACGGCTCCCCGCGGGTCTGCCCGACCTGCGTGGGCACCGGTCAGGTCTCCCGCGGCGGCGGTGGCGGCTTCTCGCTGACCGACCCGTGCGTGGACTGCAAGGGCCGCGGGCTCATCGCCCAGGACCCCTGCGACGTCTGCAAGGGCAGCGGCCGCGCCAAGTCGTCCCGCACGATGCAGGTCCGCATCCCCGCGGGCGTGCAGGACGGGCAGCGGATCCGGCTGCGCGGCAAGGGCGGCCCGGGTGAACGCGGCGGCCCCGGCGGCGACCTGTACGTCGTCGTGCACGTCGACGGCCACCCGGTCTTCGGCCGCAAGGGCGACAACCTGCTGGTGACGGTCCCCGTCTCGTTCCCGGAGGCGGCCCTCGGCGCGGACATCAAGGTACCCACGCTCGGCGGCCCGCCGGTCACCCTGAAGCTGCCGCCGGGCACCCCCAACGGACGCACGATGCGCGCCCGGGGCAAGGGCGCGGTCCGCAAGGACGGCACGCGCGGGGACCTGCTCGTCACCGTCGAAGTGGCGGTGCCGAAGGAGACGGACGGCACGGCGCGCGAGTCGCTGGAGTCGTACCGGAAGGCGACCGCGGGCGAGGACCCGCGCGCGGAGCTGTTCAAGGCCGCGAAGGGAGCTTGACGACGATGAACGGCACAAACGGCGGACGCGGCGGTCCCCGCGGCCGCAACCCGTACGAGCTGACCGAGGAGACGCCGGTCTACGTCATCTCCGTAGCCGCCGAACTCTCGGGCCTGCACCCCCAGACCCTCCGCCAGTACGACCGCCTCGGCCTGGTCTCCCCGGACCGCACCGCGGGCCGCGGCCGGCGCTACTCGGCGCGCGACATCGCGCTGCTGCGGCAGGTCCAGGCGCTGAGCCAGGACGAGGGCATCAACCTGGCCGGGATCAAGCGGATCATCGAGCTGGAGACGCAGGTCGCGGCGCTGCAGGCGAAGGTGGCGGAGCTGACGGACGCGGTGGACGGCGCGGCGTCGGCGATGGCGCAGCGGGAGGCGCAGGTGCACGCGTCGTACCGGCGGGACCTGGTGCCGTACCAGCAGGTGCAGCAGACGAGCGCGCTGGTGGTGTGGAAGCCGAAGAAGAAGCGGGGCTGAGCCTTCGGCTCAGTCGGCGAGGTAGGAGACCTCCACGCGGGGCGGGAGCCCGGCGTGGAGGTTTCTCATGTGCGGGCGCAGGGAGACCTCGCGCAGGGTGCCGAGTCCGGCGAGCGGGGAGAGGTCCAGCGGGCCGTTGCCCGAAGGCAGGTCGAGCACGAGGTGGTCGAGCTGCGGGAAGAGGGAGGGAAACGGGCCCAGGTCGAGTTCGTCGGCGGGCCGGTCGTCGACCAGGCCGAGGAACGTGATGCCCGGCAGCGTGGCGTCGGCGGGGGCGACGGCCGGCAGGTCCAGCCGGCACCGCAGCCCTGCGAGCAGCGGGAGCGCGGCCAGCGCCGGCCAGTCGTCCGCGGTGGCCTCGTGCCGCCAGCCCAGGTAGACGGCGGCGAGCTCGGGGTGCTTGGCCAGGGGGCGCAGCCCGGAGGTGCGGGCGGTCAGCAGGTTGAGGGTCGTCAGCTCCGGCAGCGGCGGCAGGGTGTCGAGGTCGATCAGGTGCGTCCGCTCCGGCGACAGGGAGAGGAACTCCAGCCGCGGCAGTCCGGTGAGCAGTTCGGGGATGCTGTCGGCGAGGCCCGGTACCGCGTCCAGGATCAGGGTGCGCAGGGGCAGGCCGGCGAGGGCCGAGGCGTATTCCAGGCCGAGGCACTCGGTGAGCCGCAGTGTGCGCAGCTCGTCCTTGTCGCGCAGGAAGTCCAGGTCGCCCAGCGCGTGCTGGTTGCGGATGATCAGCTTGGTCAGGCGGAAGGTGGCGAGCACGTCGCGTAGCTCGTAGGGGTCGAGCGGACCGCCGCGAACGTCGACCATCGAGCGACCACCGAGCCTGCGCAGGGCCCGTAGCTCGGCATCGGAGGTGACGGTGAAGTACAGGTCTTCGGGGTCGAGGCGGTCGATGACCTCGTTCGCGTACTCCTCGGTGTCGAAGCGGTGCCAGGCCCAGGCGAGTTGCCGGCGTACGTCCAACGAGGGATGGGTGGCGTAGCGGGCGAGGAAGGGGATGGCGCGGTCCGAGTCCACGTGGCTGGCGGCTACGGCGACGAGGTCAGGGGCATCGGTCTCCTCCGGTCCCGGCAGCAACTCCAGCACCAGGGGACCGGCCGCGCCCAGCGCCCGTGCCTCCGGCGTCGTCGTCGGCGGGATCAGCGCCTCCGTCGCGCGCTCCACCGCCTCCCGTACCGCCGGCGCCAACTCCGCCGCGTGCTCCAGGCAGGCGGTCGCCAGCAGCCGGATGCGTACGCTCTCGACCCCGCCCTTCCGTTCCGCCGCCGCCAGCAGCTCCCGCAGGATCTCCTCGCGCTCCCGCGGCCGGGCCTGGGCCACCGCCATGCGGATGACGTCCTCCCACTGGTCGTCCGCCGCGTGCGCGGCCAGGACGCCGATGTCGCCCTCCTCCACCGCCGCACGCGCCCCCAGGTAGTCCTGGAACGTGCGGTGGACGAAGTCGACGGCGCCGGGGCCCGGTTCGCGGAGGAGGCCGCTGCGGTCGCGGAAGTGCTCCAGCACGGCCGCCGCGTCGCCCAGGGCCGCGACCTCCGGGACGGCGGGCAGGGCGGCGGCGACGAGGGATGCGGCGCGGTCGCGGTCCAGCTCCGTGCGGCCGTTGCGGATCAGCCAGTACGCGAGGCGTTGCAGCACCTGGAGCTGGGGTTCCTCGCGCAGGTCCGGGACGGCCATGTCGCGTTCGCGGTCGCGGCGGCTGAGCAGCATCGACAGGGCGGCCTCGTACAACTCCTTGCGCCCGCGCGGGAGGTGGCCGCGGCGGGCGCGGTTGAGGGCGCACATCAGGCCGCACATCAGCGGGTTGGTGGCCAGCCGGCCGAGGTCGGAGGTGTGCCGTACGGCGGCGGTGAGCTGCTGCTCGTACGCCGTGAGCCGGGCGTCGTCCGCCGCGGGGGCGCCGGTGCGTACGGCGGCGTGCCAGCGGGCGATGAAGCGGCCCAGGTCGGCGGGGCGCATGGGGGCGAGGGCCAGCTCGGTGAAGCCCTCGGCGGCGAGCCAGTCCTCGCCGACGGCGGAGGGGCGGGAGGTGACGAGCCAGCGGTTGCCGGGGTAGGCGTCGGCGAGATCGGAGAGCCAGCGGCGGGCGCGGTCGCGCTCGGCGCGGGGGACCTCGTCGATGCCGTCGACGAGGAGCAGCCCGCGGGGGGCGGTGAGCACGCGGTGCTCCCAGCCGTCGGGCTGCGCGCCGGCGAGAGGGCTGCCGGTGGCGTCGAGGAAGTCGCGGGGGGCGGGCAGGCGTTGGCCGTGCCGGGTGAGGGTGCGGAGGGGGAGGACGAAGGGGACGCGCCCGGCGAGGTAGTCCATGGCGTCCGCCGTGTGGGTGTCCGTGCCGGTGTCGGCGCGGGTGGCGGAGAGGGCGAGCCACTGCACGAGCGTGGTCTTGCCGGAGCCGGCGGCGCCGCGGAGGAGGACGCGGTCGTAGGCGGCGAGGGCCTGGTCGGCGGGGAGGACGGGGTCGGGGAGGGGGTCGGTGTCGTCGAAGGGGAACGGTGCCGGAGCGATCTGCGGCGAGGCGGCGGCCTCCAGCCGCAGATAGGCGACGTCCAGGGGCCACTTGGCTGGCGAGTCGGCGAGGTCGACGCCGTAGATGGTGAGCCGGCCGTGCTTCTTGGCGACGTACGCGAAGTACTCGCGCTCGAAGGCCGCGTCCTGTGCCCCGGGGAGGGGGGTGCGGGCGATGAGGGCGTCGAGGCGGGCGATCTGGTCGGCCTGGCGGCGGGACTGCTCGACGAGGGTGCGGGCGACGAAGGTGGAGCGCTGGCTGAAGAAGTGCAGGATGTGCAGGCAGGCGGCGTCGAGGAGGGCGTCGTGGAAGGAGGCGGCGTCGGCGGACAGGTCGCGAACGGGATCGCCGCCGCTCTGCGCCGCGGCGTGGCGGAGCCGGCGGGCGAGGGCTTCGGGACCGAGCCGGACGGCCTGGACGTCGTCGAGGTCGAGGTCGCCGAGGGCGGTGAGGCTCCGGGCGAGCGCGCCGGCGACGGCGGCGGCCTCGTCGGCGGCGACGGGGGCGTGCTCACCCGCGTCGCCGCGGAGGGCGCGCCGTACGAGCGTGTCGGCGAGCTTGCGCAGGTCGTCCTCGTCCAACTCACGCCGCTCACCCCGGAACGACACCAGCGCCGCCATCCGCACCGGCCGCCCCGCGAGCCCGGCCCCGGGGCCTTCGCTGCGGAACAGCCGCCGGACGAGGGGCGCCATGACGGCGGACGCGAGCCTGACGCCGACGGCTGCGGGTTCCATGCGGCAGACGATATAAGCGGGCGGCGACAGGTCACCGGCGGTGTTCGCCGAAGGTCTGGTTCGTGCGGTTATGCACACCCTCATCATCATGAATTTCAGGAAGATGATGCTGGGTTCGGGTGGAGTTGATACGGACGGTAAGCCAATGTTCTGGTGAAGAACGGGGGACAAGCCGCCGAACGTGGTGCACGTACGGCTCAGTCGGTCCGGGAGTTCATACAGTGAGGTCTCACGCTTCGGACAACACGGCGCGACAGGCTCCCCCGGTCGGTCTCGCGCTGCTCTCCGACCGGGAACGCGAGGTGCTCCTCCTGCTCGCCGACGGTCCGACCAACCGCCGGCTGGCGTCGCAACTGGGGGTGGCCGAGCGTACGGTCCGCGCCCACCTGACGAACATCTGCCGCAAGCTGAACGTGGAGTCCCGCGTCCAGGCCGCCCTGGTCGCCGACCGCCACCGCCGCGCCCTGCTGACGGCCGGCGCGGGCCCTGACCGGATTGCCCCAAGAGGCAATGGCCGGGGTCGCCACGTTCGTGAATGATGTGGGCGAGTGCCCTCCGGGGTGTCGCGGAGGCGACCTGCCATCGTCGTACGCGGGCGCCGGCGGCACCCCTCGGACGGAGGCGCCGGTGCGTTCGCTTCCCGGCCTCATACGCACCGGCGACTCCGTTCCTCCGCCGCCCGGGTCCGGCATCCGTCAGCCGTCGTCGACGATCCCGGAGCGCGCGAGCAGATAGCCGAGCTGGGTCCGGCTGTCACTCCCGAGCGCGGCGCCGAGCCGGGCGATATGGGCCCGGCAGGTACGGACGTTCATGCCGAGCCGCCGGGCGATGGCCTCGTCGAGGTGACCTTCGACGAGAAGCCGGGCGATGCTGCGCTGGACGCCGGTGATGCCTTCCTGGGTGTCGTGCTCGCGGAGCCGGCGTTCCCAGGGGACGCCGAGCTGCCAGAAGTGCTCGAAGATGGCGCGCAGGAACCAGACCAGGCCCGGGTGCCGGATCTCCATCGCCACCTCGCGGTTGGGCGTGGCGGGGATGAAGGCGATCCCGCGGTCGACGATGAGGAGCCGCTCGGGCATCTCCTCCAGGGTGCGTACCTCCAGCCCGGTGTCGCTCAGCTCGTCCAGGTAGGCGAGCTGAGCGGGGTGGTGGCGGTACGTGTGGTTGTACAACGTCCGCTGGGTGATGCCGCGTTCGCTCATCCGCCGTACGCGGTGGGTGGTGGTGCGCATCGTCACGGGGTTCCAGTTGGTCCGGCCGCTGGCCGGCTGGATGGCGAGGAACTGCTCCGTGCAGTTCTCCAGCGCATGCACGAGTGCGGCGTCGATCCGCTCCTTCCCCGCCCAGACGGTGAACGCGGCCGTGGCGGGGTCGTCCGGATCGAGCGACGTCACCTGCTCGACCGTGTCGGCGAGCGCGGTCACGAAGAGCCGGTACTCGCTCAGCTCCCGTTCCAGGGGCTCGGCGAGCCCGGCGAGCGCCTGTGTCGGAGGCGTCGGCACCAGCCAGTCGGTGTCGCCGGGCTCGGGGCGTAAGAGGTCCAGGTCGAGGAGGCAGGGCGCGGTCGCCGTCGCCTCATGTGAGATGCGGCCGGAGCGCAGGGCAGAGGCGTAGAGCTTCCTGCCCGGGTCGCAGAGGCCGGTGGTGTGGTGGGGGTGGGCCATGGGTGCGCTCAAGTCTCCTCGAGAATGCCGGAGCGGGCGATGAGATAACCCAGTTGGGCACGGCTGTTGCTGCCCAGCATGGAAGCGAGCTTGGCGATGTGGGCGCGGCAGGTGCGGACGTTCATGCCGAGGCGGCGTGCGATGTTCTGGTCGAGGTGGCCCTCGACGAGGAGCCTCGCGATGCTGCGTTGCACACCGGTGATGCCCTCGTGGGTGGCCTCCATGTAGGCCGCCTTGTCCATGGGGGTGGCCAGCTGCCAGAACTGCTCGAAGGCGCCCACGAGGTAGGCAACGGCCCCCGGGTGCCGGATTTCCAGGGCGACCTGGCGGTCCGGCTGAGCAGGTACGAAGGCCACCTTGCGGTCGACGACGATCAGCCGCTCGACGATTTCTTCGAGGGTTCTGACCTCCACGCGCTGCGGGCCGACGAACCGCAGGTACGCCAGGGTCATCGGGGCTTCGCGAGCCGCGTGCTGGTACATGCTCCGCATCCGGACGCCGCGCTCGACCAGTGGCCTCACCCGTCTCAGGGCCTCGCCGAGGGCGCGGGCGCCGCGCGAGGACGCCTCGGGCTGGACGGTGAGCAGTTCGTCGAAGCACTCACTGACGGCCAGATCCAGGGCGGCGTTGATCGTGCCGAGGCCCTCCAGGACGGTGACGGGAGAGGAGATCGCGGCCGCTTCGGCGCTGATCTCGATGAACCGTCCGAAGGACTCGGCCAGGTCCGCAGCGTGCTGCTGCTTCTCCCTGATGTCCTGCTCGTGAGCGAGCATGAGTTGCGTCATGGCGTCGGATGCGGAGACGGGTAGCAGCCACTGCCGGTCGTCGGGGTCGGGTTGCAGGAGCGCGAGGTCGATGAGGCAGGGCACGGACTGCACCGCCGACCGGGCGATACGGCCGACGCCGAGGGCGTCGGCGTATACGTCCTGGGCTGCCTGGCACGGCTCGTCGGGCCCGTGGATGTGTTCGTGCCTGCTGGACATCTCAGTACTCTCCCGGGCGTGGCGTCCGTGATCAAGATCGGTCGAGCATGCCGGAGCGGGCGATGAGGTAACCGAGTTGGGTCCGCCCGTTGCTGCCGAGCGCGGTGGCAAGTTTGGCGATGTGACCTCGGCAGGTACGGACGTTCATGCCGAGCCGGTCGGCGATGACCTCGTCTACGTGGCCCTCGATGAGCAGCTTGGCGATGCTGCGCTGTATCCCGGTGATGCCGTCCGGCTCTGCGGGGTCGTAGTGCACCTCTTCCTCAAGGGGGGTGGCGTGCAGCCAGAGGTGCTCGAAAAGGCCGATGAGGTAGGCGACGAGGCCCGGGTGGCGCACCTCCAGGGCGGCTTGGCGGTTGGAGTTCACCGGCAGGTCGCGTTGCGCGGGGATGAAAGCGACCTTCCGGTCGATGATGATCAGCCGGTCGACAAGCTCCTCAAGGGTCCGCAGCTCCATGCGGTCCGAGCCCACGCGTTCCTGGTAGGCGAGCAGTCCGTAGCTGTGCCGCGCGGTGTGCTGGTAGAGGCTTCGTATGTGGACGCCGCGGTCGATCAGCGGACGTACCCGATCCACCGCGCGGTTCAGCAGTTCTGCGGAGCGTTGCCCTCCGGGCTGTACGGTCAGGAGTTCCTTCGCGCACGCCTCCGTGGCGCGGCCGATGGTTGCGTCGATGTGATCGACGCCGTCCAGCTCCGTGATGGCGCGACTGACCGTAGGGTGCTCTTCACTGATGGCGAGGAACGGTTCGAAGGCGCCGGCCAGCGCGAGGGTCTGTTCTCTGCGTTCCAGGATCTCCCGTTCGAGGGGGTGTTCAAGCCGGGCCAGCACCGCGGACGGAGGAGCGGGACGGAGCCGCTGCGGATCGTCGGGATCCGGGTGAAGCAGCCTCAGGTCCATCAGACACGGTGCGACTTCTCCTTCGGACCGGGCGATGCAACCGGCTCGGAGCGCCCTGGCATAAAGCTCCGCGCCTGCCTCACACAGGTCCGCGTATCCGTGCATGTGGTCTGGTTCGCCATGATTAACACCCATTTATCCGTCCCACAGGAAGCTGAGATTCAGGAACATGATGCAATGCGGAGGTGGTTAACGGCTCCCACGTGCGGCACCTTCTTCTCAGGGAAGCGAATCAAGGAAGGCCGGGACTACCCATGAGGGCGTTGATTGGGTGGGTTGTCGCGCTGGCTGCAGCAGTCTCGATCGGGCTTGCGGCCAACTCTCAAGCTGAACCGCAAGTTGGTGAGCCCGGGAGTGAAACTTCCGCGGCGACGCTGGCGCCACAACAAGACCCCATATGGAATTGAACCTGAACGAGGTGTAGGGAAGCAGACAACGCAGACACAGGTATGGCGATGACTTCAGACGACCGCCGAAAGATGGAGAACCATTGGTACTCCATCGATCTCGCTACGGCGGTTCCCCGACCCGGGGACAGGATGGCGGTAGCCCTGCTGGGTGAGCCGATCACCATCCTTCGTGACCGGGGCGGGAGCGTCCGGGCCTTCCGCCGGAGGCCAAGGCGCTATGTACGCTGCGTGGTGCGCTGCGGCGTGATCTTCGTCAATCTTGGCGAAGAGGATCACGTCCCCGTAGCAGCCGACGGCGTACCTGATAGCGAGAGCAACACCCCCCACTGTGCCTGACCGGGCGGTATCCCCCGTGTCCAGATCGCCCGAAGGCACACCAGCGGTGCCATCGCGGACGCAACCCCGCGATGGCACCGCTTTTGCGTGTGCCTGCGCGCATGCTTAGGGGTCGGCGGTCGTGTCGCGATCGCCGGTAGCCGGTGCCGGGTTGGAGTTGAGTGGAGTAGACTCAACTTAGCTTACGTCGCCTCAGGCACGCCGAGTGCGGGCCGAGGTGTACCCCACGACCGGCACCCCGGCAAGGAGGAGCACACAGCAGTGGACGCGGAGCTGACCAACAAGAGCCAGGAAGCGATCGCCGGCGCCAACAGCCGCGCGGTGTCCGGCGGGAATCCGGACATCACCCCCGTACACCTGCTGCTCGCGCTGCTCGACGTGGCGGACAACGAGAACCTCCAGGATCTGCTGGCCGCCGTCGACGCCGACCAGGCCGCCGTGCGGTCCGGGGCCGAGGCGCTGCTCGGCGGGTTGCCCCGGGTGCAGGGGGCCACCGTGTCGCCGCCGCAGGCGGACCGGGAGCTGCTGGCCGCCGTGGCCGATGCCGCCGCGCGGGCGCGGAAGCTCGACGATCAGTACGTGTCGACCGAGCATCTGCTCATCGGGGTCGCCGCCGAGGGCGGGGCGGCCAAGGAGCTGCTGAAGCAGCAGGGGGCGAGCGCCAAGGCGCTCGTGCAGGCGTTCGAGAAGATCCGCGGCGACCGGCGCGTGACCACGAAGAACCCCGAGAGCACGTATCAGGCGCTGGGCAAGTTCGGCACCGATCTGACCGCAGCCGCACGCGAGGGCAAGCTCGATCCCGTGATCGGGCGGGATCCGGAGATCCGCCGCGTCGTGCAGGTGCTCTCCCGGCGTACGAAGAACAACCCCGTCCTCATCGGCGAGCCCGGCGTCGGCAAGACCGCCGTCGTCGAGGGGCTCGCGCAGCGGATCGTGAAGGGGGACGTACCGGAGAGCCTCAAGAACAAGCGGCTCGTCGCGCTCGACCTCGGCGCGATGGTCGCCGGGGCGAAGTACCGGGGCGAGTTCGAGGAGCGGCTGAAGACCGTGCTCGCCGAGATCCGGGAGAGCGAAGGCCAGGTCATCACCTTCATCGACGAGCTGCACACCGTCGTGGGCGCCGGCGCGGGCGGCGAGTCCGCCATGGACGCCGGCAACATGCTGAAGCCCATGCTCGCGCGCGGCGAGCTGCGCATGGTCGGCGCGACGACCCTCGACGAGTACCGCGAGCGGATCGAGAAGGACGCCGCCCTGGAGCGCCGGTTCCAGCAGGTGCTCGTCGCCGAGCCCACCGTCGAGGACACCATCGCCATCCTCCGCGGCCTCAAGGGGCGCTACGAGGCCCACCACAAGGTCGTCATCGCGGACTCCGCGCTCGTCGCCGCCGCGACCCTCTCCGACCGCTACATCACCTCCCGCTTCCTCCCGGACAAGGCCATCGACCTCGTCGACGAGGCCGCCTCCCGGCTCCGGATGGAGATCGACTCCTCGCCCACCGAGATCGACGAGCTGCAGCGCGCCGTCGACCGCCTCCGGATGGAGGAGCTGGCGCTGAAGAACGAGTCCGACGTGGCCTCCCGCGAGCGCCTGGAGCGGCTGCAGCGCGACCTCGCCGACAAGGAGGAGGAGCTGCGCGGCCTCACCGCCCGCTGGGAGAAGGAGAAGCAGGGCCTCAACCGCGTCGGCGAGCTGAAGGAGAGGCTGGACGAGCTGCGCGGCACCGCCGAGCGCGCGCAGCGCGACGGCGACTTCGACACCGCTTCCAAACTCCTCTACGGCGAACTGCCCGCCCTCGAACGCGAGCTGGAGGAGGCGTCCGCCGCCGAGGAGGAGGTCAAGCGGGACACGATGGTCAAGGAGGAGGTCGGCTCCGACGACATCGCCGACGTCATCTCCTCCTGGACCGGCATCCCCGCCGGGCGGCTGCTGGAGGGCGAGACGCAGAAGCTGCTCCGTATGGAGGAGGAGCTGGGCAGGCGGCTCATCGGCCAGGACACGGCCGTACGGGCCGTCTCCGACGCCGTACGCCGCACCCGTGCCGGCATCGCCGACCCCAACCGGCCGACGGGCTCGTTCCTCTTCCTCGGCCCCACCGGCGTCGGCAAGACCGAGCTGGCCAAGGCGCTGGCCGACTTCCTCTTCGACGACGAGCGGGCCATGGTCCGCATCGACATGAGCGAGTACGGCGAGAAGCACTCCGTCTCCCGCCTGGTCGGCGCGCCCCCGGGGTACATCGGGTACGAGGAGGGCGGTCAGCTCACGGAGGCCGTACGGCGGCGTCCGTACTCGGTGATCCTGCTGGACGAGATGGAGAAGGCGCACAACGAGGTCTTCGACATCCTGCTGCAGGTGCTGGACGACGGGCGGCTGACGGACGGTCAGGGTCGTACGGTCGACTTCCGCAACACCATCCTCATCCTCACCTCCAACCTCGGCTCCACCTTCCTCGTCGATCCGATGATCAAGGACGAGCAGAAGCGGGAGGGGGTGCTGGAGACGGTGCGGAAGGTCTTCCGGCCCGAGTTCCTCAACCGGCTCGACGACCTCGTCGTCTTCAACGCACTCGGCGGCGACCAGCTCAAGCGCATCGCCGCCATCCAGATCGCCCATCTGCAGGAACGGCTCGCCGAGCGCCGGCTCACGCTGGAGGTCAGCGACGCGACGCTCGCCTGGCTCGCCCGCCTGGGCGTCCCGGAGGACGAGCCGGCGCCCGACCTCAGCTACGGCGCACGGCCGCTGCGGCGGCTGGTGCAGACGGCGATCGGGGACCAGCTCGCGAAGGAGATCCTGGCGGGCGAGGTGCGGGACGGGGACACGGTGCGCGTGGAGGTGTTCGGGGACCGGCTGCTGGTCGGCGCTGCTCCGGCGTAGCGAGTTGTCCACAGGGTGTCGTCGCCGGGTTGCGGGCACGGGCCCCCGGTGGGGGAGGATGGGCGCCGAACCGTTCGAAGGGAACCCCACGTGAGCATCGACCCGTCCTCGATCCCGAACTTCGGGGGCCAGCAGCCCGAATCCCGCGGCAACGGTGGCCCGCAGGGGCCGATCGTGCCCGACCAGGATCTGGTCAAGCAGCTCCTGGACCAGATGGAGCTGAAGTACGTCGTCGACGAGGAGGGGGACCTCGCGGCGCCGTGGGAGCAGTTCCGTACGTACTTCATGTTCCGCGGCGAGGACGAGCAGCAGCTCTACTCGGTACGGACCTTCTACGACCGGCAGCACTCGCTGGACGACAAGCCGGAGCTGCTGGAGGCCATCGACGACTGGAACCGGCGCACGCTGTGGCCGAAGGTCTACACGCACACGCACGACGACGGCTCGGTCCGGCTCATCGGCGAGGCGCAGATGCTGATCGGCACGGGCGTGGCGCTGGAGCACTTCGTGTCGAGCACCGTGAGCTGGGTGCGGGCGTCGATCGAGTTCGACAAGTGGCTGGTGGAGACGCTGGGGCTGCAGCAGGAGCTGGACAGCGACGAGCCGGGCGAGGGCGACGGCGAGGACGGGCCCGACGACGCGGGGGACAAGGGGCCGAAGGAGAGCTGAGGTCGCGGCGGTCGGGCACGGCGGGTGGGCCGTGCGCGGCGGTTTGCCGGAGCGGCGGTCAGGTTTCCGTCAGGGCGGTCCGCAGCGTCTCGTACGCGCGGGTGCCCGGCGTGACGGGTGCGTAGTGGCCGGTGCCGGGCAGCTCCCGCAACTGTGCGCCCACGGCGCGGGCGTAGCGGCGGGACAGCTCCACCGGTACGTCGGCGTCCGCCTCGCCGTGGAGCAGCACGACCGGCGCCGCCGGGGCCGGCATCCGCATCGGGTCCGTCTCGTCGAGCCGCTCCGCCACGCGCTCGGCGCCGCCGAGGAGCCCGGCGACGGCGCCGTCGCTGAGGCCCAGTTCGTGGGCGCGGGCCAGGTCCGCGACCGGGGCGATGCCGACGACGCGGGAGACGGCGGTGGGGCACCGCGAGGCGGCCCACAGCGCGAGGTGGCCGCCCGCGGAGTGCCCGGCGAGCACCACGGGCCCGGCCCCGGGCAACGCGGCGAGCGCGGGCGGCAGATCGTCGAACGTCGCGGGGAACCCCCCGCCGCCGTCGGCCCACGAGGCCGCGCCCGCAGTGGCTCGGCTGCCGGCGTCCGCTGCCGCGCCCGCGACTGCCGTGCCGTCCGTGGCGGGCCGGCCGTCCGCGGCGGTGCCGGCGCCCGCGCCCGCCGCAGGTGACCGCGTACCCACGCGGCGGTACTCGATCAGCGCCACGCACCCGTTCAGGTCCTTCGCCAGCGCCGCCGCCAGCGGCGTCAGGTACGTGCGGTCGTAGCGTTCCCGCCAGAAGCCGCCGTGCAGGAGGGCCACCAACGGCCGGGCCACGGGGTCCCCGTACAAGTCGACGACCTGCGACGGGTGGTTCCCGTACGCCAGCGTGCGGGTGGGCGCGACGCGCTTCAGGGCGAACAGGGCGCGGGCTTCGTCGTCCAGTTCGTCAACGGCGGTCATCCAGCACCTCTCCCAAGACTCCGGCAGCGCGGTATATGTCCGAGAACGAGGTATACAGCGGCGTCACGCCGAAACGGAGCACATCCGGCGGCCGGAAGTCGCCGACCACGCCGCGCGCGATCAGCTCGCCCATCACCGTCTCCGCGCCCGCGCACCGCAGCGCGACCTGGCTGCCGCGCTCGGCGTGCGGCAGCGGGGTCAGCGGCGTGAGCGACGGCCCGCCGGGGAGGGCCGCGACGCACTCCAGGAAGAAGTCCGACAGCGCCAGGCTCTTCTCCCGTACCGCCTCGATCGCGACGCCGTCCCACACCCCCAGCGCCGCCTCCAGCGCCAGCATCGACAGGATGTCCGGCGTTCCGACGCGCCCGCGCACCGCGCCGTCCGCCGGCCGGTAGCCGGCGGACATCGCGAAGGGGTCGGCGTGGGAGTTCCAGCCGGGCAGCGGGGAGTCGAAGCGGGACTGGAGGTCGCGCCGTACGTAGAGGTACGCGGGCGACCCCGGGCCGCCGTTGAGGAACTTGTACGTGCACCCCACCGCCAGGTCCACCCCGTGCTCGTCGAGCCCGACCGGCAGCGCACCGGCGCTGTGGCACAGGTCCCACACGGCGAGCGCGCCCACCGCGTGCAGCGCGGCGGTGGTGCCGGGCAGGTCGTGGAGCCGGCCGGTGCGGTAGTCGACGTGGTTGACCAGCGCGAGGGCGGTCCGCGGTCCCGCGGTGGCGGCGATCTCGTGCGGCTCCACGGCCCGAAGCGCGCAGCCGGTCAGCCGGGCGGCGGACTCGGCGACATAGCCGTCGGTGGGGAACGTCGTCGCGTCGACCAGCACCTCGTCCCGGGCCGCCCCCGCACCGGACTGCGCGACGCGCACCCCGGCGACGACGGCCTTGAGGACGTTGACGCTGGTGGAGTCGCCGACGACCACCTGCCCCGGCGCGGCACCAAGCAGCGGCGCGATCCGGTCGCCGATCCGCTCCGGTGCGGTCCACCAGCCGGACTCCGTCCACGACCGGATCCGCAGCGTCCCCCACTCCCGCGCCACGACGTCCGCGACCCGGGCGGGGACGGCGGCCGGGAGGGCGCCGAGGGAGTTGCCGTCGAGGTAGACGACCGGCGGCCCGGCGGCCGCGGCGCCGGACGGCTCCGCCCCGGACGGCTCCGCCTCGTCGAGGACGAACTCCGCTCGCTTCGCCCGCAGCGGGTCCGCCAGGTCCAGCTCCGCCGCCCGCTTCGCCAGCCCCGTGAACTCCACCGCCGGCCCGCCACCGGCCGGGGCCGCGCCCGGCGCGTACGCCTCAGACATGGCTGCGCGCCGTCCACAGCTCGGGGAACACCTGCTTGGCCGCACGCTTCTCCAGCCACGACACCCCGGCCGAGCCGCCCGTGCCGACCTTCCCGCCCATCGCGCGGCGGGTGGCCACCAGGTGGTCGTTGCGCCAGCGCCACACCAGCTCGGCGATGTCCGTCAGCACCTCGCCGAGTTTGATCAGACCGGAGTCCTGCGGGCCCGCGTAGACCGCCGCCCACGCGGCCTCGACCTCGGGGTGCGCCTCGTACCGCAGCGTCGGGTCCCGGTCCAGGACGGCGGCGGACAGACGGTGGCCCTTCGCGTCCAGATAGCGCAGCACCTCGTCGTAGAGGCTGGGCTCGCCGAGCTGCTTCTCCAGCTCGTCGTGCACCCGCGGGGCGCCGCGGTGCGGCACGAGCATCGACGCGGACTTCTCGCCGAGCAGGAACTCCATCCGCCGGTACATCGCCGACTGGAAACCCGAGCCCTCGCCGAGGGCGGCGCGGTAGGAGTTGAACTGCCGCGGCGTGAGCCGCGCCAGCGGCTCCCAGGACGCGTTCAGCGAGCGCAGCTCGTACGTGCTGCGCCGCAGCGCCGCCAGTGCCACCGGCAGGTCGTCGCGGCGCAGCGCCTCGGCGGCGGTCTCCCACTCGTGTACGACGACGGTGAACCACAGCTCCATGACCTGCGTGGTCACCAGGAAGACCAGCTCGCCGGGGTCGTCCGAGAGCGGGTGCTGCAGATGGGTGAGGACGTCCGCCTGGACGTAGTCCTCGTACGGAGTGGTGCCCCGGAAGTCGAGGTTCGGGGGCTGGTGTCCGTCCGGCTGAGGGCCGTCGGGGTGATTCCCGTCAGGGTGGTGCCCGTCGGGCTGGTGGGCCGGGGTCTGGTGACCGCCGGTCTCCGCGGGCAGGGGGTTGTGAGCACGGCTTTCCATGAGCTGTCTCCCACACAAGAGCCACCGGGTAGCGGTCCGCCCCTTCCTGCAGGCAACAGGGCCCCGGTCCCCTCGGGTACGGCCGCATCCGGTGTGCCGTACCCACTTCGCATCATCCGCGGCACGGCGGCGGGAGGCAAGAGCGGCCGCCCCGGCCGGCCTCGGCCCGTCAGGACAGGGTTGCCGCCGCGGTCGGCGAGCTGTCGCGCAGGAACGTGCTGCACCGCTCGTGCTCCTCGGTCTCCCCGATGGCCTGCGCCGCGCGGGCGAGCGCGGCGAGGGCGCGCAGGAAGCCGCGGTTCGGCTCGTGCTCCCACGGCACCGGGCCGTGGCCCTTCCAGCCGTTGCGGCGCAGGGCGTCCAGCCCGCGGTGGTAGCCCGTGCGCGCGTACGCGTACGACTCGACGGCGCGGCCGGCCTCGAAGGCCTCGTCCGCGAGCTGTGCCCAGGCCAGCGAGGACGCCGGGAACTTCGCCGCGACTTCGGACGGGTCGGCGCCGCTCGCGAGCAGGTCGCGCGGCCCCGGGTCCTCGGGCAGGTAGGTGGGGGGTGGGCCGCCGAGGAGGTTCTCGTGAATCGCCATGGGCTCCAGCCTGCCACGACCGGGTCAGCCGGTGACCGCCGCGGTCGGCATGGACCGCGGTTCCCGGCCCAGCCCTCACCACGGAGAGCCGGGCCTGCCTGGTCGATGCGAGGTGACCGGCTGCTCGCCGGCCGGCCGTCGTCGCACCGAAATTTCGAGGACGGATTCGGCGACGCGTGGCGTGTCTCCACCAGGTAGTGCCGGAAAACGGTTAGAAAGGGCACCAACTGGTGTGATGACTGGTATTCACACTCAAAACACAGAAAGTAGGGACGCATGCGCAAGCTTCGTCAGGCCGTGGTTGTGGGCGCGATGCTCGGCAGCATCTCCATGCTCGGCGCCGGTGTGGCCGCCGCCGACGACACCACGGAGGCCGCGGCCCCGCAGGGTGCCACCTCGACCGAGGGCACGACGGCTGCCCCCAAGTCGGCGCCCAAGGGCAAGCACGACAAGGGTGACGACTACAAGATCACCACGGTCATCGAGTGCGACCAGAAGATCGACAACAGCGAGAAGACGTACCAGAACGGCCTCGTCAACCTGGGCGACGTCACCGTGCCGATCCTGGGCTCCGGTAACGCCGACTCGACCTCGAACCAGAACATCTGCGGCATCGACAACGACAAGAACTACAGCGGCAGCGAGGCCGAGACCGAGAACGAGGGCGACCTGCTGGACCTCCTCTGAGGTTTGTTGATCCGTAGACCTTTTGCTCGGGAAGAGGTCTGATGGGACAGAGAACTCGGCGTCGGCAGTGCCCCCAGGGCACACGCTGACGCCGAGTTCTTCCCTGTGCACTGCCCGCTGACACGCCGGTCTTCGATCGGTCGCCGCCGGTCGGGGTGGTGCCGGCGAAGCATCCGCTGATCACAGGCGCCCCACGGATTCGCCGTGTCGCAGCCGCCCGGATCCATGCGAGAGTCCGCCGCCACCGCGGCACACCTCACGCACCCCTCACCTCACGGACACCCCGGCCACTGACCCGGCCTGGCCCGTGGGCCCGGCCGGGACGGTGCCGACGCGGTGCTACTTCAGCTTCGTGCCCGTCGAGCGCAGGTGGTCGCACGCGGTCCGGACGCGCTCGGCCATCGATGCCTCGGCGACCTTGCCCCAGGCGCGCGGGTCGTACGCCTTCTTGTTGCCCACCTCGCCGTCGACCTTCAGCACGCCGTCGTAGTTCTGGAACATGTGCGCTGCGACGGGGCGGGTGAAGGCGTACTGCGTGTCCGTGTCGATGTTCATCTTGACCACGCCGTTCTCCAGGGCCGTGGCGATCTCCTCCTCGGAGGAGCCGGAGCCGCCGTGGAAGACGAAGTCGAACGGGCTCTGCTTGCCGTACTTTGCGCCCACGCCCTCCTGGAGGTCCTTCAGCAGCTCGGGACGGAGCACGACGTTGCCCGGCTTGTAGACCCCGTGCACGTTGCCGAAGGACGCCGCCAGCAGGTAGCGCCCCTGCTCGCCCAGGCCCAGCGCCTCGGCCGTGCGCAGCGCGTCGTCCACCGTCGTGTACAACTCGTCGTTGATCTCGTGGGTGACGCCGTCCTCCTCGCCGCCGGTCGGGGTGATCTCGACCTCCAGGATGATCTTCGCGGCGGCGGCGCGGGGCAGCAGCTCCTGGGCGATGGACAGGTTGTCCGCGAGGGTCTCGGCGGAGCCGTCCCACATGTGCGACTGGAACAGCGGGTTCTCCCCGCGGGCGACGCGTTCCTCGGAGGCGGCGAGCAGCGGGCGCACGTACCCGTCGAGCTTGTCCTTGGGGCAGTGGTCGGTGTGCAGGGCGACATTGACGGGGTACTTCTTGGCGACGATCGCCGCGTACTCCGCGAGGGCGACCGCGCCCGTGACCATGTCCTTGCTGTACTGCCCGCCCAGGAACTCGGCGCCGCCTGTGGAGATCTGGACGATCCCGTCGCTCTCGGCCTCGGCGAAGCCGCGCAGCGCGGCGTGCAAAGTCTGCGACGAGGTGACGTTGATGGCCGGGTAGGCGAACTTGCCTGCCTTCGCCCGGTCCAGCATCTCGTTGTAGACCTCGGGGGTTGCGATGGGCATCTGTCCGCTCCTTGGAGACGTGCGGGTGTCTGCAGTGCGTGTACGAGTGCGACCGGCTCCGTTGCCGTGGCGCCCCTGGAGTGCCCCCATCCTCCCAGATGTCCGCCCGCGCTTCCCCGCCCTGTGGATAACCCACGCCGACCCGTGGGAGCGCTCCGTACCGCTCAGCCGAGTCCCAGGTCGGAGAGGCCGTAGGCGTACAGATACGGCACGCCCGCCGTGTCGCGCACCCGCTCGGCCGCGCCCGTGTCGCGGTCCACGATCGTCGCGACGGCGACCACCTCCGCGCCCGCCTCGCGCACCGCCTCCACGGCGGTCAGCGCGGAACCGCCCGTCGTCGAGGTGTCCTCGACGACCAGCACCCGGCGGCCCGCGACGTCCGGTCCCTCGATGCGGCGCTGCATGCCGTGCGTCTTGCTGGCCTTGCGGACGACGAAGGCGTCCAGCGGGCGTGCACGGTCGCCCGCGGCGGCGGAGGCGTGCAGCATCGCGTCGGCGATGGGGTCGGCGCCGAGGGTGAGGCCGCCGACCGCGTCGTACGCGAAGTCCTTGGCGAGGTCGAGCATGACGCGGCCGACGAGCGGCGCGGCGGAGCCGTCCAGGGTGATCCGGCGCAGGTCCAGGTAGTAGTCGCCCTCGATGCCGGAAGAGAGGGTCACCTTGCCGTGCACGACGGCCTTGTCCTTGATCTGACCCAGCAGGTCGGCATGTGCGTCGCTCATGGCGGTGAGCCTAACCGAGCGTGCGCCACGCCCAGGTGGTCGATACCTCCAGCGGCTCGATGGGGGTGACGAGGCGGGGGTGGGTGTTGAGCCCGTTGGGCGGGCCGGACTGCGGTTCCACGCAGACGGCTTCGGGCTGCTCGTCGTAGACGACGACCCACTCCGCGCGGCTGGTGACGGTCAGCTCCACCCGGCCGGGCCAGGTGAGCGTCACGTCGACGCCGTCGGGCATGCCGAAGCAGTCGTCCCACGGGCCGGGCTGCGGCTCGATGCGCTTGCCGGTGGGGAGGTGGTCCTCGCCGCGCTGCTCCTGCCAGGCGGCGGTGAAGTCGATGCGTACGCCGGAGCCGTCGGAGTCGGCGGGGTCGTCTCCGGAGAGGTGGCGTACGAACCAGGGGTGCCAGCCGGCCTGCGCGGGGAAGGAGTCGCCTGCGGTCTCCACGGCGAGCGTGAGCGTCACCTTGTCCGGCTCCAGCTCGACCAGTTGGGTCACGCGCCCCGGGTACGGCCAGGGGTCGGCGAGGTCGTACGAGAACGCGGCGGCGGCGTCGTCGGCGCGCACGGTGCGCCAGGCGGTGCTGCGGCCGGTGCCGTGGATGGCGTGCGGCGGAGCGTCGGCGGGGAGGCGGTGCTTGACGCCGCCGTTGCGGAACTCGCCCAGCTCCAGGCGACCGCAGAAGGGGACCATGGGGAAGCAGCCGTAGCGATCGCCGCCCCGCAGCAACTCGGTACCGGCCACGCGGAGGCTCGCGACCCGGCAGCCGTTGCGGGGATCCATCGTCAACTCGGCGTCACCGGCGGTGAGACGTGTGGGCACGCGACGAGCCTAGACGAGGGACGGCGCACCCCGCCGCGCAGGACCCGTCGACGGCGGGCCGGCCCGCCTGGCGGCGGACGTGCGGGGAGCGGGCCGCCGCGGGCGCGGGGAAGCGAGCGGGCGCGAAGGGGGGCCTGCCCGGGGGACGTGTCGGCCCTCGGGGCCGGGGGCTTGCGGCGCCGGGCCGCCCGGAGCCGGCCGTGTGCGCTGCGCTGCCGGCGGCCGCCGGGGCGGAGCCCTCCTGCCTCCGGCTGAGCCGGTCAGTGGCGGGTGCGTACGCGTTGCTCGGCCGACGGCCGCGCTGCAGCCCGGCCGGGCGGTGCCCCCGCCCTCCGGCGGAGCCGGTCAGTGACGGCGGCGCAGGGCGCGGCCCACGATGACCGCAGTCGCCACCGCCAGGGCCGCCGCCGGGGCCAGCCAGCGCAGGCCCGCCGTGGGTACGGGCGCGTCGGCGGCCGGGGTCGGGGCGTACCGGCCGCGGGGCGGGGCGTGGTCGACCTCCTCCGCGCTGCGGCCGATCATCGTGCGCCGCGCGTGCGCGGCCTCCGGCTCCTCCAGCATGTCGTCGGCCGGCTCGTCCGTGTCCTCCTCCTCGTCGGAGAGGGCGTCGAGCACGTCGTCGGCCAGCGGGTCGAGCGAGGGCGGCGGCACCTCGCCGTCGAAGACCTTGCCCGTGCCGGGCGGTGTCTCGCCGGACTGCTCGGGGGCCGGGATGCCGGGGATGGCGCGCTCGTTGTCGTCGCCGAGCCCGACGTCGGAGGTGTCGCCCGGCTGTACGGCGTCGTCCGGGTGCTCCGGCGCTTCGGCCGGCTCCGGGGGCCCCTCCGTCAGCGGCTCCGCAGCCAGGTCCGCCCCCAGGCTCTCCGCGAAGCGCTCCAGCAGCCGTACGCCCGCCGCCTCCGCCTGCGCCGCCTCGACGGCCGCCAGCCGCCCCGTGCTCACCACCGTGCCCGTGCACAGCAGCGTCGACGTCCCCGCCTCGGCCGCCTCCCGCGCCGTGAGGGTCAGCGACGCCGTCACCTCCCCGCTGCCGCGCGACTCCTCGCCCTCGGCCTCGACGGCGACGGAGTCGCCGCCCGGTGCCAGCCGCAGCGTGCCGCGGTACGTGATGCTGGAGCCGGCGACGCGGAGCCGCAGCCGGCCGCGCAGCGTGTCCGGCTCCTCCGCCACGACCTCGTCGAGCGTCAGCCCGGGGACGCTGCGGGCGACCCGCTCGGCGTCGGACAGGGCACGGCGAACGGTATCTGCGGGCTGCGGTACGTGCACCTCTCGCTCCATGGACCGGAGCCTACCCACGGGGAACCTGCCCGGCACAGGGTTCTGCGGCGGGTCTGGGAACGGGTCACTCCACCGCCCCCGAAACCCGGCGCACCCACCCCGACCAGCGGAAAGTCCATGCAGGCCGGGCGCCGCGGCCGCCGCGCGGGACCGCGACCGCTCCCTCCTCACTCCGTGTACCTCGGATGGAGCAGCGTCGACGGTGTCAGGTCCGCCGCCTCCGGCGGCGCGGCCAGCAGGCCGGCGCCCGGGGGCAGCGTCAGGGCGAGGGGGCGGCGGGCGGCGAGCACGAAGCCCCAGCGGTCGTCGCTGTCACCTGCCTCGTACGTGCACGGGGTCAGCCCCGCGGCCCGTACGGTCGCCGCCACCGTCCACAGGCTGTGCGCGGTGTCTCCGGACCCGGGCCCCGCCACCGCCCCGGCCTCATCCTCGGCCTCAGCCCCGGCTCCGGCTCCGCCACCGGCCCCCGCGCCGGATTCGGACCCAGACCCCGCCCACGACGCCGCGTGCACCGCCAGCCGCCCCCCGTCCGCCAGCGCCCGCCCCGCCAGCCCGTAGAACTCCTGCGAATACAGCTTCGTGCTGCCCGTGTTCCGCGGCCCCGGCAGATCCGACACGATCACGTCATACCGCTCCCGCGGCGCCGACCGCCGCAGCCAGTCGAACGCCTCCGCGTGCACCACCCGCAGCCGCGGGTCCCCGTACGCGTGCTCGTTGAGCCGCGACAGCCGCGGATCCTCGGCCGCCAGTCGGCTCAGCGCCGGGTCCATCTCGACGACCGTCACCTCCGCGACGTCCGCGTGCCGCAGCGCCTCGCGCGCCGCCAGCCCGTCGCCGCCGCCGAGGACGAGGACCCGCCGCCGCGAGTCCGGCGCGGCCAGCGCGGGCCGCATCAGCGCCCCGTGGTAGCGGCGCTCGTCCGCGGAGTCGACGCGCAACTGCCCGTCGAGGTAGAGCTCCACGGTCCCGTCCTCGCCCGCCGCGAGGACGATCTCCTGGACGTCGGTCGTCTGCGCGACCCGCACCTCCGAGCCGTAGACCGCGTCTCTGGCC
This sequence comes from Streptomyces sp. B5E4, assembly GCF_039871555.1. Classification (NCBI taxonomy): domain Bacteria; kingdom Bacillati; phylum Actinomycetota; class Actinomycetes; order Kitasatosporales; family Streptomycetaceae; genus Streptomyces; species Streptomyces sp. B5E4. Next base: position 148,337 of record NZ_JBDPMI010000012.1, read on the forward strand.
GCACGTTCGAAGGGGGCGGACAGGAGTGCGGCGAGCGCGAGCAGCGCCAGGACCGTGGCGTTCGCCGCGAACAGCGCCCAGCGCGCACGCCGGCTCAGGTCATGCCGGAAGAGATAGAGCACCAGCGCACACCCCGCCGTGGCGTTGACCGCCCCGGTGATGAGCGCGCTGGAGAGCTGCCCGAGCCAGGGGAGCAGCACGAACGGGAAGGCCAGCCCGCCGGCCAGCGCCCCCACGTAGTCGGCGGCGAAGAGGTCGGCCACCGCGCCGCCCGGGTCCTGCCGCCGGACGCGCTGGATCAGCGTCATCAGCAGCGGCACCTCGGCGCCGATCAGCACGCCGATCGCCAGCGCGTACGCCACGAGCACGAACCGCGGCTGGCCGAACCACGCGAAGCACGCGTGCAGCGCCATCGCCGAGAGTCCGCCGAGCAGCGCGAGCACCGCCTCGACCCCGCCGAAGGCGACGGCCGCACGGATCCGCAGCCGCTTGGCCAGCAGCGATCCGACGCCCATCGCGAAGACCATGACGGACAGCACGACGGACGCCTGGGTGACGGAGTCGCCGATCAGGTACGACCCGAGGGCGACCAGCTCCAGCTCGTACACCAACCCGCAGGCGGCGCAGACGAAGACCGTGGCGAGCACGAGAAACCGCCCGGTGGCGGGCGGCACCGGGAGGGCGGGCGGCGGCGCGCCCGGCAGCGCGGGGGCGCTGTCGGGGGCGCGCGTCATCTGCTCGTACGGTTCGATCACGAAGGAACGATACGGTTGCGCCGGTGCCGCCCATTGTCACCCACACGTGTGCAATATGCCCTGGACATAGGCGAATTGGCTCTATCCGGGGCACCGGCGGCGCCCGACGGCCGTCCTAGACCGGCTCCGCGACCCGCGCGGCCATCGTCGTCCGCGTCGCCACCAGGCGTCCTTCCTGCGGATACGAGTGCCACGTGCGCCATCCGACGACGTCACCCTGACGGTGCACCAGCAGTGCGGTGAACGCGTGCGGGCTGCCGGGGAACGTGCCGGCGAGACCGCGCGGGTGGTCGGCGACCAGCGCCAGCAGCTCCTGGGCGCGGGACTCGAAGGCCCCCCGGGTCAGCGTCTCGACCCGGGCGGCGAACTCGTACTCCCACCCGGCGACCTGCTTGGCCACGCCGAGAGGGAGCGGTGTGTTGCTGCCGGGCAGACAGGCGACGGTCTCGGAACAGGCCGAGTCGCCGTCCCTGAGCAGCACTTGATGTGAGGCCCCGAGGAGCCTGAGCTGTGCGTCGGCGGAGCCGAGGCGCAGGTCGAGCACCGCGAGCGCGGGCATGGGGTCCAACCCGAGCCGCCATGCGAGGTCCTGGGCCCGGGTATCCGTGTATGAGGTCTTGAGGGTGGTGAGCATGGGTCGGCTCCACAGGCAGGGTGGAAAGACATCGGGCCTCCCGCCGCATGGCGGGACCACGGGTGCGGGCGCAAGCCGAGAAGCACGCGGGCACGCCCCGGCAGAAGGGGAATGCGCCCGGGAAATACGGAATCATGAAGTGCGGCCCGCCGACAGCGTTTTTACCCTTCTTCACCGGGTTCCGTCGGGCGGGCGCACGATTGGTCAGTTGTTCACTTTCTGACCGCTAACACCCGCCGCCGCCTCCGTCGCCGCCGCCACCCCCGCCGCAGTCCCCGCTACCGCCGCCGTCCCCGCCCCAGTAGCCGGTATCCGCCCCGCCGCCGCTCCCGCCCGCGAAGCCCCGGCGGCCCGTGCCGGACGGCACGCCGCGGTAGGTGGTACGCCTGGAGAGGGTGACGGACAGTGCCACGACCAGCCCGATCGCGGCCACGCCGAAAACGATGAATCCCATCGGACCTTCCAATCTCCCCCGCCCCCGCGGAGGTCCGCTGTATCACCGGGTGTGCCCCGCGCACGGCCTCCTCAACCCTCCGCCGTGCAAGCATGTCCCCATGGGACGCCCACCGCTGAGCAGCCGTCTGACCCCCTTCGTGACCACGATCTTCGCCGAGATGTCCGCCCTCGCCGTACGCACCGGGGCGATCAACCTGGGCCAGGGCTTCCCCGACACCGACGGCCCCGCGGAGGTCGCCGAGGCGGCCGTACGGGCCATCCGGGAGGGCCGCGGCAACCAGTACCCGCCCGGTCCCGGGATCCCCGAGCTGCGGCACGCCGTCGCGGCGCATCAGCGGCGGTGGTACGGGCTGGAGTGGGACCCCGAGTCGGAGGTGCTCGTCACCGCCGGGGCCACCGAGGCGGTCGCCGCGGCGCTGCTCGCGCTGCTGGAGCCGGGCGACGAGGTGATCGCCCTGGAGCCGTACTACGACTCGTACGCCGCCGGCATCGCCATGGCCGGAGCCCGCCGCGTCCCGGTCACCCTGCGCCCCGACACGGGTGCCGGAGCCCCCGCGTACCGCCTCGACCTCGACGAGCTGCGCGCCGCCGTCACCCCCGCCACCCGCCTCATCCTCCTCAACTCCCCCCACAACCCGACCGGCACCGTCCTCGACCGCACCGAGCTGGAGGCCGTCGCCGCCCTCGCCCGCGAGCGCGACCTGCTCGTCGTCACCGACGAGGTCTACGAGCACCTCGTCTTCGACGGCACGCACATCCCGCTCGCGACCCTCCCCGGCATGCGCGAGCGCACGGTGTCGATCTCCTCGGCCGGCAAGAGCTACTCCTTCACCGGCTGGAAGGTCGGCTGGGTCACCGCCCCCGCGCCGCTGGTCGCCGCCGTGCGCACCGCCAAGCAGTATCTGACGTACGTCAGCGCCGGCCCCTTCCAGTACGCCGTCGCCGAGGCGCTGGCGCTGCCGGACTCCTACCTCACCGGCCTCCGCGCCGACCTGCTGCGCAAGCGCGACCTGCTCGCCGCCGGGCTGACGGAGGCCGGGCTGCGCGTCTTCCGCCCGTCCGGCACGTACTTCATCACCGCCGACATCACCCCCCTCGGCGAGAAGGACGGCGTCGCGTACTGCATGTCGCTGCCCGAGCGCTGCGGGGTCGTGGCGGTGCCGACGCAGGTCTTCTACGACGATCCGGACGCCGGGCGCAGCATCGTGCGGTTCGCCTTCTGCAAGAAGGACGACGTGCTGACGGAGGCGGTGCGGCGGCTGAAGGAGGGCCGTTCGGCGTAAGCCCGGGAGGCCCCGGGGGCGACGGCCCCGGAGCATGGGGAGCAAGGAGGCGCAGCCATGGAGATCGTCGCGTACGGCGTGCAGGCCGACGAGCTGCCGGTGACCGAGACCGCCTTCGAGGCGGCGTTCCGCGGTGAGCACACCCTGCGCTGCCTCGACCTCTTCCTCAACCACGACACCGTGCCCACGGCCGCCGGCTACGAGATCGTCCTCACCGGCGTCAACGACGAGCTGGACGGCACCGTCCTGCACCGCCTCGCGGCCGGCGGCACCCGGTTCCTCGCCCAGCGCTCCACCGGCTACAACAACATCGACCTCGACGCCGCCCGGGACGCCGGCCTCTCCGTGGCCCGTGTCTCGCACTACTCCCCGTATTCCGTCGCGGAGTTCGCCTGGGGCCTGGCCCTCGCGGTCAACCGCCGCCTGGTCCGCGCCGCCACCCGCTCCCGCGAGTTCGACTTCCGCCTCGACGGGCTCATGGGCCGGGACTTCCACGGCCGTACGGCCGGCGTCCTCGGCACCGGGAAGATCGGCGAGGTCTTCGCCCGTATCGCCCACGGCTTCGGCATGCGGCTGCTCGGCAGCGACGTCGTGGAGAACCCGGAATGCCTGGCGCTGGGCATGGAGTACGTCGGTACGGACCGGCTGTTCGCCGAGTCCGACCTGATCAGCCTGCACGCGCCGCTGCTGCCGGAGACGCATCACACGGTGGACGCGGCGGCGCTGGCGGCGATGAAGGACGACGCGATCCTCGTCAACTCCAGCCGCGGCGGCCTCGTCGACACCGACGCCCTGGTCGAGACGCTGCGCGCCGGGCGGCTGGGCGGCGTGGGCCTGGACGTGTACGAGGAGGAGGCCGGGCTGTTCCACCACGACCGGTCGAGGGAGGTGATGACGGACGACCGGCTGGCGCGACTGATGACCTTCGGCAACGTCCTGGTCACCTCGCACCAGGCGTACTTCACCGCGGACGCGGTGGGCCAGATCACCGACGCGACGCTCGACAACGTACGGGACTGGCTGGCGGGCCGCACGGGCGGGAACTTCCTGCTCCCGCCCGCCGGTTCCGCCTGATCAGACCTTCTCGTACACCGAGACGTGCGACCGGCTCGCCGCGTCGAACGGCCGGCGGTCCCACCCGGCGTACCGCTCCCGCAGCCGCATCCCGGCGAGCCGCGCCATGAGGTCCAGCTCGCTCGGCCAGCAGTAGCGCAGCCGCAGCGGGCGCAGCGCGGTCCCGTGCGCGTCGAAGGTGACGCGCTGGTACGTGACCGCCTGCGCGACCGGGTCGTGGACGAGGAACTCCATCTTCACCGCGTCCTCGGACAGCGCGCGGGTGGCGACGCGCTGGTTGCGGTCGAACTCCGTGAGGTCCTGGACGAAGCACTCGATGACGAACAGCCCGCCGGGCTCCAGGACCGCGGCGACGTTGCGGAAGCAGTCGACCTGCCGGTCCTGGTCGGGCAGGTTGAACAGGGTGTTGAAGACCAGGTACGCGGTGTGGAACGGGCCGTCCACCGGCACGTCGGCCATGTCGCCGATGGTCACGGGGATGTCGGCGCCGCCGGGCTTGGCGCGAAGTTGCTCGACCATGGCGGGGGAGCCGTCGACGCCTTCGACGGCGACGCCGCGGGCGGCGAGGGGGAGCGCCACGCGGCCGGTGCCGACGGCGAGTTCGAGGGTGCGGGCGCCCGGCGGGACGAGACCGGCGAGGAAGTCGACGGTGGGGGTGGGCTCGTAGGGGTCGCCGTGGTCGTATTCGTGGGCGTAGCGGTCGAAGAACGCGGGGTCGTGGAAGACGGTCACGGGGCGGGAGTCAAGCAGCGCCGGGCGGGCGGCGCGAGCGAATTAACGCGGGGGCGCGGGCCGTACGGACCGGGGCGCGCAGGGCATACGGGCGTGCGGGCCGTACGGCGCACGCGTCGGGGGCGGGCGCCCCGCCGCTCGGCCGGACGCCCGCCCCCGGGCGGTTACTTCGTCTCCAGATCCCGCCGGCGGAAGCCCAGCAGGCCCAGCCACACCAGTCCCACGGCGATCGCCGTCAGCACCAGCAGCGGCGGCCACGACATGTCCTGCGCCGGGAGCTGCGGGACGTGCCCGAAGGGGGACAGGTCGCTCAGGACGTCCGGGAACTTGAGGATCTCGCCGAGGTAGTCCACGACGAAGCCGTACACCGGGATCACCCAGGCGACTGCCACGGCCCGCGGGAACCAGCCGAAGAGGGCGACCGCCAGGCCGATCGTGACCCACAGCGCGGGGGCGAACGCCAGGGCCGCGCCGACGAGCTTGAGGAAGAGCCCGCCGTCGCCGGTGGACGCGGCACCCGAGGCACCGAAGCCGACGCCGGCGAGCAGGATCAGCGCCGTGCCGCCGGCCGCGCCGACGAGCGTGTGGCTGAGCACCCACCGGTCGCGCGACAGCGCGGTGGCGAGCAGCGGCTCGGCGCGGCCCGCGGACTCCTCGGCGCGCGGGCGCAGGGCGGCCATCACGACGTAGATCGAGCAGACGACCGCGAGCACGATCATCACCACCGAGGCGAACGACTCCGCCACGTTGGCGCCGCCGACCTTGGCGAGCTGCTCCTCCAGCTCGTCGATGCCGTCGATCATCTCCTCGGCGTCGCCGAGGATCGACCCGTACATCACACCGAGCAGCAGCGCGCCCGCGCCGAAGCCGGCGAGCAGGCCGCGGTGCAGCCGGAGCGCGAAGCCGAGCGGGGTGGTGAGCGTTTCCGAGCCGACGGGGCTGCCGAGGCGGGTGGCCCGCAGCCCCGCGCCGACGTCGCGGCGGGTGCTGAGGAAGAAGCCGGCCGCCGCGCTGACCACGGCCGCGGTGAGCACGAGCAGCAGCGGCCACCAGCGGTTGTCGACGAAGACGTAGGTGCGCTGGACCCAGCCGATCGGCGAGAGCCACGACACCCAGTCGTTGCCGACGTCGCCGGCGGCGCGCAGCGCGTACGCCGCGCCGATGGCTGCCATCGCCATCCCGGACGCCCCCCGCGCGTACGCGGTGACCTGCACCGTGATCGCGGCGACGGCGGCGAAGAAGATGCCGATGGCCGTGTGCGCGAGGCCGTAGAGCAGGGCGCCCTGGCCGTCGACGCCGTCGACACCCATGCCGGACATACCGGCGGCCAGCAGCAGTCCGAGCGCCACGTTGGCGACGACGGCGACGCCGAGCGCGGCGGCGAGGTAGGAGTGCCGGCCGACGACACCGGAGCGCACCAGCTCGGCGCGGTTGGTCTCCTCCTCGGTCCTGGTGTGCCGGGAGATGATGAGCACGCTCATGATGCCGACGAGCACGGCCGTGAAACCGAGCATCTGGTGGCCGGTCATCGAACCGATGTTGTAGTCGTCGAGGTAGTGCCGCGGGCCGGTCATGGCCAGCCCGGCGGGGCTGTCCATGGTCTCGGCGATGTCGGCGCGCTTCTCGGCCGTGTCGTACGACGTGTCGAAGCTGCTGACGCTGGAGGAGGTGCCGAGGAACAGGGCGAGCACCCACACGGGCAGCCGTACGCGGTCCCGGCGCAGCGCGAACCGGAAGAGCGTCCCGGTGCCGGCGAGCGCATCGCCGCCCTCGGCGGCGCGCGGGGGCGCCAGGGGCCGCGACGTCGTGGCGCCCGGGGCACCCATGTCGTCGGTGTCGTTCGTGGCGGAGGGGGTGGCAGACATCAGGCTGCTCCCGCCTCCGCGTGGTGGCCGTTGTGGTCCAGCTCGTCGCCGTAGTGGCGGAGCATGAGCTCCTCCAGGGTGGGGGGATGGCTCACCAGGCTGCGGATGCCGAACTCGCCGAGACGCCGCACGGCGGCGTCGAGGTGCTCGCCGTCGACGGCGAAGTGCACCCGGCCGTCGTCGGTGCGGAGCTGGTGGATGCCGGGCAGTTCGTCGATGCCGGTGGCGGGCCGCTCGGTCTCGGCCTCGATGGTCGTACGGGTCAGGTGGCGCATCTCGCTGAGCGTGCCGGACTGCACGATCTTCCCCAGCCGGATGATGCTCACCTTGTCCGCCAGCTTCTCCACCTGCGCGAGGATGTGGCTGGACAGCAGGACGGTCTTCCCCTCGGCCTTCGCCTGGGTGATGACGTCCTGGAAGATGACCTCCATGAGCGGGTCGAGGCCCGCGGTGGGCTCGTCGAGCAGGAGCAGCTCGGCGTCGGAGGCGAGGGCGGCGACGATGGCCACCTTCTGCCGGTTGCCCTTGGAGTAGCTCCGGCCCTTCTTGGTCGGGTCGAGGTCGAAGCGCTCGATGAGGTCGTCGCGACGCCGCTTGTCGATGCCGCCGCGGAGCCGCGCGAGCAGGTCGATGGCCTCACCGCCGGTGAGGTTGGGCCACAGCTCGACGTCCCCCGGCACGTACGCCAGTCGGCGGTGGAGCGTGACGGCGTCGGCCCACGGGTCGCCGCCGAGCACCTGGGCGGTGCCCGTATCGGCGCGCAGCAGGCCGAGCAGCACGCGGATGGTGGTGGACTTGCCCGCGCCGTTGGGGCCGAGGAAGCCGTGCACCTCGCCCGTCTCCACGTCGAGGTCGAGGCCGTCGAGTGCTCGGGTCCGGCCGAATGTCTTGGTCAGGCCGGAGACGGTGATTGCCTTGGTCATACGATGTAAGCTACAGGAAGATTCAGAAATTTGTGAAGTTAAGGAAGCGTTAGTATCGGCGCTGGCGAGGTCCAGACGGGGAGAACGTGGAGAAGTGGCAGATCAGCATCGTGACGGGGGCGAAGAGCGCGGCGACGGCGCGGAGCGCGACATACGCGCCGGGCGTGACGCGCAGGCCGTGGAGCGGTACGTGGAACGGGTGGCCGCCGAGCTGACCGAGATGGGCATGCAGCGGATGGCGTCCCGGGTCTTCGCGTGCATCCTGGCGGACGACACCGGCGCGCTCACCGCCGCAGAAGTGGGCGAGCGGCTGCACGTGAGCCCGGCGGCGGTCTCGGGCGCGGTGCGCTACCTCGGGCAGGTCGGCCTCATCGCCCGCGAGCGCGAGCGGGGCTCGCGGCGGGAGCGGTACCGGGTGGAGGGCGACCGCTGGTACCAGATCTTCGCGCAGCGCGAGCAGAGCATCAGGCACTTCCAACAGACACTGCTCGCGGGTATCGGCGTGCTGGGTGCGGAGACGCCGGCGGGACGGCGGATCGAGGAGACGGCGGAGTTCTTCGCCTTCCTGCGGGAGGAGAACGGCCGGCTGGAGCAGCGCTGGTGGGACTACGTCAAGCGGCGCGACGAGGCGCGGGCGGCGGGGGAGTGAGGGGGCCGGGTCACCCCGGTAGCGGCTCCGGCATCCTCCCCCACGGCAGCCACTCCCCGAACGCGGCGCCACCCCCGTACAGCGTCGCGGCGAGCACCAGCCCGGTCACCACCTCGGCCCGCCGCCCTCGTGCACCGCGAGAGCGGAGCGGCACCCCCGGCGGCGGATCGAACTCACTCATACCCCGACCCTGCACCCGCCCACGAAACCCCGCCTCCCCGGCGAAGCGATCAGGTCCGCCGGCCGGGAGGTCTCAGCGGTGCGCCGTCAGGGGAGCGGGGCGGTGATGAGGCGCCAGGCGTCGGGGTGGGCGGTCCAGGTGCGCTGGCGGACCGGGGCGCTGAGGAGGGCGTCGGCGCGGTAGCGGAAGTCGCTGCCCCAGACCCGTACGCTACGGGCCTCCGCGTGCAGCGGCTCGCCGGGGCCGCGGGGGCGGATCACCACCTGGGCCAGCCCGCTCGTCGGGTCCGTGACCACCCTGACCTGCGTCGCCGGGCCGTCCAGGTCCGCCAGCAGCACACCGTCCGCCTCCACGCGGAGGCGGAAACCCGGGTCCGGGGGCGTCGTGGCCGCCGGGCCGCCGTCCCCGTGCGCCGTCTCCTCCGTGGTCGGCGGCCAGCCCTCCGCGCCGCCCGACTCCCAGCCCCCGGTCGCGTCCTCCGCGCCCCACTCCGTCACCACCGGCGGCGGCCCCGGCTCGCGGCCGTTCCCGTTCCGCTGGCCCACCGCCCGCGCCGCCAGCGCCCGCAGGCCCGCCGCCGGCGTCCACCGCCGGCCCGCGGCGCTCGCTCCCGAGCCCACCCGCTGCGTCAGCCCCGCCAGGCCGCCGGCCGGGGTGCCGCCCGATGCGCCGCCCGGTGCTCCGGCGCCCGCCGGCGTCCGGGAGCCGTGGGCCGCCCGGTCGCCCTCCGCCGTCCGTGCGTCCCGCCCCGCGCCCTCCGCGGGCAGGCGCAACGCGTCCAGCACCACCCCGCCCCCGTCGTCCACCAGGAGCCCCAGCCGGCGCTCCTCGCCGTCCAGCACCGTCCGGGCCGCGTCCACCGTGCCCGTCGGGACTCCCAGCGTCGCCGCCAGCGTTCTCGCCGTGCCGACCGGGACGAGCGACAGCGGGGCGTCCGCCAGCGTCTCCTGGCGGCGCAGCTCGCTCACCACCCGCAGGAACGCCCGGTCGTCACCGATGACCACCGGGCGGCGGGCGCCCCGGCGGGCCAGGGCGCGCGCCAGCTCCGGGGCGGTCTCCGGCAGGCAGATCTTCGTGGCCGCCGCCGCGGAGAGCACGTCCCTCGCGATCCGTACGGCTTCCCCGTCCGCCCGCCGTGCAGCGGGGTCGATGAGCACGAGCAGTGAGCGCCCGGTGGGGTCTGGAGCCGACACCACGGTCCTTCCTCAGGTAATCTCTCGGTGCAAGAGCCCCTGTCGCACTTGTGCCAGGGGCTTCGTCTATCCGGGGCCCGGTCCGATCCCCGGTGCACGGCGCACCGCACGTTGGACATGCCCCGCCCGGAAGGGGTGTACGCCTGTGCCCGCACTTGTGCTGCTCGGTGCTCAGTGGGGTGACGAAGGCAAGGGGAAGGCCACCGATCTGCTCGGCGGCTCGGTGGACTACGTGGTGCGCTTCCAGGGCGGGAACAACGCCGGGCACACGGTGGTGGTCGGCGATCAGAAGTACGCGCTGCACCTGCTGCCGTCGGGCATCCTGTCGCCGAGCTGCACGCCGGTGATCGGCAACGGCGTGGTCGTCGACCCCGAGGTGCTGCTCGGCGAGCTGAGCGCGCTGCAGCAGCGCGGCGTGGACACGTCCAAGCTGCTCCTCAGCGCCAACGCGCACCTCATCACGGCGTACCACACCGACCTCGACAAGGTGACGGAACGGTTCCTCGGCAAGCGGAAGATCGGCACCACGGGACGCGGCATCGGCCCGGCCTACGCCGACAAGATCAACCGCGTCGGGATCCGGGTGCAGGACCTCTTCGACGAGTCGATCCTGCGGCAGAAGGTCGACGCCGCGCTGGACCAGAAGAACCAGATCCTCGCCAAGCTCTACAACCGCCGCTCCATCCGCCCCGATTCCGTCGTCGAGCAGCTCCTCGGCTACGCGGAGCAGCTGCGCCCGTACGTCGCCGACACCACCCTCGTGCTCAACGAGGCCATCGACGCCGGGAAGGTCGTCCTCTTCGAGGGCGGGCAGGGCACGCTCCTCGACGTCGACCACGGCACGTACCCCTTCGTCACCTCGTCCAACCCGACCGCGGGGGGCGCCTGCACGGGAACCGGCGTCGGTCCCACGCGGATCAGCCGGGTCATCGGCATCCTCAAGGCCTACACAACGCGCGTCGGTGCCGGACCGTTCCCGACCGAACTCCTCGACGAGGACGGCGACCGGCTGCGCACCATCGGCGGCGAGCGCGGCGTGACCACCGGCAGGGACCGGCGCTGCGGCTGGTTCGACGCGGTGATCGCCCGCTACGCGACCCGCGTCAACGGCCTGACGGACTTCTTCCTCACCAAGCTCGACGTGCTCACCGGCTGGGAGCGCATCCCGGTCTGCGTCGCGTACGACATCGACGGCCGCCGGGTCACGGAACTGCCGTACAGCCAGACCGACTTCCACCACGCCACGCCCGTGTACGAGATGCTGCCCGGCTGGTCCGAGGACATCTCGAAGGCCACGTCCTTCGAGGAGCTGCCGAAGAACGCGCAGGGCTACGTCAAGGCGCTGGAGGAGATGTCGGGCGCGCCGGTGTCGGCGATCGGCGTCGGTCCCGGACGGGACGAGACGATCCAGATCAACTCGTTCCTCTGAGCCTGCCCCTAAGTCGGTCAGCCGTCAGACCGTTCTCTTGAGGCGCTGGTCCTGCAGCGTCGTCAGTTGCTGCACGGCAAGCAGGGCCATCACGCTCGTCACGATCAGCACGAACGAGAACAGCAGGTCGAACAGCACGATCTGGACCGCCGAGTCGATCGAGCTGCCGACCTCCCAGTCCTCGGCGGTGACCAGGGCGAGCACCATGGTGGCGACCCAGGTGGCCCACCAGAAGTTCAGCACGCCCTTCCCGTACGACACGGGCCGCGGCCCGTAACCGACGGGCGGGCGCGTGTGCTGCGGGAAGGGGCTGGATATCCGGAAGATGTCCTGGGCGATCTGCAGCGGGAACCAGAACTGGGCGACCGGGATGAACCAGGAGCCGATGGCCAGCCCGGGGGAGTAGCGCACCTGGCCGGGGGCGAACGCCTCGGAGTTCGTCCGCAGCCGGTAGAACCAGACCGACCACAGCACGGCGCACACCGCGAAGAGGAGGAAGTTGCCGGCGGTGAAGTTCTCCATCCGGTCCAGGTCCTCGGCCATGTACCAGGTGTCGGCGCCGTCCTCGCTGAGCAGGACCAGGAGGTTGATCTCCTGGATGATCTGGAGGCACACGAACGCCGCGTACACGCCCAGCAGCACCTGGAGCGCCGTGGCGATCGGCCGCACCGCGCGCGGCCGGCCCGGCAGCGGCGGGTGCGGGGTCTGCCAGCCGGTCTGGCCGTAGGGGGGCGCCGGGGTGCGGTAGGGCGGCGGGTGCGCGGTGGGCGCGGTGCCGTAGCCGGCGGGGCGGTGCTGCTGCGGCGGCGTGTGCTGCTGGGCGTGGGGCGGGGTGCCGTACGGCTGGTGGTGCTGGGGCTGCAGGCCGGTGTGCCCGTACGGGCCGGGGGCGGCGCCGGTGAGCGGCGGCCCGTACGCCGGAGCCGCCCCGGTCGTCCCGCCGCCCGCCGCCTGCGGCGTCTCCGCGTCCAGCAGCTCCACCGCCCGCCGCGCCAGCAGCTCCAGCAGCGCCCCGGGCAGCCACGGCCTGAGCTGCGCCGCCTCCTCCGTCAGCGCCACCAGCTCCGCGACCTGCGGCCGCGCGTCCGGCTCCTTGGCGAGACAGCGCTCGATCACCGTGCGCAACTCACCTTCGATGCCGGACAGTTCCGGCTCCTCCGCGGCGATCCGGAACATCAGCGCGTGCGCGCCGCTGTCCTCCGTGCCGAACGGCATCCGCCCGGTCGCCGCGAACGCCAGCACCGTACCCAGGCAGAAGACGTCGCTCGCGGCCGTGACCCGCTCGCCGCGCACCTGCTCGGGCGACATGAAGCCGGGCGAGCCGATGACCGCGCCGGTACGGGTGAGCCCGTCGCCCGCGGCGGTGACCGAGTCCAGCGCGCGGGCGATGCCGAAGTCGATGACGCGCGGCCCGTCGATGGTGACGAGGATGTTGGACGGCTTGAGGTCGCGGTGGACGAGCCCGGCGGCGTGGATCGCCTGCAACGCGCGCGCCAGCCCGCCCGCGAGCGCGCGCACGGAGGCGTCGGGCAGCGGACCGTGGTCCCTGGCGACGACCTCGTGCAGCGAGGGACCCGCGACGTACCCGGTGGCGACCCACGGGGTCGCGGCGTGCGTGTCGGCGTCGAGCACGGGCGCGGTCCACTCGCCGCCGACCCGGCGCGCGGCGGTGATCTCCTGCGTGAAGCGCCGCCGGAACTCCGGCTCCCGCGCCAACTCGGCCTTGACCAGCTTCACCGCGGCGGTCCTGCCGCGCTCGGAGCGGGCGAGATAGACGCGTCCCATGCCGCCCTCGCCGAGCCGTCCCAGCAGTTGGTACGAGCCGACGCGGCGTGGATCGTCCGGTCCGAGGCTGTCCATGCTGCCCCCTTCCCCCCTCGTCGGGGAGCCTATTGTGCCGGGTCGGCAGGCGAGCCGTCCGCCCTTGTGTAATGCCGGGTGCGCTGCTCGCCGCCGAGGAACTGACGGTCCAGCACCGAGCCGTCGGCGGTCGCCTGCATCGCGGACGGGAACCCGGGCACGCACGGGCCGCCGAGCCGGCCGGTGGCCGAGTCGTCGCCGAGCCCGTCGGGGGTCTCGCCGGTGCCGGGGTCGTCGTCGGGTCCCGTGACGGAGGTGATCTCGGACGGGCCGAGCAGCACGCGGTCGTCGCGCTGGTCGACGCCGACGAAGTCGGCCCTGGCATGACAGGTGTCGCCGTCGCCGGTACGGGTCGTGAAGCGGACGGCGATCTGCCCCGGCGCGGCCTGCACGACCTTCATCACCTGGGTGCCCGAACCGGCGGGCCGCTGCCAGCTCCCCAGCAGCTCGCGCGGCATGCGGCGGTCGCGGGGCTCGACCTTCGTCAGTTCGGCGGTGCGGCCGTCGCCGGCGCGCCAGAGCAGTTTGCCGTCGTCGTACGTGAGCACGTGCCCGCCGACCGCCGTGCACTCGCCGGCGGGGGCGGCCTCGATGACCTCGGTGTCGAGGTGCAGCCCCTCGTTCGTGGAGGTGAGCTCGCCCTCGCTGGTGCACTGCGACTCGCCGCTGAGCACGATGCTGGTGGCCACGATCTCGCCCTTCTCCCCGGGGCGGACCGTGAACTGACGGTAGATGTCGGTGGGTTCGCCCTTGTTGAGCTGGGTGCCGAGCCAGGTGCCGAGGTACTGCCCGGGGACGTCGGAGCTGCGGGCGGCGGGGGCGCCGTCGTCGCGCTGGCTGGCGAGGGCGACGGGCACGGCGACGCCGACGGCGAGGAGGAGGGCCAGCGCGGTGAGCAGCCGGGCGCGGCGGGGGCGCCGGCGGCGGGGCCTGGCGGCGGGGCCGGCGGTGGTGTCGTCGGCGTGGCGGGTCGCGGAGCCGTAGCCGGCGGGGGTCTCGTACGGGCGGGTGGGGTGGGGGCGCAGCCGTGCGCCGGAGGGGGAGTCCTCCCCGTCCCCGCCCCTTCCCGAAACCCGGGGCTCCGCCCCGGGACCCCGCTCCACAGCCTGCGGCTGCGCGCCGGCCGCGCCGCCCGCGGAGCCCTGGACGGTGACGTCCTCGGAGCCCGCGGCACGGGGCCACGCCCCGGCCGCGACCGCGCCTCCGGCGGGTGTCGCGTGGCCGCCCGGCTCGTTCGCCGCGCCCGTCGCGTGGCCACCGGCTCCGTCCGCCGGCCCGGCACCGGGGGCTCGGCGCTGCGCGCCGGAGTCCGGATCCGCCGCCGGGTGGGGCCACCCGGCACCCGTGGAGCCGCCACCCACGCCCTTCTGCGCCTCGGCACTCCGAACTGGGCGCTCCGCGCCGGAGTTCCCGGGCGCGCCCGCCCCGGTGCCCGCCGCCGGGCGGCCCCGCGTCGGCGGTGTCGGATCCGCCGGGGGCACCGTGCGCAGCGGGCTCGTGTCGCGGTCACCGGCCGGCGGCGTGTCCGTGTCCAGCAGCCGCACCGCCTGGCGGCCCAGGTCGGCTATGAGCGGGGCCGGGAGCCACGCCGCCTCCGGGTCCGGCGGGCCCGTCAGCCGGGCGAGCGCTTCCGTGTCGTGGCGGTCCGCCGGGAGCTTGGCCAGGCAGCCGGAGATGAGGCCGTGCAGCGCCGGGTCCGTCACGCCCGCCAGATCCGGTTCCTCCTGGACGACGCGGAACATCACCGCGTGCATGCCGGACGAACTCGACCCGAACGGCGCCCGCCCCGTCGCCGCGTACGCCAGCAGCCCGCCCATGCAGAACACGTCGCTCGCCGCCGAGACGTCCTCCCCGATGATCTGCTCCGGGGACATGAAGCTCGGCGAGCCGACGACGATCCCGGTGCGCGTGACCGTGCCGTCGGACAGCGAGTCCAGCGCGCGGGCGATGCCGAAGTCGATGACGCGCGGGCCCTCGATGGTGACCAGCACGTTGGACGGCTTGAGGTCGCGGTGCACGAGCCCGGCCGCGTGGACGTCGCGGAGCGCCGAGGCCAGTCCGTACGCGAGCGTGCACAGCGACTCCGGCGGCAGCGGCCCGTACCGTTCGACGACCTCCTGGAGCGTCGGCCCCGCGACGTACCCCGTGGCGACCCACGGCACCGGTGCCTCGGTGTCGGCGTCGAGCACGGGCGCGGTCCATTTGCCGCCGACGCGCGCCGCGGCGCGCACCTCCGTACGGAAGCGGGCGCGGAACTCCTCCTCGGCGGCCAGCTCCTGCTTGACCAGCTTGACGGCGACCGTTCTGCCGCCCGCGGTCCGGCCGAGGTAGACCCGGCCCATGCCCCCGGCGCCGAGCCTGCCGAGCAGCCGGTACGCCCCGATCTGTCGCGGATCCTGCGGCGCCAGCGGTTCCACGCTCTCCATTCCCCTACCCCCGTGGTCTACCCGGAGAGCGTAGGCGGTGACCGGGGGTGCGGATGAGGGGGGCCGGGATTGTCGTTGCGGTGCTGTCACACCATCGTCGTGGGGCGGTGATCTCGGCGGGCGCCGGATCAGCGGCGGGTACGAGCCGCGCGGCGACTCGGCGGCGCCGGGTTCCGGGCCGGGTCGGCGGCGGTTTTCCCGCCCGGGTCCCGGGCCGCCTCCTGGCCTCTTCCGCCGATCCCTTCCCCGGCCTCCGCCGCCGCTTCCGCCGCCTCCGCGTCCTGCGCCCGCAGCGCCTCCAGCGCCGCCGACAGCCGCCGCAGCGCCGTCAGCGTCTCGCCGAACCGCGCCTCCCCGCCCAGCCGGTGCGTGAGGCGACCGGCGAACTCCGTGTGCCCGGGCCCCAGCCGCGCCAGTGCCCGCCGCCCCGCGGGGGTGGTCCTGAGCAGCTTGGCGCGGCGGTGCGCGGGGTTCGGTTGGTACGCCGCGAGCCCGCGCGCCACCAGCAGGTCCGCGATCCGCTGCACGCTCTGCCTGGCCATCCCCATGCCGCGCGCGACGCCGGCGACGGACAGCGGCTCGCGGCGGACCGCGTACAGCACCTGCCGGCGCGCCGACGTCAGCCCCGCGGGCGCGGCCAACCGGTCGCCGTGCGCGAGGAACTGGCCGCCGAGCCGGAACGAGGCCGCGGCGGCGGCGTCGAGGAGCGCGGCGGCGCCAAGAACCGTGAGGTCGTCCTCGTCCGCCCCGCCACCGCCGGTGCTCTCGCGCATGGTCCGCCGCCTTCCGCTCCGTCGCTTTTCGGCCGGTTACGCGCAGACGGCCAGGTGAACGGTTCTGCAGGCCCGGCGCCCGCGTTCGGTCACGACAGCATGCTGTCAAAAGGACAGCATGCTGTCGATCACCCTCACCCGGTGCGCTTATCGTGTGGGGGCATCCCCCATCAGGAAGGCCCACCGCATGACCCCCGCAGGCGCCGTGGTCCGGCGCGACACGCTGCGTGCACAGATCGCCGACGCCCTGCGCGACGAGATCCTGGCCGGCCGGCTCGCGGCCGGGCAGCACATCACGGTCGGCGAGATAGCGGAGCAGTACGGGGTCTCCGCAACCCCCGTACGCGAAGCCCTGGTCGACCTCTCCGCCCAGGGCCTCCTCGACGTCGAGCAGCACCGCGGCTACCGCGTGCACGCCTTCACCCTCGACGACTTCCGCGCCATGGCCGACGCCCGCACCGTCGTCCAGATGGGCGTCTTCCGCGCCAGTCCCCCGCACACCCTCGAACCCACGCCGGGTGCCCTGGTCGCGATGCGCCGCCGCGGCGAGGAGGCCGAACGGGCCGCGAAGGCCGGGGACCTCGACGTGCTCGTCCACTACGACCTGCGTTTCTGGCGCGAGATCACCAGCCTGATCGGCAACGAGTACATCACCGAGTTCCTGGAGCGGGTACGCATCCACTGCTGGGTGTTCGCCGTGCCGTATCTGCGCGGGGAGAGCGAGGGCTGCGTGCCCGGCACGTTCTGGCAGGGGCACATGCAGCTCGTCGAGGCCATAGAGCGACGCGACGTGGCGGCCGCCGAGGAGGTCGTACGGACGTACAACCGGCACTCGCTGGAGCTGATCGAACGGCTCGCGGGCGGCTGACGGCCCGATCGTGCGGCCAGGTGGCCGAGACCCGGCGGAGGCGGGCGCGGCACCCGGCCGGGGGGTGCTGCGCGGCCGCCGTCAGCGGCTACGCTGAGCCGAACCGCGCTGTTAAGGAGCGTACCGCTTGGCCTGCGACCTCTGGCTGGTGCCCCTCGTCGACGTCCTGTGCCACAGCCCCGACAACCCCTTCGCCGAGGAGATCGCCGCCTACGACGCCGCGCTGGCGCAGGCGGGGCTGCCGCCGGTGCCCGTGCAGAGCTACATGCCGGGCCTGTCCGGGGACGTCGCCCCGGTCGCCGGTTTCGACTACGACGCGCTGCACTTCCTGCGCCGCGCGTACCTGCTGCAGTTGTGCGGACTCGAAGTCACGCCGGTCGGCGAGCTGGGCGGGGACTACGAGCAGTTGCTGGAGATGTTCGAGTCCACGGCGCAGGAGTCGCATCTGGTCTGGCACTACGACCACGCGGGGGCGTACGTCCCCGTCGACTTCCCGCATCCGCTGGTGACGGAGGAGCTGCTGGCGGGCGGCGGCCCGCTGGGCTCGGCGCAGGGGCTCGTACGCGAACTCATCGCCGTCGCCCCGGCGATCGGCATCGACCCGGACAACCCGCCGCCGCCCCCGGCCCCACCGCCGGGGCCGACGGAGCTGTCGGAGCCGGCGGCGACGGCGCCGGCGGAGGGCGGGGAGTTCGCGCAGGAGCGGCACGTGTGGCTGGGGCTGCACGCGGCGGCGACGCGGAGCCTGGCGCAGGGGTCGATGATCGTCTTCAGCTGACGGCGGGGTCGGCGGTACGGGCCGGGGTGGCGGTGAAGTCCGTGCCGTTGCCCGGCACCCCGATGCCGCGCCAGGTGAACGGCACGCCCGCGGCCCGCCGCGGATCGGGGCCGTCCATGAGCTGGAAGTGCAGGTGCGGCTCGCTGGAGTTGCCGGAGTTGCCGCACTCGGCGAGCTGCTGCCCGGCCCGTACGACGTCGCCTTCCCGGACGGTCGTCGAGCCGCGGCGCAGATGCGCGAAGAGGGCGTACGAGCCGTCCTCCAGCTCCAGCACGACGTGGTTGCCGACGATCGCGCCGATGCCGGCCCCGGCGGCGACCGAGCGGGCCACCTGCTCGACGACCATGAGGTACGCCAGCCCCGGGACGGTGTTGCGGGCGCGGTGGTCGCGGTGCGCGGAGCCGGCGACGGTGACGACGCGGCCGGCGGCGGGGGCGAGGACGGGAGCGCCGTAGGCGGGGAAGTCCCGGTTGGCGGGGAACGGCGGCCACCAGCGGAGCGCGGGGGCGGAAGCGCCCTCGGGGGTACGGACGAGGTCGATGGCGTAGGTCTGGGCGAGCGAGTGGGTGCCGTGGCTGGGCACCTTGTCGGCGGGGCTGTTGAACGCCCGCCACCGGCCGGCGACGGGAGAGTGCAGGGCGACGGCACCGGGGAGCGCCCCGTCGGAGCCGGGCGCGTCTTTCGCGCCCCGTCGCCGCCGCAGGGCACGGACGGCACCGAGGCCCGTCCGCACCGCGATCTCCGCCATGGCGGTCCCCCAGACGCCGACGGCGACCCACAGCGCCACGCGCCCGGCGCCGCCGGTCTCGACGCCGGCCAGCGCCGTCACCACCAGCGCGACCGTGGCCACCACCTGCGCACCACGCACCACTCCGAGGGCCCGTGCCCGGTTCACGCGTAACCCCCGCTCGTCCTTTGCCGCCTACCCCTTACTACTGTGCCCGACAGGTGGTTCGCGGGACCGGGGCGGGGGCGGGGAAGCGCCCGGCCTCGCGCGCGGTCGGCGGGAGACGACTCGCGTCGTCGGCTCCCGCGTGCGCCTGCGGCGCCGCGTTGCGGTCCGCCCGCTGCCCCGCGCCGCTCGGTTAACGCCCCGGGGGTTCCGGGGGGCGTTGGCGGGGCATGGTGGGGCGTAGGCCGGCTGGGGGGAGGGGGGCGCGGGCCTGGGGTTGGGTCTCGGGGCAGCGGGCCCACGCCAGCGACTGCGTCGCCAGCGCCGCCCGGCCGCCGCCGAACGCCACCATCCAGTCCGCCGTCTCGGCCCGTACCAGGTCCGTCACGTCCTCCGTGAAGCGCCGCAGCACCACCAGGCACCGCTCCGCCGCCTCGCTCGCCGTGCCCTCCGTCGGGCCCAGCACCTCCCGTACCGACTCCGACGCCCAGTCGAACTGCAGCGCCTCCAGCCGCCGCTGCACCGCCTGCGCCGTCGCCACGTCGCGCATCCAGCCCGCCGTCAGCCCGAAGAACCGGTCCGCCGCCAGGCACGCCAGCGCCGCGAACAGCGCGACGAACGCCCAGCCGGCGAACCGGTCCGGCACCGTCTCCGTCAGGTCCAGCACCGGCAGCGCCGCGCCCGCCGCCGCGCACACCGCCGCCGAGGCCCGCAGCGCCCGCGCCGCGCGGCGCTTGACGCGGCGGGCCGCGAGATACGACTTCGCGGTGTGGAGCGCACCCTCCTCCGCCCACAGGTACAGCTCGTCCAGCCGCTTGGCCGGGTCGCCCCAGTCGCCGAGCGGGAACGGCCGGGCGAGCAGCTCGCCGGGCTGCGCCACGGGGCCGGGGCCGCCGCCGACGCCGCCCGTGCCGCGGCCGCCGCGCCCCGCCCGGTTCCTGCGGCCGAAGAGGCCGCGTCCGCCGCGGCCTTCGTGGGTGACGCCGGTCGCGGTGCCGGTCGTCCGGGTCTCCTCCGAGTGGTTCATACGGGACTCCTTGCTCGTCGCTCGAACTCGCCTGCTTCTGCCGGTTTCCGACTTCTGACCCTCTGGGGTCTCCGGGCTCTCTGGGCTCCGTGTGACGTGTGTGACGTGTGATGACTGGGCAATCGGATGGTGCGCCCGCGGCGGCCTTCCTACCGCCGAACGAGGGGACACGAGCCGAAAATGGCGATATTTACCCTCGTAAGGAGTGGTCGATCGGGTATGGGGGCGAAAGCGTCGTCACCCGGACCGGTGGCCCCGGAGCCGACCGTTAGGCTGACCCCGTGAAGGTCCTTGTCATCGGCGGCGGCGCCCGCGAACACGCCCTGTGCCGTGCCCTCTCCCTCGACCCCGGCGTCCGCGAACTGCACTGCGCCCCCGGCAACGCCGGCATCGCCGCCGTCGCCCGGCTGCACGCCGTCGACGTCCTCGACGGCCCCGCCGTCGCCGAACTCGCCGCCGGCCTCGGCGCGGACCTCGTCGTCGTCGGTCCGGAGGCGCCCCTCGTCGCCGGTGTCGCCGACGCCGTGCGGGCGCGCGGCATCGACTGCTTCGGACCGGGCGCCGAGGCGGCCCGGCTGGAGGGGTCGAAGGCGTTCGCGAAGGACGTGATGGCCGAGGCCGACGTGCCGACTGCCCGTGCCTACGTCTGCACCACCCCCGAGGAGGCCGACACGGCGCTCGACGCCTTCGGCCCCCCGTACGTCGTCAAGGACGACGGGCTCGCGGCCGGCAAGGGCGTCGTGGTCACCGAGGACCTGGAGGCGGCACGCGCGCACGCGCGCGCCTGCATCGCCGCCGGGCAGGTCGTGATCGAGGAGTTCCTCGACGGCCCGGAGGTGTCCCTCTTCGCGGTCACGGACGGTGAGAGCGTCGTACCGCTGTCCCCCGCACAGGACTTCAAGCGCGCGTACGACGGCGACGCCGGCCCGAACACCGGCGGGATGGGCGCGTACACGCCGCTGCCGTGGGCCGACCCGAAGCTCGTCGACGAGGTCGTCGAGACCGTGCTCCAGCCGACCGTCGACGAGATGCGCCGCCGCGGCACGCCCTTCTCCGGGCTGCTGTACGCGGGTCTTGCGCTCACCTCGCGCGGCGTACGGGTCGTGGAGTTCAACGCCCGCTTCGGCGACCCCGAGACCCAGGCCGTCCTCGCCCGCCTGCGCACGCCTCTCGCCGGGCTGCTCCAGGCCGCCGCGCAGGGCCGGCTCACCGCGTTCCCGCCGCTGGTCTGGAGCGACGACGCGGCCGTCACCGTCGTCCTCGCCGCCCGGGACTATCCGGCGAAGCCCCGCACGGGCGACGTCATCACCGGGCTGGACGCGGTCGAGGCCGCGGACGCCCCGGATGCGTACGTACTGCACGCCGGTACCAAGCTCGATGACTCCGGCCACATCGTCAGCGCCGGCGGCCGGGTCCTGTGCGTCACCGCGGTGGGCGCGGACCTCGCCGCCGCCCGCGACCGCGCCTACGAGGCGATTCGGCGGATCGGCCTGGACGGTGCGCACTACCGCGGGGACATCGCCGCGCGCGCCGCGGAGGCCGCCGCCGACTGAAATTTCACGGCGTCCCGACCTTTGCCCAAGGCCATACCATCGGGTGACCGGGCGGCGGTCCTGCTGACGTGGCCGCGCCCCCCAACTATGGTGCACCTGCCCGACGTACCGGCCGTCCGGTCGGCTTCGTCCGGGCAGTGGGGGCCTGATCAGGCCAACTGGCCTACCGGCATTGCACTGGCCGTGGCCGGTGCGACAGTGGTGGAGTACGGCCGTTTCGCCTCGATACGGCCGTTGCCCTACCCGTCGGCGGTTGAGGGGGTGAGGTACGGACGTGTCCACAGCGACCGGTACGGAGGCGGGTGCGCAAGCCGCCCGCTCCCGCGCTCTCGCCGTCCTGCGCGTGCGAGGGGCGGTCCTCGGGGTCGTCCTGTTGCCGGCTGCGCTGGCAGTCGTGCTGCTGGCCGGCTCGGCCATGGGGCGCGTGGACGGGGTGCTCGCGGCGCTGCGCTGGCCCGTCGTCGCGCTCGCCGTCCTGGCGCCCGCGCTGGCCGCCGCCGTCGCGCGGTCCATCTCGCGCGCGGAGCCCGCGGCCACGCTGACCGTCCCGGTGCCGCGCCGGGCCGCCCCCGATCTGTACCGCCTCGTCGGCGACCTCGCCGAGCGGCTGGGGGTGCCGGTGCCGGCGGCGGTGGCGCTCACGCCGGACTGCGACAGCTGGCTGGAGGACCCCGGACCCGCCCCGACGGGGGTGCGGAGCTGGCTGCGGCGCGCCGGCGGCCGGCTGGCCCGGGCACTGCGGCCCCGCGGCCGCGGTTCGGCTTCGCGTACGGGCCCGGGTGTGCCGGGTGCGTACGGCGCGGGTGACGCCGCGGTGTTCGGCTCCGGCGGCGGGAACGGCGCGCCGCGCGGGGCCGCCGCGGAGAGCCACGCCGCCTCGGCGGCGGCCCGGCGGCAGGCGTCCGCGGAGGCGTCGTACGCGCCGAACTGGCGCGACGTCGTCGAGCGCGCCACCGCGGACCCGGAGGGCCCCGTCCTCGTCATCGGCTCGCCGTTCCTGTGGTGGATGCGGGTCGGCGAACTGCGCGCGGTCCTCGCCCCGGTCGTCGCCGGTACGGCGGCCTCGGCCCAGCCCGACATCGCCGCGGCGCGCCGCTTCGTACGGGCCCTGGACGCGGCGGCGGCGCTGCCGTCCCGCCCGCCGGGGAGCCCGGAGAGCCCCGGGACGTACGACGCGGCCCCGGGACCGTACGAGACGGGCCCCGGCGCGCCGCCGGGCGGCCCCGATCCGTACGCCCCCGGCCCCCACCCGGCCCCCGGCCCCGCCCGCCCGGCGCCCCGCGCCCGCGCGGGGCGGCTCTGGCGGCGGTTCACCGGCGGCGTCGCCCGGCTGCTGCTGCGCGCCTGCGGCGAGCACCCCGTCGAGATGGAGCGCGCCGTCGCCGCCGCCGCGGCCGAGCGCGCCCAGGCCGTCGACTACGGCCTGCGGATCGTCGCGCAGGAGCAGGTCGGGCTCGCGTACGCGGGCTGGGACCGGCTGCTGACCCGGGTCGCACTGCCCGCCTGGCGCATGGGCCGCTGGCCCTCCCGGCTCAACGCCGGCGTCGTCTCCGCCCTCACCGAACTGTCCCGCCGTGACCGCCTCGCCGAGGGCTTCGCCACCCGGCTCGGCGAGCGCCCCGCCTGCGACCTGCTGGAGGAGCCCGGCATGGTGGACGAGGCGGCGTCGCTGCTGGCCGCGGAGCTGTTCAGCGGCCCCGGCGGCGCGGCCGTGGGCGCCGTGGTCGGCGGCGAGCCGGCGGCGGGCTTCGCCGGGGTGAGCTGGGAGCAGTATCCCGACGAGGTCGTGGACCGCAAGTGGCGGCTGGAGGCCGCCCGGCTGCACGCGGTGCTCGACCGGCTCGAAGACTGCCCGGAGCCCGCGGGACGCCCCGACCGCGGCACGCTCGCCCGCGTCGTGGACCGGCTCACCGCGGGCCCGGAGGAGACCGACCGGATCGGCGACGCCCTCGCCCGGGTGCAGCGGGAGCAGGCACCGCCGGGCGCCGCGGCACCGCTGACGCCTCCGCGTACCGGCCGCGAACTCCTCGTGGACCATGTCCTCGCGATGGTCTGCTGCGCCGCCGTCGACACCGCGGGCGCCGCCCCCGGCCTCGACTGGCTCGACGGCCCCGTGCTGCGCTCCCGCCGCGGCGGCAACCCGGCGGCGGCGGTGCGCACGCTGGTCGAGACCCGCGACGACAGCCAGTTGCGCTCCTGGCTGACAACCGCGGGTGTACGGCCCGAGAAGCCGGTTCTCCTGGTCTGACCTGACGGTTTCCGGAACCGCCACCCTCGTACGGGCGTCATGCCGAACGAATGTCGGCGTTCCGTGAAGACCTGTTCGCGTTATGTGATGTCTGGGACTCGCCGACCCACGCGGGGGCGAGGGAGGGAATCGGCCCGTGGTTCACGACAGCATCCGGCGATGGGAGTCCGGGGCGCTCGCGCACGCCGTCTCCGACCCGTTCGCGGCGGGGCCGCTGCCGTGGCTGCACGCCGGCGAGGAGTCCTTCGAGGACGGCCGCCTCGTCCCCTGGTACGTCGACGCCGCCACCACCGGCGACGGCGGGGTCCGCCTCGCCAACGACGTACTCCAGCAGATCAAGGGATTCGCCGCGCCCTCCTGCGCCGAGCCGGGCGAGTCCGTCGACTTCCGGATCTCCGTCGACCCGCCGCAGGAGTTCGGCGTCGACATCTACCGCATCGGCCACTACGCGGGCGACGGCGCCGCGAAGGTGACGAGCAGCCCGCGGCTGGCCGGCATCGTGCAGCCCGTGCCGCTGGCCGCCGGGCGCACGGTCTCCTGCCACCACTGGTGGCTCTCCTGGCGGCTGCAGATCCCGTCGTACTTCTCCCCGGGCGCCTACGTCGCGGTGCTCACCACCGCCGACGGACACCGCTCCCACGCGCCGTTCACCGTCCGCTCCACCGAGCCCGCCGACCTGCTCCTGCTGCTGCCGGACGTCACGTGGCAGGCGTACAACCTCTACCCCGAGGACGGCCGTACGGGCGCCAGCCTCTACCACGCCTGGGACGACGAGGGCTGTCTCCTCGGCGAGCCGGAGGCGGCCACCACGGTCTCCTTCGACCGCCCCTACGCGGGCGCCGGGCTGCCGCTGCACGCCGGCCACGCCTACGACTTCATCCGCTGGGCGGAGCGCTACGGCTACGACGTCGCGTACGCGGACGCCCGCGACCTGCACGCCGGCCGGGTCGACCCGACGCGCTACCGCGGCATCGTCTTCCCCGGCCACGACGAGTACTGGTCGGTGCCGATGCGCCGGGCCGCGGAGAAGGCGCGGGACGCGGGCACGTCGCTGGTGTTCCTCTCCGCCAACACCATGTACTGGCAGGTCGGCCTCGCCCCCTCCGCGGCCGGCGAGCCCGACCGGCTGCTGCACTGCGCCAAGCGCCAGGGCCCGGGCCGCCCGGCACTCTGGCGCGACCAGGGCGCGCCGGAACAGGAGTTGCTGGGCGTGCAGTACGTGGGCCAGGTGCCGGAGCCGCGCCCCCTGGTCGTACGGAACGCGGACCACTGGCTCTGGGAGGCGACGGGCGCCCTGGAGGGTGACGAACTGCCCGGCCTGGTCGCGGGCGAGGCGGACCGTTACTTCCCCCGCGCCCCGCTCCCGAAGCACACCGAGCGCAAGCTGCTGGCCCACTCGCCGTACCCGGACGCGCGCGGGATGCGCCGGTATCAGGAGACGTCGCTGTACGAGACCCCGGCGGGCGGACTGGTCTTCGCGGCGGGCACGTTCGCCTGGTCACCGGCGCTGGACCGGCCCGACCACGTGAACAGCGTGATCCAGCGCGCGACGGCGAACCTGCTGGACCGGATCTGCAAACGCGACTGAGCGCCGCCCCCGCGCTCCGCCCGCCGCCCGATGCCCGCCGCGCGGCAGGGCCCCCGCGTACGGAAGACTGGGCACATGCAGAAGTTCTCCCTGGACGCCCACGCCCGCGAACTGCTGGAACGCGCCGCCGCCGCCGGCTCCGCGGGCCGCAGCGCCGCGACGGTCTACGGCGGCCACGAGCACACCCTGCGCCAGACCGTCATCGCCCTGACGGCCGGAGCGTCCACGTGTACTTCTGGCCCTGCGCCGGGTGCTGGCACTCCCAGTCCTTGTCGATGACGCGACCAGACGGCCCGGGTTCGTAGCTGCAGCCGACGGCGAGCGCCAAGACGGCCAGGGCCGCGAGCGCCACGGCAGCGGAGCGCTTGGTGGAGGTCATCGACAGGTCTCCTCCCGGGGCGACGGCCCTCTCTACTGGTACCTCTTGCCCCGTTTGGTCTGGACAGTGCTACGCCCCCGCCATGGCGGGGGCGCACTGCGTCTGGCTCACGGGCGGGAGGATCAGCGGTGGACGCTCGCGCGGATCTCCCGGCCGATCGAGGGGCGGTACGGCCCCCGCTTCTCCCTGCGGCGGCACATAACCGTTGGCGGACGAGGGCGACCACTGTTACGTTGCCGGAGGCCGTGCGAGAGATCGAGGAGGTGGTATCCGTGAACGCAGTATCGACATGGGTGCTCCCCTCCGGGGTCGCGGTCGGGCGATAGGCAGGTCGTCCGGGAGCGCCGTTCCAGTGCACTCCCGAAAGGCACGACCATGCGCTTCACTTCCGAACAGCGCCTCGACGACGGCGTTCTCGAACGCGAATTCACCCTCGGTGAGATCCCCGGCATCCTGTGGACACCCGCATCGGCATCCGCACCGGTGCCGCTGATCCTGCTCGGCCACCCGCCCCTCGGGCTGCGCAAGATGTACCCCCGACTGGTGGCCCGGGCCCGGAGTTCCGCGGCGGAGGGCTTCGCCGCGGCCACCATCGAGCTCCCCGGAAGCGGCGACCGGCCCCGTTGGCCCGCCGCCGAGCAGGCCCGCGCCGACCTGCGCCAGGCGATCGAGGCTGGCGAGCCGGTCAGCGACGAGATCGTCGACGCCCTCATCCTCCCGCTGGTCGACAAGGCGGTCCCGGAATGGCAGGCCGCCCTGGACGACCTCCTGTCGCTGCCAGAGATCGGTGGCCCGGTCGGGCACTCGGGGGGAGTGATCTCCATCGGCATCCGGCTGGCGGTGGTCGAGCCGCGCATCGTGGCCGCCGGGTTCTTCGCCGGGAGTTTCGTGCCCCGCGCCATGTTCGAGGAGGCCCGGCAGGTCACCATTCCGCTGCACGTCCTGCTGCAGTGGGACGACGAAGGGAACGACCGGCAGGCGGCCCTGGACCTGTTCGACGCCTTCGGCTCCAGGGAGAAGACGCTGCACGCCAACATGGGTGGGCACACCGGCGTCCCACAGTTCGCGGGGGACGCTGCGACGCAGTTCTTCACCCGCCATCTGAAGTGAGGCCGGGCCGTCAGACCGGCAGCAGACGGTAGCTGATGTCGGCTGCATGCCGCTCAGCGAAGACGGGTACCGGCCCTCCGTAGCTCTCTGCACCGCGGGTCCCTGCTGAACTCTCGGCAGGGGCCCGTTCTGTCTGAGGTCATGAAACGGTTTGATTTCTGGAGAGCTTCGAGTGCCGCCCGAACTCGTGAACCTAGCCATCAGGAGTTCTCGGCGACCACCGCCCGGGGTCTGGCGGTACTGATGAAGTCGTAGATCAACGTCCGTGAGGCATCACGAGCTCGGTCAAGCTCGGGACGTGATTCCGCCTTGCTCAAGCGGTCGATCGCGCGCATCGCCTGCCGACCGGCCTCCACCACGTCGGCCGCCTCCGTCACGAGCTGCACACGGAACATCGCCTCAAGAGCAGCCGCCCGCAGACGCTGCGCTTCGCGCCTCATCTCCGGAACATCGGACTCGGCGCCGTGTACGTGCTTCACGAACCAGAGATCGAGTTGCCCGCGGCGATAGTTGGCCAGTGCCCCGCCGAACGCGCTGTAAGCGTCGATGCGTTCCTGCCTCAGCCTCTCACTACGCGTGAATCGTTCAGTCCGCATCACCGTACGTCGCTGGAGCGCGTACGTCAGCGCGGACCCGAACAACGTGCCGAGCACTGCGACGGCGCTCGCGGCCACTGCCTCCATGCAATCAGGAGACCATGACACCACCCACCCCGAACCGAGTTCGGTCACTACCGGAGGAGGGATCTGCCAGACGGCGAGCCAGGTGCGAACGCCGGATCGCCCTGGCAGCGATCCGGCTACCTCTGCCCCGCACCGCAAGAGTCCGATTCCTCCCCGGCCGGAGGGCCGGGGAGGCTCGTAAGGAAACCGGTGAACGACCATGACCCGACCCACCCCGCCCACACCCCGGCTGTGAACCCCGGCGGCCGGACGTGGACAAAGGCGACGGCGTCCGGCGACAACGGCGCCTGCGTCGAACTCGCCCCGGCAGGCGACGGCTGGATCGCCCTGCGGGACAGCAAGAACCTCGACGTCCCCCCGCTGCTGTACACGCGGGCCGAACTCGCCGCGTTCCTCGACGGCGCCAAGTCCGGCGAGTTCGACCACCTGCTGACGTAGCAGGCGACGCTCCTGCCGGGAACTCCTGATCCGGCGACGGGCGCCGAAGGCGTCATCGTCAGACTCTGTCAAGGTTCCATCCAGGAGGGTATGGCAGGTTGCACCTGTCAACGAAGTGGCTCGAAGGGTGCGTGAGGGCACCCTTGGCATTCGTGGACCTCCACCGACCACGATGCTGGAGCCGCTCCACCGCAGGGAGGGGAATGCAGGGCATGAAGTCACAGGTGAAGCATGTGATGTCTGCGGCCGCCGCCGCAGTCAGTGCGGCGACCTTCGCCACGATGACGCTCACGAGCGGAACGGCGGCCGCCGACTCGGGAGTCCGCTGGCTGTATGACGACCACCACCATTGTGGCGGCCAATGGATCTCCTCGACCAACACCTTCCGTCTCAAGGACGCCGAGGAGAACAACCTCCATTGCTACATCCCCTACTCGTTCAAGGACAATCACGATCCTGAGTCCCGCGTTTCGCTGTCCCCCGACGTCGACAAGGAATGGCACAATCTCCCAGTCGCGAACCCGGAAGGCGACAAGTGGGTCTTCTTCAGGGTCTGCGAGGAGATCTCCGGTCAACCCGACAACTGCCTGGACTGGAAGCGCTACCTCACCTGACGGTGAGCCTGTGCGGACTTCACTCGCAAGCCGACGGGCCAGTTGACCGCGAGGGGGCACGTCGAGAGGCAGTCCTCAGCATCGGCCCGGTCGTCACCTGGAGCGGTGGCGTCCGGGCCGTGTGCTGAAGGGACTCGACCTCGGCTTCGCCAACGCCGTGTGAGAGGTCGGATCGATCAGCACCCGACCGACTTGCTGCCCAGCATCTTGTCGATGTGCTGGGAAGCGGTCGAGATCAGGTCGCGGACCGCGCTTCCGTACACCGGGGAATGCGGCACCACAACCGGATGTCGTCCTCGCTGACGTTCTGCTTGCCGTTCTCGATGCGCGAGACCTCGGATCCTTGCCACCCGGTGGCGTGGCGAATGCCCGGCCGCTCGCGAACCCCGCGTCCTTGCGGAACCCGCGCACCCGGGCACCCAGCGCCAATCGTGCCGCCTCTGCTTGGTCGAGCGCACGCTCAGCTGGATAACCATGCGCCGCCGCCTGGCCTGCGACTACGAACGCGACCCGCGCCACGCCGAAGCCGTGATCCGCTGGGCGATGACCGACGTGATACTGCGGCGACTCACCCGTGGCAGACCCGCCGTCGGGCAAGGACCACACCCCCTGCAACGAGCCCCCTGACCAGATCTCAAACGCGTTCTCAGAGCTTGTACTCGCGATGCGGGGCGGCTAGGGACCACAGCCGGTCACGCACCCGGACGCACTCGGCGACCAGGTCCGGCGACTCGATAATCTGCGAGCCCCAGCACGCGGCCGTCGTCGTCGAAGTGCCCGACCGCGAGCAGCCGGTCGTCGTACAGCTACCAGTCGCGGCCCGAGACGGGGAACGTGATGCCGTCGGGGAGCTGGTAGCGGGGGAGCCAGCGGATGTCCTCGCCGGCCTCGATTTTCATGGCCGTCAGGGAGTGCTCCTACGTGACGTATGCGGAATGCGGCTCCGTGACGACGCGGACCCGGCGGACCTTCTTCCCCTCTGCCGTGACCTGCCTGATCATCGACATCCGCGGGACCAGCCACTCGTAGTCGTCGGCCTCGCCGCGCTGCCAGCGGGCGTACGGGGTGTCCTCGATCCCCGATCCGTAGTCGTCCCTCAGCTCCAGGTGGAAGGCATCCCGCTCGAAACTGTCGAACAACGCGTCACGCTGCGCGGGAGTGATCAGGTCCACGGTTCTG
The DNA here is from genome assembly GCF_039871555.1 of Streptomyces sp. B5E4. Taxonomy (NCBI): domain Bacteria; kingdom Bacillati; phylum Actinomycetota; class Actinomycetes; order Kitasatosporales; family Streptomycetaceae; genus Streptomyces; species Streptomyces sp. B5E4. The sequence goes on from NZ_JBDPMI010000012.1 coordinate 177,927, forward strand.
CCTCCAGCAGGGTGTCTCATCGCCGTCGCTCGTAGCCGTCGGGGCGGCTGGCGAGACCGCGTGCGGCTTCCGAGTTCGGCAGGTGCAGATCCTCGGCGTCGGCAGGGAGGGCACCCGCGACGGAGTCCTCCGGCTCGCCGACCCACAGTTCTACCGCCTCCCAGGCCGTGAAGCCTGCGTCCCGGGCTTCCTTCAACCGCCGGTGCCACCGCCCGCCGGCGTCGTACCCGACCGCTCCCGTGCCGCCCCGGCCGACGTAGCCGGCGGCATCCTCGGTCTCCGAGGCCCACAGGTAGCCGATCACGCGGCCGTCAAGGACGACCGGCAGGCAGCGAACGGCCGTATCGGTGCACGCCAGGTACTCGGTCCGCTCCAGGGTCCACGGGCTGATCGGCCCGAAGTCTCCTGGCCGCCCCGTCGGTTCCCAGTAGTACTCGTCCACGCCGCTCTCCCGTCGATCGGGCAGGTTCTCAGTCCGCCGGGGCCGGGCGGACCAGCGGGAGGACGACCTCGTCGACGATCTCGGCGATGGCCTCCGGGGTGATGGACCCCCGTACGAGTATCTCGTTGCGTAGGAGATCCAGCGGCAGGGCGATCCGTCGCTCGGTCAGCCGCGAGAGGTCGACCTCGCCACGGGCGACGGCGCGCTCGACGAGCACCGCCGTGGGGCCGCGGTGTACGTCGCTGAGCGACGGAGCCTGACGGCGGCTGCCGGGGGGTGCGGGTCAGGGGGCGGCCGTGTGGCGCAGGCTGCGGAAGAAGGCGCGGATGTCGCCGATGAGGAGATCCGGCTGTTCCATCGCGGCGAAGTGGCCGCCGCGGTCGAACTCCGTCCAGCGGACGATGTTGTCCGTACGCGCGGCGAGATGCCGCAGGACGACGAAGTTCTCCCGTGGGAAGGCCGCGAACGCGGTGGGGGCGGTCGAGCGCTCCGGCGGCTGTCCCCGGTAGGCGGCGTGGGCGCGCTCGTAGTAGATGCGGGCGGAGGAGCCGGCCGTCCCGGTCAGCCAGTAGACCATCACGTTGGTCAGGAGGTGGTCGCGGTCGACGGCGTCCTCGGGCCGGTCGACCGAGTCCGTCCACTCCTTGAACTTCTCGGCGATCCAGGCGAGCTGGCCGACGGGTGAGTCGGTGAGCGCGTAGGCGAGGGTCTGCGGACGGGTGGACTGGATGTCGGCGTAGCCCTGCTTCTCGCGGCTCCAGGCCTGGAACCGCGCCCAGGAGGCGAGGGTGCGCGTGCGCTCCGCGGGGCTGAGGGAGGCGAGTTCGTCCGCGGTCGGCTCGGCGGTCGCCCCGGCCCCGGGGATGAGGTTCAGATGGACCCCGATGACCTGATCGCCGCAGAGCCGCCCCAACTCCCGCGAGACGGCCGCCCCCCAGTCACCCCCCTGCGCCCCGTAGCGCCGATACCCCAGCCGCCGCATCAACTCCCCGAACGCCGCCGCCACCCGCCGGTGCTCCCAGCCCTTCTCCCGCGTGGGCCCGGAGAACCCGAACCCGGGGATGCTCGGCAGCACCAGATGAAAGGCGTCCGCGGGATCGCCACCGTGCGCCCGGGGATCGGTGAGGGGCCCGGCGATCCGCTCGAACTCGACGAGCGACCCCGGCCAGCCGTGCGTGACGACGAGCGGCGTGGCATCCGGTTCGGGGGAACGGATGTGCGCGAAATGAACGTCCGCACCGTCGATGGTGGTCATGAACTGCGGCCACAGATTCAGCCGCGCCTCCGCGGCCCGCCAGTCGTACTCATGCCGCCAGTAGTCCGCGAGTTCCCGCAGGTAGCCCAGCGGAACGCCGTAGTCCCAGCCGGCACCGGGCAGTTCGCCCGGCCACCGGGTACGGTCGAGGCGGTTCCGCAGATCGTCCAGGTCGCCGTCCGGGACGGAGACCCGGAACGGCCGGATGCTGTCGCCCGATGCCGTCGTCATGATCCGGAGCCTAGGCGGTGGGCATGGCCGCGGCCCCGTGAGGTGCCGTAGGGGCGATCCACCCGGCGCACCACCGTCACCCGGGGGACCGCCGCGTGCCGCCGCGCCCGCGCACCCCTCCGTACCGCCCACCCCACGCCCCCGGCCGGGACGCGCGCACTGCGTACGCGAGACTGGGCCGCATGGAGATCAGAACCGGTGTGCGGGGCGATGCCGAGCAGATCGCGGCGCTGCACGCGGAGAGCTGGCGTACCGCGTACGCGGGGATCATGCCCGGCGACTTCCTGAGCGGGCCGCTGGACGACGAGCGGCTGGCCGTCTGGCGTGGCCGGCTCGACGAGCCGCCGCCCGGCGCGGGGCTGTTCGTGGCCGCGGACGGCGGCGAGCTGCTCGGTTTCGCCTATCTCCTCCCGCGCTCCGACGGCCGTCTCCTCCTGGACAACCTGCACGCCAGGCCCGGCCGCACCGGCGGCGGCATCGGGACCCGGCTCCTGCGGCACGCCCGCGCGTGGGCCGCCGAGGCGCACCCCGGGCGGACCGTCTACCTGGAGGTGCTCCGCGGCAACACGCGCGCGGTCTCCTTCTACGAGCGCCACGGCGCCGTCCGCACCGATGAACGGATCTGCGTGTTCGAGCAGGGGTTCGAGCTGCCCGAGCTGGAGTACTCCTTCCCGGCCGCGCCGCCCCTGAGCATTGCGGTGGCGCAGCCCAGGTGCACGGCTCACGACGTGGCGGCCAACGCGGTGGCCCATGCGGAGGCCGTTCTGGCGGCGGACGCGCGGGTGGTGGTCTTCCCCGAGATGTCGCTGACGGGTTACGAGCTGGACGCGGAGCCGATCGCCCCGGACGACGAACGGCTGACTCCGATCATCGCCGCATGCGCCGAGACGGGGACGCTTGCCCTGGTCGGTGCGCCCGTACCGGGTCCGCACATCGGCATCCTGGCCGTCGGGGAAGCCGGTGCGCGCGTGGCCTACGGGAAGGTGTACCTCCACGGCACCGAGGCCGCCCGCTTCGTCCCGGGGGAGCCCGCCGTGATCGAGGTGGACGGGTGGCGGCTGGGGCTCGCCGTCTGCCGCGACACGGGCATCCCCGAGCATGCCGCGAAGGTGGCCGCGCTGGGCATCGACGGCTATGTGGCCGGGGTCGTCCACACGGACGACGAGGCCGGGGTCCACGGCGAGCGCGCCCGCCGGGTCGCGGCCGACCACGGTGTGTGGGTCGCCACGGCGGCCTTCGCCGGTCCCACCGGCGGCGGGTTCGACCGCACGTCCGGCCGTTCGGGCATCTGGTCCGCCGACGGGGAACTGATCGCGGAGGCGAGCGCCACCCCGGATGAGTTCGCGCGGACCGTCTTCCTCAAGTGAGCCCGGGCGGGCCCCCGGACGCCGAAGGGAACGTCCCGCCGGCCGCGGCGTTCCGGCGGTTTCCTCGGGCCTCGACGGCTGGTGAGGCGAAACGGCCGGGCGCTACGTGCGGGGCCGCGCGGAGGCAGCGGGTCCTCGGCGCTCCTCCACCGCCCCCAGGGCGGCGGGGAGCTCGCGGCGGGAGGTGACGCCGAGCTTCGGGTACGCCTTGTACAGGTGGTACTCCACCGTGCGGGGGGAGAGGAAGAGCCGCGCGGCGATGTCGCGGCTGCTGGTGCCCTCCGCCGCCAGGCGGACGACCTGGAGTTCCTGCGGGGTCAGGCGGTCCGCCGGGTCCGGGGCGGTGGCGCGGGCGGTGGCCTGGGCTTCGCCTGCCGCGCGGAGTTCCGCGCGGGCGCGGTCGGACCAGGGGCCGGCGGCGAGGGCGTCGAAGAGCCGGAGTGCGGAGCGGAGGTGGGTACGGGCCTCCGCACGGCGGCGTTCGCGGCGCAGGTGCTCGCCGGCCAGCAGCTCGGTGCGGGCCCGTTCGAAGGGGCGGCCGACGGACGCGGCGTGGAGGCGCACGGCTTCCGCGTACGCCGCCGCCGCGTCGCCCGCCGAGGAAGCCAGCAGCGCCTCGTTGCGCAGCGCCACCGCCCGCGCCCACGGCTGCCCGCTCGCGGCCGCCCACGCCGCGAAGCGGCGGGCCGGCAGCAGTGCCCGCTCCGGGGCGCCGAGGCGGACCGCCGCCTCCACCTCGTCCGACGTCGCGAACAACAGCGCCGCGCTGTACCGCGCCGCCCCCGCGCGGGCCTCCGCCAGCCGCGTCAGCACGTCCTCGTAGCGGCCGAGGCCCAGGTCGAGGAGGGCCCAGGCGGTGATGCCGTAGTTGCCCCCGGCGTTCATGCCGGGGGTCACGAGGGTCCGTACGCGCTCCTCGTCGCCCTCGATCGCCGGGATGCGCGCCAGCAGATTGTGCAGCCGGCCGATGCGCATCGCCAGCCCGGTGTCGCGGGCGATCGCGGCCGCTTCGGCCACCGTGCGCGCCGCCTCGCGGTGGTCGCCCGCGTAGAGCTGCTGGCGGGCCAGCACGTGCAGCAGGTACGGCAGCCGGCCGATGATGCCGTCGCCGCGGGCGACGTCGATCTCCTCGGTGATCACCGGAAGTTGGACGTCGTCGGGGAGCAGCGAGCCGGAGGAGATCGCCTGCAGGCGCGTCGAGCTGCCGACGGCGGCATCGTCGAGCAGGTCGGCGACCAGCGGCAGCCCGCGCGCGAAGTCGTCGGCCGCCATGTGCGCGAGCCCGCGCACGGCCCGGTCCGCGCGCCGGGCGGCGGCGCCGGGCGCGTCCCCGTACCCCTCCAGCAGGTCCGCCGCCCGGTGCAGCCCCGCGACGTCCCCGCCGAACCACGCGTACGTCGCCGCCGCGCGCAGCATCTCCCGTCCGTACGCGCGCGAATCCGAGGCGTGCGAGACGAGCAGCGCACCGGCCTCCTGCGCGGCGTCCTTCTCGAAGAGCCAGAAGGAGCGCACGTACGCCAGCTCCGCGCGCCGGTCCGCGTCCTCCGTCTGCTTGTACGCCTCCTCCGCCAGCTCCGCCGCCCGCTCCGCGTGCCCCGCCTGCTGCGCCGCCCACGCCGCCGCCGTCAGCCGCCGTACCCGCGGCGCCGCGTCCGGGGTCAGGCGCGCGGCCTCCGCGTACGTGTCCGCCGCCGCCGCGGGGCCGCCGCGGGTCAGCGCCCGCTTCGCGGCGTCGGCCAGCTCGGCGGCGACCTCCTCGTCGGGCCCCGTCGCGGCCGACGCCAGGTGCCGGGCGCGGCAGTCCGGATCGCCGGAGGTGGTGGCCAGCGCCTCGTGCACGGCGACGCGGCGGGCGAGCGGGGCGGCGGTGTAGGCCGCGGTACGGATGAGGGGGTGACGGAACTCGACGGACTCCCCGACGACGGCGACCAGCCCCCGCTGCTCCGCCGCGGCCAGGTCGGCGAGGCCGACGCCCAGCTTCTCCGCGGCGGCGACCAGGTACCGCAGAGTGCTGCGGGAGTCGGCGGCGGCGATGAGGAGCATCAGCCGGGTCCGCTCCGGCAGTTCCAGCACTCGGCCGCGGTACGCGGCCAGCACCCGGTCGGCGGCCGGCAGCGGCTGCCCGGCGGCCTGCGGGCGGCCGGCGGCGGCCGGTCCCGAGGCGCCGAACTCGCGCAGTGCAAGCGGGTTGCCGAGGGACTCGCGCAGCACCCGGTCCCGTACCGCCGCGGGCACGTCGAGGCCGGCGAGGAGGGCCAGGGCGTCGTCACGGCCGAGCCGGGAGAGCGTCGACTGCGGCAGTCCGGCGGCGGGGAAGCCGGTGTCGCCGCGGGCGGCGAAGAGCAGCGCCACGCGCTCGACGCCCAGCCGGCGGGCGGCGAACAGCAGCGCGTCGGCGGACGGTTCGTCGATCCAGTGCGCGTCGTCCACGAGGCACAGGACCGGCGCGTCCTCCGCCGCCTCCGCGAGCAGCGAGAGCACCGCGAGCCCGACGAGGAACCGGCCGTGCTCGGCGGCGGCGCCGGTGCCGACCGCGGCACGCAGCGCGTCGGCCTGCGGCTGCGGCAGCTTGCCGGCGTGGTCGACGACGGGCCGGAGAAGCTGGTGCAGCGCCGCGAACGTGAGCCCCCGCTCGGCCTCCCAGCCGACCGCGCGCAGCACGGTGAAACCGCGCCGCCGCGCCTCGTCCTCGGCGTACGCGAGCAGCGACGACTTGCCGATGCCCGCCTCGCCGCGCAGCACGAGGCTCTGCCCGCGGCCGTCCGCGGCGGCGGCGATCAGCGTGTCGAGTCCGGCCAGCTCGTTCTGACGCCCGTACAGATTCACCAGTCGATACCTATGTGGGTTGTCGGCGGCACGGCTTACGTATCCGAATACCGAAGCGCTACGGATCCGGCGGGCATTCCCCCGTATCTAGCGTCGAAGACATGACGAACAAGATTTTCGAACCGGTACGGATCGGCCGCCTCGACCTCCCGCACCGGCTGGCGATGGCCCCGATGACCCGCTCCCGTGCCACCGCGGACGGGGGCCTGGTGTCCGAGCTGACGGCCGAATACTACGAGCAGCGGGCCGGGGCGGCACTCATCGTCACCGAGGGCACCCAGCCCAGCGTGCGCGCCCAGGGCTACATCCAGACGCCCGGCATCCACACCGAGGCCCAGGTCGCCGCCTGGCGGAAGGTGACCGACCGGGTGCACGCCGCGGGAGGGCGGATCTTCCTGCAACTCCTGCACGCGGGCCGCGTCGGCCACCCCTACCTCTACCCGGACGGCGGGCTTCCGGAGGCGCCGTCGGCCGTGGCGTCCGGCGAATCGCTGTTCACCGTCGACCAAGGACTGCTGCCGCACCCCGTGCCCCGCGAGCTGACCGCCGACGACATCGGTGAGATCGTCCGGGACTTCGCGGCCGGCGCGCGCCACGCGATCGAGGCGGGCTTCGACGGCGTCGAACTGCACGGCGCCAACGGCTACCTCATCCACCAGTTCCTCGCCGACGGCGCGAACCGGCGCACCGACGCCTACGGCGGCCCGGTGGCGAACCGCATCCGCTTCGCGGTCGAGTCGGTACGGGCGGTCAGCGAGGCGATCGGCGCGGACCGCACCGCGCTGCGCATCTCGCCCGGCAACAGCGCCAACGGCGTCAGCGAGAGCGACGCCCCCGAGGTGTACGCGGCGCTGGTCGCGGCGCTGGCCCCGTATCCGATGGCCTATCTGCACGTCCTGGAGGCCGACCCGGGGCTGCGCGGCGTGACCGAGCGGATACGCCGCGACTGGGCGGGCCCGCTGATGCTCAACTCCATGCACCACGGCGGCGGCGACCCGGTCGCGGACGCGCAGGAACTGCTGGCGGCGGGCACGGCGGACGTCGTGGCCCTCGGCGGGCGCTGGCTGGCCAACCCCGACCTGCTCGCGCGGGTACGGGCCGGGGGCCCGTACAACGAGGCCGACGAGGCGACGTACTACGGCGGCGACCACCGCGGCTACACCGACTACCCGGCGCTCACGCCGGTGGCGCCCACGGCGGGCTGAGCAGCCTGGTCGGGGCGGCGCCGCGCCGATGCGAGACAATTCGGCAGTCGCATCGGCAAACCCCGGAGGAATCCGTGACCGGTTTCGTGGAGAAGCCCCAGCCCGTCCAAGTGCCCGGCCTCGTCCATCTGCACACCGGCAAGGTCCGCGATCTGTACGAGGACGCCGACGGCCGCCTGGTGATGGTCGCCAGCGACCGGATCTCCGCGTACGACTGGGTGCTCCCCACCGAGATCCCCGACAAGGGCCGGATCCTGACCCGGCTGTCGATGTGGTGGTTCGAACGGATCGCCGACCTCGTGCCGCACCACGTGCTCTCCACCGAGCTGCCCGAGGGCGCCCCCGCCGACTGGGCGGGGCGCGCCCTGGTCTGCCGCCGGCTGCGGATGGTGCCGGTGGAGTGCGTGGCCCGCGGCTATCTGACGGGCTCGGGGCTCACGGAGTACGCGGCCTCCGGCTCCGTCTGCGGCGTCGACCTGCCGCCGGGGCTGGGCGACGCCTCGGCGCTGCCCGCGCCGGTCTTCACGCCGGCGACGAAGGCGGAGGTGGGGGAGCACGACGAGAACGTCACGTACGACGAGGTCGTCGGCCGCGTCGGCCCGCTGGTCGCGGCGGAGCTGCGCCGGGTGACGCTGCAGGTGTACGGGCGCGGGCGGGACGTCGCGCGCGAGCGGGGGCTGATCCTGGCGGACACGAAGTTCGAGTTCGGCTACACCGGCGACGCGATCGGCGAGGGCGAGCTGGTCCTCGGCGACGAGGTGCTGACCCCGGACTCCTCGCGCTACTGGGCCATCGACGGCTGGCGCCCCGGCCGGCCGCAGCCGTCCTTCGACAAGCAGTACGTGCGCGACTGGCTGACCGCCGCCTCCGGCTGGGACCGGCACGGCGAGGCGCCGCCGCCGGAGCTGCCCGCGGAGGTGGTGGAGCGTACGCGGGAGAAGTACGTGGAGGCGTACGAGCGGCTGACGGGGGAGCGCTGGGACTCCTGAGCCCGTCAGCTTCCCGGTGAGGGCGACGGCGGACCGCCCATGAGGTGGTACTGCACGATCGGCGCCAGCCGGCGGATCAGCTCCTCCGGGTCGGCCGAGGCCATCGGTTCGAGCCGGATGATGTAGCGCAGCATCGCCGTCCCGACGAGCTGCGCCACCGCCAGCTCCGCGCGCATCTCGGCGTCCGGCTCCGGCAGCGACGGCGTGACCCGGTGCAGCAGGTTGCGCGTGACGATGCTGCGGAAGATGCCGGCTGCCGTCTCGTTGCTGACCGCGGAGCGGATGACGGCGAGTAAAGGCTCACGCGAGAGCCGGTTCTCCCAGACGCCGAAGAAGAAGCGGGTCATGCGCTCGCCCGCGCCCTCCACCGGGCCGGCGACGACGATGTCCGGTATCGCCATCGCGGGTGCGAAGGTGATCTCCAGCGCCGCTTCGAAGACCCGTTCCTTGGTGCCGAAGTAGTGGTGGACAAGCGCCGGGTCGACGCCCGCGGACTTGGCGATGCCGCGGATGGACGTCTTCTCGAAACCGCGCGCGGCGAACTCCGAACGGGCCGTCGCCAGGATCCGGTCCCGGGTGCCGGGCCCGTCCTCGGCGGCGCCGCGCCGGGGGCGGCCCCGGCCGCGTTTCGGAGGGTCGGCGGCGTTCTCCGGCGTCACGACGGTGCGCCGCGCGGGACCGGCGCCGCGAGGTTGAGCCGGGTGAACGCCAGCGACTCCGCGAGGTCCGACTCACGCTCGGCCGCCGACATCGCCCGCCTGGTGTTGATCTCCACCACGACCTGCCCGCCGAACCCGCGCGCCGCCAGCCGCTCCAGCATCTCGGCGCACGGCTGGTTGCCCCGCCCGGGCACCAGGTGCTCGTCCTTGCCGGAGCCGGAGCCGTCGGCCAGGTGCACGTGGCACAGCCGGTCGCCCATGCGGTCGGCCATGTCCAGCGCGTCGTTGCGGGCGGTGGCGGTGTGCGAGAGGTCCAGGGTGTGGTGGCGGTAGTCCTCGTGGGTGACGTCCCAGTCGGGCGCGTAGGCGAGCATCTCCTTCTCCCGGTAGCGCCACGGGTACATGTTCTCCACCGCGAACTGCACCGCCGTCTCGTCGGCCATGCGCCAGATGCCGCGGACGAACTCGCGCGCGTACGTCCGCTGCCAGCGGAACGGCGGGTGCACCACGACCGTCTCGGCGCCCAGCCGCTCGGCGGCCGACTGCGCGCGCCGCAGCTTCTCCCACGGGTCCCGCGACCAGACGCGCTGCGTGATCAGCAGACACGGCGCGTGGATGGCGAGCACCGGGACGCCGTGGTGGTCGGAGAGGCGGCGCAGCGCCTCGATGTCCTGGCTGACGGGATCCGTCCAGACCATGACCTCCACGCCGTCGTAGCCGAGGCGGGCGGCGGTCTCGAAGGCGGTGGCGGTGGACTCGGGATAGACGGAGGCGGTGGACAGGGTCACCCGCGCGTCGGGCACCGTGACCCCCCGGTCGGCGCTCCGCGGCTCGGCGTCGCCGCCGGCGCCGTCCCCGTTCCCCTCGCCGGTCGCGCCGTGCCCGTCCGATGTGCCGGCCTTGCCGGATTCGTCGGTTTCATCATGCTCGTCGGTCCGGTAACGGGATGCTCCTGCCACGGAGACAGGGTACGCGGCCTCCTCCGCCCTCCGGCCCGTCACGGCAACTGGTCCAGCCGCTTGAGGATGACCCCCTCGCGGAGCGCCCACGGGCAGATCTCCACCGTGTCCACGCCGAACAGGTCCATCGCCCCCTCCGCGACCAGCGCCCCCGCGAGCAACTGCCGCGCCCGGCCCTCCGACACCCCCGGCAGCTCCGCCCGCTCCGCCGCCGGCATCGCCGCCAGCCGTGGCACCCACTCCTCCAGCGCCTTCGCCGACAGCGCCCGGTGCGTGTACAGCCCCTCCGCCGACCGCGCCGCGCCCGCGATCCGCGCGAGCTGCCGGTACGTCTTGGACGTCGCCACCACGTGATCCGGCTCACCGAGCCGGCTGAACTCGCTGACGACCCGGGCGATCTGCGCGCGTACGTGCCGCCGCAGCGCCCGCACGTCGTCGGGGTCCGGCGGGTCCCCCGGCAGCCAGGAGGTGGTCAGCCGGCCGGCCCCGAGCGGCAGCGACACCGCCTTGTCGGGGTCCTCGTCGATCCCGTACGCGATCTCCAGCGACCCGCCGCCGATGTCCAGGACCAGCAGCTTCCCGGCCGACCAGCCGAACCAGCGACGCGCGGCCAGGAACGTCAGCCGCGCCTCCTCCTCGCCGGTCAGCACGGTGAGCTTCACCCCGGTCTCGTCCGCGACACGCGCGAGCACGGACTCGGCGTTGGCCGCCTCGCGGACCGCGGAGGTGGCGAACGGGAGCACGTCTTCTGCGCCCTTGTCCTCCGAAACCTGCAGCGCCTCGTGAACCGTGGCTATCAGCCGCTCGACCCCGTCTTCGGCGATGGCGCCCTCCTCGTCGAGGAGCTCCGCGAGCCGCAGCTCCGCCTTGTGCGAGTACGCGGGCAGCGGCCGGGCACCGGGGTGCGCGTCCACCACCAGCAGGTGCACCGTGTTCGAGCCCACATCCAGAACGCCGAGTCGCATAACGGGAAACGCTAGCGCCTTGCCGCCCGGCCGTACGCTGGGTCCCGTGAGCAAGAGGAAGAAACAGGGCAAAACGCAAGCCGGTTCGGGCGTCGTACGCAAGAATGCCGCGCGGTCGGAGGAGGTCGGGCTCGACTTCGCCCGCGCGTGGGTGGAGTTTCCGGACCCCGACGACGGCGAACAGGTCTTCCGCTGCGACCTGACGTGGCTGACGTCACGCTGGTCGTGCATCTTCGGCCGCGGCTGCCACGGCATCGACGCCGCGGGCCCCGACGACGGCTGCTGCACGCTGGGCGCGCACTTCTCCGACAAGGACGACGAGAAACGGGTCGGCGGCCATGTGCGCCGGCTCACACCCGAGCTGTGGCAGCACCACGCCGAGGGCCGGGGCCCGGCCGGCTGGATCGAGACCGACGAGGACGGCGAACGCAAGACCCGCCGCGTGGACGGCGCCTGCGTCTTCCACAACCGCGCCGGCTTCCCCGGCGGCACGGGCTGCGCGCTGCACCTGCTGGCGCTCCGCGAGGGCCGCGAGCCGCTGGAGACCAAGCCGGACGTCTGCTGGCAGTTGCCGGTCCGCCGCTCCTACGAGGAGATCACGCGCCCGGACGACACCAAGTTCCTGATGGTCTCGATCGGCGAATACGACCGCCGCGGCTGGGGCCCGGGCGGCCACGACCTCCACTGGTGGTGCACCTCGGCCCCTTCGGCCCACGGCGGGGGCCGGGCGGTGTACGAGTCGTACCGCCCTGAGCTGGTGGAACTGATGGGCGAGAAGGCCTACGCCCGCCTGGCGGAACTCTGCGAAGAACGCCTGCGAGCAGCCCAGCACGCCCCCCTCCCGGCCCCCCACCCGGCGGACTGAGAACCGATACGGGGCGGGGCGGCCGGGGGCGCCGGGCCGCGGTGCGCACGGCTTGAGGTGGGTGGCTGCGGGCCGGGCCGGGCGGATCGCAGGGTGTCGGCCGGGCCCCGGGGCGGGCGGCGGTACGGGCGGTGCGGGCCGAACACCGCCCCGCACCGCGCGTCGGCCGTCCGCGGGTCCGCGGTGCCACCGGGCCCCTCAGCCCGCCTGCGACGGCGTCTGCGCCGGAGACGAGTCCGGTGGGCTCGGGTCCGTGCGGGACGGAGTCGGTGTGGGGTCCGGGTCCGAGGGTGTGGGGTCGGGGTCCGAGGGGGTGGGGTCGGGGTCCGAGGGCGTCGGCTCCGGTGGGCGGGGGGTGTCCGGTGGGGGCTTCGGGTGGGACGGGGCGGGGGAGCCCGCGCTCGTACGGCCGCTGCCCGCGCCCGTGATCAGGATCGCCGCGCCGCCCGGGGACACGTACACCCGCGCCTGCCAGCCGGTCCGCGGCTCGCCCGCCTCCGCCACCGTCACCGCGACCGTCGTCGCCTCGCCCGGCCGCAGCGTCCCGTACGTCGCGCTGAACCGCAGCCACCCCGCGTCCGTCCCGACCCGCCAGTCGACCGGCGTGCCGCCGGACGCCCGCAGCCGCAGGTACGTCGTCTCCCCGGCCGGCCACGCCTCCACCGTCAGCCGGCCCGGACCCGTCCCCGCCCGGCCCGGGGCCGGGCCGCCGCGGTCGACGACCTCCACCGACACGTCCGGCCGGTTGCCGTCCGACGACCCCGGTCCGGAGTCGTCGTACGCGCTGCCGGCCTTCTCCACCGGGCGGCCGTCCAGCGACTCCGGGGCGTCCGCGTCCGCGCTCGGCGGCGGCCAGCCGGACTGCACCTCGCCGGTCGCGGGCGCGCCGCGGTTCGCCGCCCACAGCGCCAGCACCGGCGCCGCGATGACGGTGGCCACGACGGTCGACGTCACCGCCCGGGAGCGCAGCCGGCCGCGGCGCGCGGCGCGGTGCCGGGGGTCGCGGGGATAGCCGCGGCGGTCGAAGCGCGGGGCGTGCACGAAGCGGGTGCGCTGGGCGCGCAGCATCGCCGTGTACGCGGCCGCGCGGGGCGCCTCCAGCACGGGCAGCGGTCCTTCGGGCCGCGCGGCGCGCAGTGTGCCCGGCCAGGCCCAGCCCGCACCCGCGCGCTCGGCGGCGCGGCGGCACTCGGCGCAGTCGTCGACGTGCCGGACCAGCTCGCGGCTCAGGGCGGCGCTGAGGAAGAGCCGGCTGTCGCCGGCGAGCCGGGCGATGGCGGGGCAGCCGTGCTGGTCGACCACGGCGAGCGCGGCGCGGGTCCGTTCGACCTCCGCGGCGGCGGTGGAGAGCAGCACGCGGGCGGCGTCGGGGTGGTGGCCGAGCACGGTGGCGACTTCGTCGGCGGGCAGCCGGTGGCGTACGGCCAACTCCAGCGCCTCGCGCTGCTCGGGCGTCGTGCCGGCGGCCTCGGGCCAGGCGAGCGCGGCCAGTTCACGGCGGTGCAGGTGGTCGGCTTCCGACGCGCCGTCGGAAGCGGCTTCCGACACCGGATCCGCGGCGGCCCGCGCCTCCGACGCCTGCGACGCCTCTGACGCCGGCGCCGCCTCCGGCACCGCCTCCGCGGCGCCGGAGGATCGCTTCTCCCCGGCGGTGGCGGCGGGCCGCCGGTGCACCGGCCGGTGCGCGGAGCGCTGCGCGGCTTTCTGCCCCGGCTTCCGGTCCAGGCGGCGCACACAGGCCCACCGCGCCAGCGAGTACAGCCAGGGCCGCCACTCGGCGGGTGTCGTGGGCCGCCGCCGCGGCTGGCGTTCGGCGATCGCGAGGACGTCGCCGAGCGCGGCGACGGCGTCGTCGTGGTCGCACAGCACCGACATGCAGTAGGTGAACAGGCCGTCCAGGTAGGGCTCGTACTGCTCGGGCGGGCGCGGTGGCGGCGGCTGCCGGGCGGGTTCGGGGTCGGGGCTGCTCGTCACCCCGCGAAGGTAGGCGCATAGTCGCGTACGGATCGGGGTTGTTCGGCGCTTCTCACTCCCACGGGTGACGTTGTCACTCAATGGGGGACGTCTTACCCGTCCGAGTGCCCGCGACCCGTCGGCGGCGTCTCCCGGTACCCCCGATCCGTACCCCCGCGAGCGCCGCACAAGGCGCCGCGACCGCCGCACCCAGCACCAGACCCGCCGCCACGTCGAGCGGGTAGTGCACCCCGACGAAGACCCGCGACGCCGCCAGCAGCACGCCGAACGGCAGCACCCACGCCGTGATCCGCGGCCACGCCACCGCCAGCGCGACGGCCGCGGCGCCGGCGATCGTCGCGTGGTTGCTGGGGAACGACCAGTCGCCCGGCGGGGGGCAGTCCGCCAGCGGCGCGGCGGCCTCGCGCACCGCCCGGCACGGCCGCTCCCGTTCCACCCACACCTTCAGCAGCTCGCTCAGCCCGTACGCCGCGACCGTGCCCGCCGCCCCCGCGACCACCGGCGCGCGCCGCGGCGCCGCCCACCACGCGGCGGCGAAGAGCGCGGCCAGCAACAGGAGTCCGGCGTCCGTGCCGTACTCGGCGAGCGCGTGCAGCCAGTCGGGGGTGCGGCGGGCGAGGGACGTGACGTGCCGGTACAACTCGTCGTTCATGCCCGGACGGTACGCAGCGTGCCTGGTTCACCACTTCCGGCGAAAGTCAGTACGCTCCCCTGACGAAAGTCAGACCGCGCGGGCGGGTACGGGACCGTCTTGCGCCCCAAGTCTCGTAAGGTTTCCGCGTGGGATCTTTCCGCCGACCTGTCGGTCCGCTGCCGTCCGCCATCTACTGGCGGCGCCGGGCGGTCCTGCTCGGCCTGCTCGCCGTGCTCGCGATCTTCGCCATCCTGGTCATCAACCTCGGGGGCGATAGCGAGAACGCCGCCAACGAGGGCAAGAACCCCGCGGAGTCGATCACCCCGGGACCGACGGACGACTCGTCGGTGATCGACAACCCGCCGGGGGGCCGCGACGAGACGGGCGGCGGCTCAGGCGGCTCGGACGGCTCCGACGGCTCCGGCGACGGCGAGGACGACGGCGGCTCCGGCGACTCCGAGGGCTCGGGCGGCTCCGACGGCTCCGGTGACGACGGCGGCCGCGGCTCCGGCGACGGCGAGGACGCGGGCTCCGCCGGCGGCACCGGCTCCGGAGGCGGTTCCGGCTCCGCGGGCGGCGGCTTCGGCGTGGGCTCGGACGGCGTGCCGGCCGGCTCGTCCATGGCCGCGTGCGCCGCGGACGACGTGGAGCTGACGCTGCGCAGCGCCGAGCGCTCGTACGCGCCGGGGGAGCGGCCGGTGTTCGAGCTGACCGCGGTCAACTCCGGCGACCGGGACTGCAAGCTGGACTTCTCGCCGACCTCGACGGTGCTCACGATCTCGACGGCGACCGGCGGTGAGAGCCAGTGGTGGGCGTCGGACGACTGCCCGTGGACGACCGGCCCGATCCTGCTGGCGGTGCCGGCGAACAGCGAGGTCTCGCGGACGTACGAGTGGGACATGCGGGCGAGCGAGCCGCGCTGCGCGACGCCGAAGGCGGGCACGGCGGGCGCGGGGAGCTACGAGGCGCAGGCCAGCGCGGACGGCTTCGCGACGGCGACGGCGCCGTTCGTGCTGGAGAAGGCCTGACGCGCGTCACGACGCCCGCGAAGCGCTGCGTTGACGGCCATACGTTCCCCGGCGCGCTTCGGGCACGCCACATTGACGACGTACGTCTTCATGAGGCGCCCGGCTACGGGACGTTGACCGCCGTACGTCCTCACGAGGTACGCGGAGACGGGACGTTGACGTCCCCGGCCCCGCGCCGTCCGCGTCAGACGTAGCGCTCCAGGATCGACGACTCCGCCAGCCGCGACAGCCCCTCGCGCACCGACCGGGCCCGCGCCTCGCCCACGCCGTCGACCGTCTGCAGGTCGTCCACGCTGGCCGCGAGCAGCTTCTGCAGGCCGCCGAAGTGCTCCACCAGCCGGTCGATGACGGCGCTGGGGATGCGCGGCACCTTGGCCAGCAGCCGGTAACCCCGCGGCGAGACCGCGGCGTCCAGGGTCTCGGGCACCCCCGAGTAGCCCAGCGAGCGGGCCACGATGGGCAGTTCGAGCAGTTCGCCGTGGGAGAGCCGGTCCAGCTCGGTGAGCGCGCGGTCCACGGTGTGCGGGCGGCGGCCGGTGCGCTCCGGCACGTAGTCCCGGACGACGAGCTGGCGCTCCGGCTCGACGCCCGCGATCAGCTCGTCGAGCTGGAGGGACAGCAGCCGGCCGTCGGTGCCCAGCTCGACCACGTACTCCGCGATCTCGGTGGCGATCCGGCGCACCATCTCCAGCCGCTGCGCGACGGCGGAGACGTCCCGCACGGTCACCAGGTCCTCGATCTCCAGCGCGGAGAGCGTGCCGGCGACCTCGTCCAGCCGCAGCTTGTACCGCTCCAGGGTGGCCAGCGCCTGGTTCGCCCGGGAGAGGATCGCGGCGGAGTCCTCCAGCACGCGCCGCTGGCCGTCGACGTACAGCGCGATGAGCCGCATCGACTGGCTGACGGAGACGACGGGGAAGCCGCTCTGGATCGACACCCGCTGCGCGGTGCGGTGGCGGGTGCCGGTCTCCTCGGTGGGGATCGAGGCGTCGGGCAGCAACTGCACGCCCGCGCGCTCGATCCGGGTGATGTCCCGGTCGAGGACCACGGCTCCGTCGAGCTTGCACAGCTCCCGCAGCCGGGTCGCGGTGAACTCGACGTCCAGCACGAAGCCGCCGGTGCAGATCGACTCGATGATCTTGTCTGTGCCCAGCACGATGAGCCCGCCGGTGTTGCCGCGCAGGACCCGCTCCAGGCCGTCGCGCAGCCCCGTGCCGGGCGCGACCGCGCTCAGCGCGGCCCTCACCGCGGCATCGGAGCCGGAACTGCCGCCGGCTCTGCCCGGGGCGCCCACCCGGTCGCCTGCTGCCACTGGAACCCTCCGGAATCCTCCGGTCGTCGTTTCGGCGCTCTACGCGTGCGCCGGGTGGCGCACGCACGAGCCCCCTGCGCTCCCCCGCACGGAAGAGACCGGGGCAAAGTCTACCGGCGCGCCTCCTCGGGCTGCCGGGCCTCCCTCGGCTCCCTCTCTGCGGCCGCCTCCCGGGACCCGCCGCCCGCGCGCCGCCGACCGGCCGGCAGCGCGCGCAACGCGTCCCCTATGTCCGCGACTTCCCGTACTTTCATGCCTGCGGGGATCTTGCCCGGATCCGCCGGGACGAGCGCCTGGGTGAACCCGAGCCGGGCCGCCTCGGCCAGCCGCCGGGCCACCCCCGTCACCCGGCGCACCTCGCCGGCGAGGCCGACCTCGCCGATCGCGACCAGGTTCTTCGGCAGCGGGGTGTCGCTCGCGGCGCTGGCCAGCGCGAGCGCGACGGCCAGGTCGGCGGCCGGCTCGGAGAGCTTCACCCCGCCGACGGTGGCGCTGTAGATGTCCCGCTTGGACAGCGCGCGGATGTCGCCGCGCTGCTCCAGCACGGCCAGCATCATCGAGACCCGGGAGGTCTCCAGGCCCGAGGTGGTGCGCCGGGGGGAGGGGATCTGCGAGTCGACGGTCAGCGCCTGCACCTCCGCGACCAGCGGCCTGCGGCCCTCCAGGGTCACCGTGAGGCACGTGCCGGGCACGGGCTCGTCCCGCCGGGTCAGGAACAGGCCGCTGGGGTCGGCGAGGCCGATGATGCCCTCGTCGCGCAGCTCGAAGCAGCCGACCTCGTCGGTCGCGCCGTATCTGTTCTTCATGCCACGGACCAGCCGCAGCCGGGCGTGCCGGTCGCCCTCGATGTGCAGCACGACGTCCACCAGATGCTCCAGCAGGCGGGGGCCCGCGATGGCGCCGTCCTTGGTCACGTGCCCCACGAGGATCGTGGCCATCCCGCGTTCCTTGGAGGCCCGGATCAGCGCGCCGGCGACCTCCCGCACCTGGGCCATGCCGCCGGGGGCGCCGTCGATCTCGCCGGAGGCGACGGTCTGCACGGAGTCCATCACGAGCAGGGCGGGCTTGACCTCGTCGAGGTGGGCGAGGACGGCGGCGAGGTCGGTCTCGGCGGCCAGATACAGCCCGTCGCTCAGCGCCCCGATACGGTCGGCGCGCAGCCGGACCTGACCGGCGGACTCCTCTCCCGTCACGTACAGCGTGCGCTCGCCGCCGACCGCGGCCTTCGCGGCGACGTCGAGCAGCAGCGTCGACTTCCCCACCCCGGGCTCGCCGGCCATCAGCACCACGGCGCCGGGCACGAGCCCGCCCCCGAGCACCCGGTCCAGCTCCGGCACACCGGTGCCGCGGGCCTCGACGCGGCGGGCGTCGACCTGCGCGATGGGCAGCGCGGACGTGGTGACCCGGCCGGCGGCCGTCGTCTTGACCGCGGGCGCGCCGACCTCCTCGATCGTGCCCCACGCCTGGCACTCGGGGCAGCGGCCGAGCCACTTCACGGTGGACCAGCCGCACTCGGAGCAGCGGTACGCGGGGCGGTCCCTGCCGCCGCTCTTTCGGGAAGCCATGCGCCTAACGTAGCGGCAGGCGCCGACACCGCCGGGAGTTGTCCACAGGCGGGGTGCGGCGGTACGACCGCACCGTCCGGACTGTGGACAAACGGTCCGGGCCGTGGGCAGGGGGCGTACGCTCGGAGACCTGGATGTGCCGCTTCCCCGGGAGGGAAACATGCCCGCGCTGAGGTCCCGTACCGTCACCCACGGCCGCAATATGGCGGGCGCCCGCGCCCTCATGCGCGCCTCGGGCGTAGCGAACGAGGACATCGGCAAGCCCGTCGTCGCGGTCGCCAACAGCTTCACCGAGTTCGTCCCGGGGCATACGCACCTGGCGCCCGTCGGCCGCATCGTCTCCGAGGCGGTCAAGGCCGCCGGCGCGGTGCCGCGGGAGTTCGACACGATCGCCGTGGACGACGGCATCGCCATGGGTCATGGCGGGATGCTCTACAGCCTGCCCTCGCGCGACCTCATCGCGGACTCCGTGGAGTACATGGTGGAGGCGCACTGCGCCGACGCCCTGGTCTGCATCTCCAACTGCGACAAGATCACCCCCGGGATGCTCATGGCCGCCCTGCGGCTGAACATCCCCACGGTCTTCGTCTCCGGCGGCCCCATGGAGGCCGGCCGCGCCACCCTCGTGGACGGCACGGTCCGCAAGCTCGACCTGATCGACGCCATGGTGGACGCGGCGAACGACGGCGTCTCCGACGCCGACGTGCTGCGCATCGAGGAGAACGCCTGTCCCACCTGCGGCTCCTGTTCCGGCATGTTCACCGCCAACTCGATGAACTGCCTGACCGAGGCCATGGGCCTCTCCCTGCCGGGCAACGGCTCGGTGCTCGCGACCCACACCGCCCGCAGGGCGCTCTACGAGGCCGCGGGCCGCACGGTCGTCGAGCTGACCACGCGCTATTACGAGCAGGACGACGAGACGGTCCTCCCGCGCAACGTGGCGAGCCGCAGCGCCTTCGAGAACGCGATGGCGCTCGACATCGCCATGGGCGGCTCGACGAACACGATCCTGCACCTGCTCGCCGCCGCCCAGGAGGCCGGCCTCGACTACGGGCTGGCGGACATCGACGCCGTCTCCCGCCGGGTGCCGTGCCTGGCCAAGGTCGCCCCGAACGTCGCCCCCGGCGGGACGTACTACATGGAGGACGTGCACCGCGCGGGCGGCATCCCCGCCATCCTCGGCGAGCTGTACCGCGCCGGCCTGCTGAACGAGGACGTGCACGCGGTGCACTCCGACTCGCTCGCGGACTGGCTCAAGCGGTGGGACGTCCGCGGCGGCTCCCCGTCGCCCGAGGCGGTCGAGCTGTGGCACGCGGCGCCCGGCTGCGTGCGGTCGGCGACGGCGTTCTCGCAGTCCGAGCGCTGGGAGTCCCTGGACACCGACGCCGAAGGCGGCTGCATCCGCTCGCTGGAGCACGCGTACTCGAAGGACGGCGGGCTGGCGGTGCTCAAGGGCAACATCGCGGCGGACGGCGCCGTGGTGAAGACCGCGGGCGTCGACGCCTCCATCCTCACCTTCGAGGGCCCCGCCGTCGTCTGCGAGTCGCAGGAGGAGGCGTGCGACAAGATCCTCGGCAAGCAGGTCAAGGAGGGCGACGTCGTCGTCATCCGTTACGAGGGCCCCAAGGGCGGCCCCGGCATGCAGGAAATGCTCTACCCGACCTCGTTCCTGAAGGGCCGCGGCCTGGGCAAGGCGTGCGCGCTGGTCACCGACGGGCGCTTCTCCGGCGGCACGTCGGGGCTGTCCATCGGCCACGCCTCCCCGGAGGCGGCGGCGGGCGGCGCGATCGCGCTGGTCGAGGACGGTGACCTGATCCGTATCGACATCCCGAACCGCAGCATCGAGCTGCGGGTCGACGAGCAGACCCTCGCCGAGCGCCGCGCGGCGCTCGGCGGGCGGTACGCGCCGAAGGACCGCGAGCGCAAGGTGTCCACCGCCCTGCGGGCGTACGCGGCGATGGCGACCAGCGCGGACAAGGGCGCGGTGCGGGACGTCACCAAGCTGGAGGGCTGAGTCCGGCGCGGCCCCGCCCGTAGCGGCGTGGCCGCGCCCGTACCCGCGGGCCGCCGGAGACGGCGTTCGACCGTGCCCCAGGGGGGCGGGACACGCCGCGGAGGGCTCCGCGATAATCGGGTGCGTGAGCGACAACCAGCAGTCCGAGAACCACGACGGCGCGCCGCTGCCGGAGCCCCTGCGGTTCTTCGGCATCACCTGGGTCGACCGCTCGCGCGGCTACTGGGCCCGCCGCGTCGGCGTCGCCGTGCTGGCGCTCGTGCTGGCCGCCGGAGGCGCGTTCGTGCTGGCGCTGTCGTACAACGGCCTGCAACTGGCCGACAGCGGCGGCATCATCCAACTGCTGATGATCGCCGCCTTCGCGATCTGCAGCTCGCTGGCCTTCACGCGCACCCTCGGCGGCTTCAGCCGCCCGCACGAGGCCGGGCCCGCGGACAGCTCGTGGCGGCCGATCCGGGTCATCGGCTTCGTCGGCGTGCTGATGGCGTACGCGGTGCGGAGCGTCGTCGAGGCCCCGGGCGAGGGCATGCTGCGCAAGGACTACGAGCACCGGCTGGATCAGCACGTGCGCCGCCGCTCGTCCCGTACGGGCAACCCCGCCAAGCGCAAGCGCAAGAAGCGCCGCTGACGCGCCCCGGAGCCCGCGCCTCAGCCCCGCGCGCAGCCCTCGCGCAGTCTCGCGCCGCAGCCCCGCCGTAGACCCGCGGGCGGTCGCCTACGCCCCCTCCCGCGCCCCCGCGTACGCCGCCACCCAGCCGTCCGCCAAATCCGCCAGCCGGTGCGCCGCCGCCGTGGTGCGCTCCCGGTCGCCCGTGTTGAGCATGTCGATCTGCAGCCCCGCGAAAGCCGCGTTCAGCAGCGTCGCGTAGCCCGTCGCCGCCTCCGCCGGCACCCCTCGGTCGCGGAACCAGCCCGCGACGAACTCCACCCGGTCCGCCAGCAGCCGCGACGTCGCGCCGCCCAGCCGGTCGCCGGCGGCGAGCCCTTCGATCTCGTGGATGAGCCGGGTGAGCGGCAGATGCTCGGGCGTCAGGTGGTACTCCCACGTGGCCCGTACGACCTCCCCCATGCCCATCTCGCCGTCCGCGCCGGGCAGCCCGGCCAGCCACTCGCGCTGCCGCTCGTCCAGCCGCGTCAGCGTGGCGGCCAGCAGGTCGGCCTTGTCGGCGAAGTGGTGGGTGAGCACCCGCGTGCTCTGCCCCAGCTCCTTGGCCAGCGGCCGCATCGACAGGGTGGCCAGACCGTGGTCCACGAGGTAGTCGACGACCGAGTCGAGCAGGGCGGTCTTGCGGGCCGGGTCGGCGGGTCTGGGCATGGCACTCCTGGTACGGCGGGCCGTCCGGCCGCCCGCGTACGCACGTACGCGGGCGGCCGGAAACCGGTGGACGCCGTTAAGGTAACGACTGTTACCTTAACGGCATGGACGAGAATCCCACCCTGCAGAAAGCCGCATCCCCCCTCCGCCGCTCCCTGCCGGGCTGGCTGATCGCGCTCACGCTGACGACCTTCACATTCTCCACCGACGACTACCTGGTCGCGGGCGTCCTCCCCGGCATCGCCGAGGGCCTGGACGTCTCCGAGGCCGCTGTCGGGCAGCTCGTCACCGTCTTCTCCCTCGTGCTCGCGCTCGCCGCCCCCGTTGCCTCCGTGCTCACCGCGACCTGGCCCCGCCGCCCCCTGTTCACCGTCGCCCTCGCCGTGTTCGCCGCCGCGAACTTCGCCATGCCGCTCGTCGCCTCCTTCCCCGTCCTCATGGCCCTGCGCGTCGTCGCCGCGCTCGCCGCCGCCATCGTGGTGCCCGGCGCCCTCGGCGCCGCCGCGGCCCTCGCCCCGCCGGAGCGGCAGGGCCGCTACATGGGCACCGTCTTCGCGGGACTGACCACATCGCTGCTGCTCGGCGTGCCGCTCGGCACCTGGGTCGGCGCCGTCGCCGGCTGGCAGGGCGCGTTCGTCCTCGGCGGCCTCCTCGGCGTCGCCTCCCTCGCGGCCCTGTACGCGACCCTGCCCGAGCCGCCCCGCGGCGAGCCCCTGCGGCTGGCCGACCGGCTGACCCCGCTGGCCCGCCCCGCGCTGCTCGTCGGCCTCGCCGCCACCGCCGTCGCCGTACTCGGCAACCTGATGGTGGTCACGTACCTCGCCGTCTACCTCCGCGACCTCGCCGGCGTCGGCCCCACGGGGCTCGGCGTGGTGTTCGTGCTGGCCGGGATCGCCGGCATCGTCGGCAGCCAGCTCGGCGGCCCCGCCGCCGACCGGTGGGGCGCGGAGCGCGCGCTGCTGATGGGCTGCGGGGCGTTCGCGCTGGTGATGGCCGGGCTCGTCGCCTGCTGGCCGCTGCGCCCCGCGCCGCTGGTGCTGGTGGTGCCGCTGCTGCTGCTGTGGTCTGCGGCGGCCTGGTGGATCCCGCCGGCCGCCAGCGCCCGGCTGCTGCGCCTCGCCGGCCCGGCCGGCGCCCAGGCCCTCGCGCTCAACAGCAGCGCCGTCTACCTCGGCGTCGCCGCCGGCGGCGCGGTCGGCGGCATCCTCCTCGACGCCTACGGCAGCGGCGCCCTGCCGGTCGGCGCGGCGGCGGCGCAGCTCGTGGCGCTCGCCCTGTTCGGCCTCGCCTCCCGCCAGCCCACTCAGGGGAAACCCTGAGGCCCGCCCGGGGTCACCCCCAGACGACCCGGACATGTGTCAGTACTCTTTGACAGGTGGTTGTGACACCTGTCAGCTTTGACTTACACACCGAGGCACGAAGGGGCCGCAGATGGCACGGACGCCCGCTCCGGCCCCGTCCGGAGACGAACTTCTCAAGGTCCTCGCGGCGCTCGGCAATCCGCACCGCCTGCGGATCGTCGCCGCGCTCCACGAGGGCCGGAACTACGTCAGCCGGCTGGCCCGCGAGATCGGCATGAGCCGCCCGCTGCTGCACATGCACCTGCAGCGGCTGGAGGCCGCGGGCCTGATCACCGGCTCGCTGGAGCTGTCCGAGGACGGCAAGGCGATGAAGTTCTACGAGGTGGTCTCGTTCCGGTACGAGCTGACTCCCGAGCTGATCGAGGAGGTCGCCCGCACGATCGGCGACGGTGACGGCGAGTCGGAAGGCGAGCCCCCCGGGAAGGACAGGACCGGCACCGGGAAGCCCGAGACGGTGAAAGAGGAAGCCTCATGAACGAGCAGACGGTGCACCTCGCCGACAGCGGCGACACAGTCGGTGCGGTGGTCGGCGCGGTCGGTGCCGCCGGGTTCTTCGCGCTGCTGATCGTGGTGGTCTGGCAGATCGCCGCCACCTGGCGGGCCAAGATGCTCGCGGCTCGCGAGGAGCAGTACCGGCAGTTGGCCGTCAAATACCAGCAGTTGCTGGAGGACAACCTCGAACTGCACCGCCGCAGCATCGACGAGCTCACCGAGGCGCGGCGCTCCATCACCTCGATGGAGAAGATGATGCGCGAGATCGAATAGCGGCAGATGCGTACGGGCCGGAAGCGGCAACTTCCGGCCCGTACGAGGACGAAGCAATCCCCGGCACACTTCCGCGCCACGGCCAGGTCGGCAAACCACAGCGGCCGCGGTGCGGGCCAGTCGTGCGCCCGATTCACCTCTTGAGAAGGAGACCATCCCATGTCCGCTCGGATCAAGCAGCTCGTGGCTGCCCCCGGAGGACAGCGAACGAAATGGCTGGTACTGGCGGCCTGGATACTCCTCCTCGTCGTGCTCGGCCCGCTGGCCGGCAAGCTCGGGGACGTCGAGGACACCGGCCCCAACGCCTTTCTGCCGCGCAGCGCCGAATCCGCCGAGCTGAACACGGAGCTGGAGAAGTTCCGCGGCGACCCGGACGACGAGATCATGCCCGCCGTCGCCGTCTACAGCGTGCCGGACGGCGCGATGACGGACGCCGGCCGGCAGAAGGCGGAGGCGGACGTGGCGGCGTTCGCGCCGTACGTCGCCGCGGGCGAGCGCGTGACGCCGCCCGTGCCCTCCGACGACGGCGGCGCCTTGATGACCATCGTGCCGATCACCGACGAGGACGACCTCACCGACGTCGTCGAGGACGTACGCGACGTGGCCGCCGACGGCGCACCGCCCGGCGTCGACGTGGAGGTGGGCGGCCCGGCGGCCTCCCTCGCCGACTCCGTCGCCGTCTTCGACTCCCTCGACGCGACGCTGATGCTCGCGACCCTGGTCGTCGTCACGGTCCTCCTGCTGATCACGTACCGCAGCCCCCTCCTGTGGCTCTTCCCCGTGCTGGCCGTCGGCTTCGCCGCCGTCCTCACCCAGGCGGGCACATACCTCCTGGCCAAGCACGCCTCCCTGCCCGTCGACCCGCAGGCGGCCGGGATCCTGATGGTCCTCGTCTTCGGCGTCGGTACGGACTACGCGCTGCTGCTCATCGCCCGCTACCGCGAGGAACTGCACCGCCACGAGAACCGCCACGAGGCCATGCAACTCGCGCTGCGCCGCTGCTTCCCGGCGATCCTCGCCTCCGCCGCGACCATCGCGGTCGGTCTGTCCTGCCTGTACTTCGCCGACATCAGCTCCTCCCGCTCCCTCGGCCTGGTCGGCGCGGTCGGCGCGGTGTGCGCGTTCCTCGCGCTGGTCACGGTGCTGCCGGCGCTGCTGGTGATCGTCGGCCGGTGGGTCTTCTGGCCGTTCGTGCCGCGCTACGGCACCCCCGTGCACGGGCACCGCACGGTGTGGTCCCGGATCGGCGCCGCGGTCGCGCGCCGGCCGCGCTGGTCGTGGCTGATGTCGCTGGGTGTGACCGCCGTGCTCGTGTTCGGCGTCGTCGGGATGGACTTCGGCCTGAAGCAGTCGGAACTGTTCCAGGACAAGCCCGAGTCGGTCGTCGCGCAGGAGCGCATCTCCGCGCACTACCCCTCCGGCGCCTCCGACCCGGCCGACATCGTCACCGACGCCGACGCGAAGGACTCCGTACGGGCCGCCGTCGAGAAGGTCGACGGCGTGGCGGGGGTCACGGATGGCGACACGACCCGTGACCTGGCCGCCCTGCGCGTCACCCTCGACGACGAACCCGACTCCGACGCGGCCAAGGACACGGTCGACGACCTGCGCACCGCCGTGGACGCCGTCGACGGCGCGGACGCGCTGGTCGGCGGCACGACGGCCGAAGCGCTGGACACCCAGCGGGCGGCGGACCGCGACCTGCGGGTGGTGGTGCCGATCGTGCTGCTGGTGGTCTTCCTGGTGCTGATCGGGCTCCTCCGCGCGCTGGTGGCGCCGCTCGTGCTGCTCGCCACCGCCGTGCTGTCCAACGTGGCCGCGCTGGGTGCGTCGTACCTGCTCTTCGACCACGTCTTCGACTTCGCCGCGGTCGACTGGTCCATCCCGCTGATGGGCTTCGTGTTCCTGACCGCGCTCGGCATCGACTACAACATCTTCCTCATGACCCGGGTCAGGGAGGAGGTCGCGCTCCACGGCCACGCGAAGGGGGTCCTCAGCGGCCTCACGTCGACCGGCGGCGTGATCACGTCGGCCGGCATCGTGCTCGCCGCGACGTTCTCGGTCTTCGCCGGGCTGCCGCTGGTGACGATGGCGCAGATGGGCGTGCTGGTCGGGGTGGGCGTGCTGCTGGACACGTTCCTGATCCGCACGGTCATGGTGCCGGCGCTGGCGCTCGATCTCGGCCGCTGGACGTGGTGGCCGGGAGCCCTGTTCCGGCACGAGACGCGGCGCGCGGCGGCGCCCGCGGACACGACGGCCGGGCTGCCGGAGGCGGATCGCGTACGGGCCTGAGGGCTCCGGTCCGTAGCGCGGCAGGGGCACCCGGCTCGCCGGGTGCCCCTGCCTTCCTTGACGGCCGCCTCCGGGGCCAGCTCGCCCGCGTCTCCCTCGCCGTCGCGCTCCTCGGCAGCCCCGAACTGCTGGTGCTCGACGAGCCGACCGTCGGCCTCGATCCCGTACTGCGGCGCGACCTGTGGGGGCTGGTCCACGAGATCGCCGCGGAGCGCGGCGCCACGCTGCTCGTCTCGTCGCATGTGAGGGACGAGGCGGAGCGCTGCGAGCGGCTGATGCTCATGCGCGCCGGCCGGGTCCTGGCCGACGACACCCCGACGGACAGCGCGAGCGGGTCGGCAGCGCGACCGTGGAGAAGGCGTTCCTGCGGCTCGTCGCGGCGGACGGGCCCATCGGCGCCTCCCTGCTCGGCATCTTCCCGCTGATCACCATGTTCCTGGTGACCTCCATCGCCACCCTGCGCGAACGCACCTCCGGCACGCTGGAACGGCTGCTCGCCATGCCCCTCGGCAAAGGCGACATGGTCCTCGGCCACGCCCTCGCCTTCGGCGGCCTGGCCGCGGTCCAGGCGTCGCTGGCCGCAGGGCTCGCCGTGTGGGTCCTCGACCTCGGCTTCGCCGGGTCGCCCTGGCTGCTGCTCGTCGTCGCGCTGCTGGACGCGCTGCTGGGCACGGCGCTGGGGCTGTTCGTGTCGGCGTTCGCGTCGAGGGAGTTCCAGGCCGTGCAGTTCCTGCCCGCGGTGATCTTCCCCCAACTGCTGCTGTGCGGGCTGGTCGCGCCCCGGGACTCGATGCAGCCGGTGCTGGAGGCGATCTCCGACGTGCTGCCGATGTCGTACGCCGTGAACGGCATGAGCCAGGTCCTCGACCACGAGGAGGTGACCGGCTACCTCCTCCGCGATGTCGCGGTCGTCGGCGGCAGCGCGGTGCCGGTGCTCGCCCTCGGCGCGGTGACGCTCCGGCGCCGTACGGCGTGACCTGCTGCCCTGTCCGGGCTGTGGATAACTTCGCGGGGTGCCGGGCGGCGGTGCGAGGATGGACGGCATGACCCAGAAAGTCGCCGTACTCGGCGCCGGAAAGATCGGCGAGGCGCTGCTCTCCGGCATGATCCGCGCCGGCTGGTCGCCCGACGACCTGCTCGTGACCGCCCGCCGCGAGGACCGCGCCGAAGAGCTGCGCAATCGCTACGGTGTCGAGCCCGTCTCGAACGGCGAGGCCGCCAAGCGCGCCGACACCCTCATCCTCACCGTCAAGCCGCAGGACATGGGCACGCTGCTGGACGACCTCGCGCCGCACATGCCGGCGGACCGGCTCGTCGTCTCCGCCGCGGCCGGCATCCCCACGGGCTTCTTCGAGGAGCGGCTGCCGGAGGGCGCCCCGGTCGTCCGCGTCATGCCGAACACTCCGGTGCTCGTGGACGAGGGGATGTGCGTCATCTCCGCGGGCAGGCACGCCGTCGAGCAGCATCTGGTGCGGACCGAGGAGATCTTCAAGCCCGTCGGCAAGACGCTGCGCGTCCCCGAGGCCCAGCAGGACGCCGCCACGGCCCTGTCCGGCTCCGGCCCGGCGTACTTCTACTTCCTCGTCGAGGCCATGACCGACGCCGGGATCCTCCTGGGCCTGCCGCGCGAGAAGGCCCACGACCTCATTGTGCAGGCCGCGATCGGCGCGGCGGTCATGCTGCGCGACAGCGGCGAGCACCCGGTCAAGCTCCGCGAGGCGGTCACCTCGCCGGCGGGCACGACGATCAACGCGATCCGCGAGCTGGAGAACCACGGCGTACGGGCCGCCCTGATCGCGGCCATCGAAGCGGCCCGCGACCGCAGCAGAGAGCTGGGCACGGGCCCGGCTCCGGACGCCAAGCGCCCGTAGGGAAGCCGGAGATGACAGCGCAGCCACCCCCGCCGCCCGGCCCGGCCGCCTCCGGGCGGGAGGCCATCCGGGTCCTCCTCGCCGACGACGAGGCCATGGTCCGCGGCGGGGTCCGTGCCATCCTCGCCGCCGCGGACGACATCGAGGTCGTCGCCGAGGCCGGCGACGGCCGCGAAGCCGTCGAGCTGACCCGGCGGCACCGCCCCGACGTCGCCCTGCTCGACATCCGCATGCCCGTGCTCGACGGCCTGGGCGCGGCCGCCGAGCTGCGCCGGGCCGCGCCGGAGACGGCCGTGGTGATGCTCACGACCTTCTCCGAGGACGAGTACATCGCCGGAGCCCTCGACAGCGGCGCCGCCGGCTTCCTGCTCAAGTCCGGCGATCCGTACGAGCTGATGGCCGCCGTCCGCGCCGCCGCCGGCGGCGCCTCCTATCTCTCGCCGCACGTCGCCCGCCGCGTCATCCAGCGGGTCAGCGGCGGCCGGCTGACCCGCGAGAAGGAGGCGCGCGAGCGCGCCGCGGCGCTCACCCCGCGGGAGCGCGAGGTGCTGGCGCTCGTCGGCGCCGGGCTGTCGAACGCGGAGATAGCCGGGCGCCTGCACCTGGTGGAGGGCACGGTGAAGGCGTACGTGAGCCAGGTGCTGGCCCGACTGGAGCTGAAGAACCGGGTCCAGGCCGCGATCCTCGCCTACGAAGCGGGGCTGGCCGGCGACGACGCCGGGCCCCCGGCGCACGGCTCGCCGTAACCCCCGGCGCCTACGGCACGGGCACCCCCGCCCGCGCGTCGCCGCAGCCGCAGGGCCCGTACGCCCTCGTGCAGCAGCGTGATGCCGAACGCCAGCCCCAGCCCCAGCGCCACCCCCCGCAGCGGCTCGTCCTCGAAGGCCGCGCCGCCGACGTAGCCGAGCGTCGTCCCGTACGCCGCCCAGGTCACCGCCGCGAGGACCGCGTACCGCGTGAACGTCCGGCGCGGAAAACCCGTCGCCCCCGTCGTCAGCGTGGCCGCCGTCCGGCCGCCCGGGATGTAGCGCGCCACGACCAGCACCAGCCCGCCGCGCTCCGCCAGCATCCGCCCCACCCGCGCGTACGCCCGCTGCGCCCGGCTCCCGGGCCGCAGCCGGTCGAAGACCCGCGGCCCGGCCCGCCGCCCGATGGCGTACGAGACGTGGTCCCCGGTCAGCGCTCCGAGGGCCGCCACCGCCGCCACCAGGACCGCGTCCGGCTGTCCGTCGGCCGCGGCGAACACCCCCAGTGTGATCACCAGCGTCTCGCTCGGCACCACCGGGAAGAAGCCGTCCAGCGCGGCGATGCCGAAGAGCGCCAGGTACACCCACGGGGTGCTGACCACGCCCTCGACGGCGTGGATGATCGCGTCATTCATGCCGTTCACGCTAGGAACGCGGCCCGCACGCCACCGCGCACGGAAGTCAGGACCTCCCCATGACTTTCGTCAGGTGCCCGGCGGTCCCCGCCCGCCGTACCGTGGCCGCATGACCGGCACCGACCGGCTGCCCGGCACCCCGCGTCGCACGCTGCCCGACCGCCTCCGCCCGAGCCGCCCCGCAGGCCACCACCCGGACGACGACCACCGGGACGACGACCGCCCCGGGCGCCGCCGCCCCACCCGGGCCCCCGCCCTCCGCCGCGTGCTGCGCAGCGAACGCGCCGCCGGCCTGCTCCTCTGGCTGGTCCTCACCCTCCCCGCCGTCTACGCCGGCGGCCTCCCCGGCGCGGAGCAGGCGGCAGGCGTCGACCTGCGCTGGATACGCATCGCCGCCGTCCCCCTCCTCGCCCTCGCGGTCGCCGTCAGCCGCGCACGTCCCCTGCTCGCCGCCGCGATCCCGGCCGCACTGGCGCTGGCCGCGACGCCCGAGCTGTTCACCAACCAGTTCGTCCTCGCCCAGGTCGCCCTCTCCTTCCTCCTCGGCCGCCGCACGGACCGCCCGCGAAGAGCGCTCGCGCTCTTCGGCGCGATCGCCGCTTCCGGCCTCGTGCTCGTCCGCACCGTCCCCGACGCCACGTTCGCCGGCTGGGCGACGCTCGCGCTCACCGTGCTCTTCGCGATGGTGCTCCCCTGGCTGCTCGGCCGGTACGCGCGCCAGCACGCCGTGCTCGTCAGCACCGGCTGGGAGCTGGCCGAGCGGCTGGAGCACGAGCAGGAGCTGACCGCCGACCGCACCCGGCTGCGCGAGCGCTCCCGTATCGCCGGCGACATGCACGACTCCCTCGGCCACGAGCTGACGCTCATCGCCGTCCGCGCCGCGGCCCTCCAGGTCTCCCCGGGGCTCGACCGGGCCGCCCGCAAGGAGGCCGCAGAACTGCGCGAGGCCGCGGCGGCGGCCACCGAGCGGCTGCGCGAGGTCATCGGCGTGCTGCGCGAGGACGACGAGGGTGCGCCGGTGCACCCGGCGGACGACAGGGTGGAGGAGCTGGTCAAGCGGGCGGCCGCGTCGGGGATGGAGGTGGAGCTGGTACGCGCCGAAGACGGAGACGAAGAGGGAGACCGCACCGCTGCACACGACGCGACGCCGGACGGAGAACAACCTCCCGCCACCCCCCTCCCACCGGTCGCCGACCGGGCGATCCACCGGGTCGTCCAGGAGGCGCTGACCAACGCCGCCAAGCACGCCCCCGCCGCCCCCGTGACCGTCCGCCTCCGCCGCGACGCCGACCACGCCGAGGTCACCGTCGTCAACGGCCCGCCGCCACCGAGTACCGCAAAAGCCCTGAAAGCCTCACAAACCCCCGGCGGCTACGGCCTCGTCGGCCTCGACGAGCGCGTCCGCCTCGCCGGCGGAACGCTCCGTGCACAGCCTGTGGACGGCGGCTTCGCCGTCACCGCCCGGCTGCCCCTCGCCCCCGGCGCCACCCCCGCCCCACCGCGCGAGTACGCCGCCCGGCGCGAACTGGCCGCCGCGCGCCGCCGCGTACGCCGCGGCATCCTCGACGCCATCTGGATCCCGGTCGTCGGCACCGCCGTCCTCGGCGCGCTCCTCTTCGGCGCCAACCTCTACACCTCCTACCGCTCCGTCCTCGACGCCGACACCTACGACACGCTGCGCATCGGCCAGCCCCGCGACGCCGTCGAGCGCCGCCTCCCCGCCTACGAGGCCGACGTCAACACCCGCCCAGCCGCCGCCCCCGCCGACCCGCCCGGCACCGACGACTGCGTCCTCTACCGCACCGCCCCCTTCACCCTCGACCCGTCCTACCGCCTCTGCTTCACCGACGGCCGCCTCTCCCACAAGGACAAGATCGACGCCGACCCGTAGCACCTCCACCCGGCCCGCAATCCCCGGCGCCCACCCGGGGGTTACCCCCACCCGCGGCCGGTGGCCCGCAGGATGGGGCGCGGGCGCGCGCGTCCGTAGCGTCGTACGACATGAAGCCGAAGCCCAAGGCCCTCGCCGCCCCCGCGCTCGCACTGGCCCTCGCCGCCGTCGCGACCGCCTGCACCCAGGCCGTCGGCGACGGCAAAGCCGAGCACCGCACCTTCCGCATCGGCGCCGACGCCACCACCCTCACGATCGACGCCGACGACACCGCCGTGGAACTGGTGCCCGTCGACCGCGAGGGCGGCGAGATCGAGGTCACCCGCTGGTTCAAGGCGGAGAAGTGGAACGGCGACGTCGGCACCACGTGGTCCGTCGACGGCGACACCCTGCACTTCCGCACCAAGTGCAGCGGCGTCGTCGTGAGCTGCGACTCCCGCTACCGCGTCGAGGTCCCGCGCCGGCTCGCCGTCACGGTCGACGGCAGCGACGGCCGTATCGAGGCGAACGGCTTCGACACCCGGCTCGACATCACGAGCGGCGACGGCGCGGTGGAGGTCGCGGACGCCGGCGGTCCCCTGAACATCGAGGCCCGCGACGGCTCCGTACGCATCGACGGCGCGGCCGGCCCCGTCGACCTCGACGCCCGCGACGGCTCCGTCCGCGCCACCGGCCTCACCGCCACCCGCGTCACCGCCGCACTCGGCGACGGCAGCCTCCACCTGGGCTTCACCGAAACCCCGGACCAGGTCACCGCCGACACCCGCGACGGCGGCCTGACGGTGGAGGTGCCGAAGGCGCCGTACCGGGTGAGCACCGACGTACGCGACGGCAGCACCGACGTCACCGTCCCGCGCGACCCCGCCAGCCCTCACCGCATCAAGGCCACCACCGGGGACGGCAGCGTCACGATCCGCCCGACGAGCTGACGGCACCGAAGACGGGCAGCAACCCGGCCGCGGCATACGCCGCATCCACCCGCGGCCGCGCCCTCTCCCGCGCCCGCTCCGCCCCGCGCGCCAGTACGCCCTCGACGTACGCCGGATCGGCACTCAGCTCCGCATGCCGTTCCCGCACCGGCCGCAGCGTCTCCACCACTGCCTCGGCGGTGTCGCGCTTGAGCTGCCCGTACGACGTGTACTCACCCGCCAGCTCCGCCGGCTTCCGCCCGCTGCACCCCGCCAGGATCTCCAGCAGGTTCGCCACCCCCGGCTGCGCCTCCCGGTCGTACGTCACCTCGGTCCCGCTGTCCGTCACGGCCCGCATCACCTTCCGCCGCACGGCGTCCGGCTCGTCGAGGAGATGCACGACGCCGGCCCGTGCCGCGGGCCCGTCGTCGGACTTGCCCATCTTCGACGCCGGATCCTGGAGGTTCATCACCCGCGCCGCGACGGCCGGCCGGGTGACCCGCGGCACGGTGAACACCCGCCCGTAGCGCTGGTTGAATCGCTGAGCCAGATCCCGCGCCAGTTCCACGTGCTGCGCCTGGTCGTCGCCGACGGGCACCTCGTCGGCGTCGAAGGCCAGGATGTCGGCGGCCATGAGCACCGGATACGTCAGCAGCGACAGCCGCACGCTCCCGCCCTTGGCCCGCTCCCGCGCGGCCTTCTCCTTGTACTGGATCATCCGCCGCATCTCCCCGTCCGCGGCGGTGCACTCCAGCAGGTACGACAGCCGCGCGTGCTCGTCCACGTGACTCTGCACGTACACGGTGCACCGAGCGGGATCGAGCCCCGCGGCCAGAAGCAGTTGCGCGGCCTGCCGGCTGAGCCGCCGGAGCCGCGCGGGCTCGTAGGACACGGTCATGGCATGCAGGTCGACGACGCAGAACAGCGCATCGGCCTGATGCTGGTCCACCTCGACCCAGCTCCGCACGGCACCCAGGTAGTTCCCGAGGGTCAGATGCCCGGTGGGCTTCACCCCGCTGAAGATCCGTACCCGCGAGCCCCGCGATCCGTACGCCGTCATCGTCGTCGACCCTCTCGTCCACTGCCGAAGACCGCCGCATCGACGGCCGGCGAGCGAGAGAGCCACGCAAAACGGCCGCCGAACCGGCGGCCGCTGAAGTCGTGCCCACGCACGCACCCGAGGTCGACCGCCGTCAGGCGGCCCACCACTGCTGGGTACGTGCGCGTGCTGTCATGGCCCCTACCGTACCGTG
Source organism: Streptomyces sp. B5E4 (assembly GCF_039871555.1). Classification (NCBI taxonomy): domain Bacteria; kingdom Bacillati; phylum Actinomycetota; class Actinomycetes; order Kitasatosporales; family Streptomycetaceae; genus Streptomyces; species Streptomyces sp. B5E4. The sequence continues at coordinate 211,251 of NZ_JBDPMI010000012.1, forward strand.
ACGAGGCCCTGGCGGGGCGGGCACGCGCGGCCGTGACCGGGCCCGCAAGGCGGTGCTTGACAAGGACGTCATGGATCCGTAAAGTTCTTCGGGTTGCCACGGGGCCGTTCAGGTTCCGGAGTGCGGCGGTGGCCGTCCTTGAGGGGCGGCTCGTTCCATCTTCTCGTTGTGTGATCGTCTCCCTTTCGTCGGGGTTGAATCGGCATGCCCGGTTCTTTTCGGCGGGCGGCCGGATTTTGCGCCGCCGGGACAATCCGCTACGGTTACGGAACACCGAAGGGAAACGCCCGGAGAGGCCCGGAAGGGTTTTGAAGGAAGTGTCCGTTCTTTGAGAACTCAACAGTGTGCCAAGTAATCGATGCCAAGTGTTTGATGTAGTGACACAGCAGTAGCGAGG